>JAZSJG010000025.1:0-15391 GCA_045534215.1 Eubacteriales bacterium
GACTTCGTCATTGATGAATACGGCAATGACGTTACAGGAAACTATCAGCTGATTGTCCGTGAAGGATTTTTGACCATCCACAGTGAGCAAGACTTCGAGGGTGGCGGCTCGGGTGAAGGTGGCTCAGGTAGCGGAAACGGCTCGGGCGGCGGATTAGACCTTTCGGGCAATACGTCGGGCGGCTCCGGTAGCGGAAGCGGTGAATCCCAAGAAACAATACTCTTTACAATAAAATCCGAGGTTGACGGAAATATTTTCTTAAGAGTTCAAAGCTTCGGAGATTACGGCAAATCTGCAAAAAGTACTTGGGGCGCGGCTCCGGAATACACGGCACTTTTCGATTCAAAATATCCTGCCTCCTATCTTGGAAGCTTTGCACTTCAGGCAGCGTCAATTCCCTCCTATGCCTTTTCGGTACGCTCATTCTCAACGCAGGATGTAAAGGTATGGCAAAACTTTTTCCTTCCCTACTTCGCATTAGAGGGTAATTACAGCATTCCCTCCTCGGATATCGGTGGAGCGGATAAGTTCTCGTCAAACTATTCCCTTTACTACATTCCTGCGGATTACAGCGATATTGTCGGAATTACAGTTCCGGAAGAGCTTTCTGACTATGAGCTCTCATACAGGTCCTTCGTTTACTCGAATTATCTCAAAATTGACACCGAAACAAAGGAATTTCTTGACGGAATAATTGAAGCAAACGGCTTAAGCCGCAACGACATTATGGGCGTTGCTCGCTACGTTCAAAACGTTGCATACTACAATCTTGATTACAACAAAGAGCTTGACAAGAGTGAAAATATCGTTATTGATTTTATTTCCCGCTATAACGAGGGCGTTTGCAGACATTACGCTACAACAGCGACAATGATATACCGCGCGCTCGGAATCCCTGCAAGATATACAGTTGGATTTTCAGCTAGTACGACTGCCGGGGAAGAAATTTTAGTTTCTTCGAAAACGGCACACGCTTGGGTTGAAATCTACGTTGACGGCTTCGGATGGGTACCCGTAGAGGTTACGGGCAGCTCATCAGGCAACGGCGGAAGCTCAGGCGATGGAGAAAATGAAGGAGGCGAGGGAGAAAAAACAGAAGTATTCCTCACTCCCGCAGAAACGAGAGAAAAATACTATCCCGGTGCAACTCTTTCGGCAAATCAAACGCTTGATGCCGCGGTCAACAGCATTCTCGGCTTTATAGGCGAGGGAAGCTATTACAAGGCGGTAATTTCCGGTTCGATTTCAGTGCCGGGAACGACACAGTCAACAATCGAATCCTTTGCATTCTTTAACAGTGACAACGAGGACGTTACGGATATAGTTCTTGAAAGCTTCGAAATAAAAACCAGAAAAGGAATTGTACAGCTTTATTATGACAAGCTAGTCTTTGGAAGCACCTCGTATGAGAAGGAATACGACGCGGAGTATCTCACACTCCGGGACAGCGATTGCTATCATGTTTCAGGAGAGCTTGAGGACGGACACTTCTTCATCCTTAAGGCAAAAACGAGCATTATAAACGTAGGAGAAAGTCGTGCGAATTTCTCTGTCGAGGTCTTTGACCGATACGGCAACAATGTTACCTCCTGCTACAATATTTCAAAAAGCGAAGCAGGAAATCTTAAAATCACTCCTGCAAGCATCACAATAACCGCACAAAGCGCAACTAAAAAGAAGGACGGTACACCGCTCACCTGCAATGAAATACTATATGACCCCTCCGAACTTAAGGGCGAGGACTGTATAGTTGAATGGACGGTTGTCGGCTCACAGACTGCTATGGGCAAAAGCGACAATAAAATAGAAAGCGTCGTTATACGAAACAAAAACGGTGAGGACGTTACCTCTAACTATTATCGCTTCTTTGTTGAGGGAACACTTAAAGTAACTCTTAACTAAAACAAACCAACGGGTTAACGCGCTCCTCAAACGGAGTGCGTTAACCGAAACATAAGATTCAAGGTGGAAATTTATGCTCTACGAAAGTTACGAACAAAAAATGGCGAAAATCGCGCAGTTCTTGAAATTTGTCTTCAAGCATCTTGTTAAGATAATCATAGCTGCGTCCATTGTTGTCGCCACTACAACTACAATCCTTGCAGTAAAAGGAACAATAATAGGAGCTAAGGAGTGCCCGGAATCTATTGTTTACGGAGAGGAGCTTGGCTTCAGCGCCAATGCTTTTCTTGGAAAAGTAAAATACGAATATCGGCTTGACGGAACAGACGAGTGGTCGGAAGAATTCCCCATTCTTCCCGGAAAATACAACGTCCGCCCTGTTTCCTCTTCAATATTCGGAAAAGCCAGATACGGCAAAGCCGAGACCTTTGTTATCAATCCTAAGAATATAGAAATCAACATAAAGACCGAGTCTATGATTTACGGTGGAACGCCCGAAATCGAAAGCTCACAGCTTAAAGAGGGGGACACCCTGTTCTGCCCCGACTTCATATTTGAAGATAAAAATCAAGAAATATTACTGACTCCGGGAAAAGCAAACGTTTCCCCAAATCTTGACACGGTTGTCATTATAGATAAAAACGGCAACGACGTTACGAAAAGCTACAGCATATCATTTACCAAAAAAGAAATTGACGTAAGCGCAAGAGGACTTGAAATAAGAATCGACGGCGCTGAAAAAGTATACGACGGAAAACCGCTTGTAAACAACACATACTCAATTCTGCCTACGGGCTCTTTAGCAGACGGCGACCGTCTTGAAGTTACATACCTTAACTCCATTACCAACGTAGGAAGCGTATTAAACGAAGCTTCGGTTCGAATTTTCAATTCGGACGGAGAGGATGTTACAAGCTTCTACTCCATTGTTCTCGGATGCGGATATCTTGAGGTTAAAGCATCTCTTATCACAATAGAGCTTCCAAATGCAAGCTTCGTTTACGACGGAGCGCCTCACAGCTTTACTGAATTTACCTATAGCGGAGCTATTGCCGAGGGAGAAACGCTTATTATAAAGGACGCTCCCTCTCTTACAGACGTCGGAGAAATAAAGAACTCGGCAATTTTTGCCGTAGTGGATTCCTCGTCCTCCGACAAAAGTCTTAATTATTCGTTGACATTTAACCCGGGAACACTTGCGGTAACACCGCGACCCCTTAAAATTTCAACCGAAAATGAAGAATGGACATATGACTCCCTGCCCCACGCAAGTGAAAAGGGCTACGCAGTCGAGGGTCTTGCAAAATCGGAAAAGATTTCCTTAATCAACTCTGCATCTATAACCTACGCAGGAGAAACCGAAAACAGCATCACCTTTAAGATTGAAAATGAAGATGGAAAGGATACTACGAAAAACTACGCAATAGAAGCTCTTTTCGGAACACTCAAAATTAACAAAAGAAACCTTTCCGTCACCTCTCATACAGCCACCTATGTATATAACGGACGCGAGCAGGGGGCAAGCAGTGTCGAAACTCTTATCCTCGGTGCTGACGGCTTAGCGCAGAACGACACTCTTCTTCTTTTGACAGGTACGAGTGGCAGAGTTGTCGGCACGTATGAAAATATTGTAGAGGTCAAAATCACGGGCATTGATGAAAAAGACGTCACCGAAAGCTACAACATAACATACACCTATGGTACGCTAGAGGTCACCCCGTGTGAAATAACTATATTAACCGGCTCCTCCTCACACCTATACGACGGTATACCGCACAGCGAAGAAAGCTATGTTATTACACACGGCGAACTTCCCGAAAACCACTATATTTCAATTAAAGAGTACACCGTCACGCGCTTTATAGACGTAGAGCTTGGCAAAAACCGCTTTGAAATTGAAATTTTCGACGAACATGAAAAAGCAGATGCAACGGAAAACTTCCTTATCACCTACGAGTACGGAACACTTGAGGTAACAACCCGTTACCTTCATATAAAATCAAACAGCAACAGCTGGATATACGATGCCCTTCCTCACTCGGAAACAGGATACGAATTATCCCTTGACGGACTTGCGCCCGAGCAATCCTTTGAGGTCGTTGACGCAATTATCCTTACAGACGCTGAAATTAAGGATAATATATTCTCATTTGTAATAAAGGACAAGGACGGAAATGACGTAACGAAAAACTACACAACGTCTTTCGCAAGCGGAACGATTGAGGTGACAGCACGCGAAGTCCTGCTTACTACCGCAAGTGAAAAGAGAGCTTACGATGCAACACCTCTTAAAAATGCTAACGTAACAGTATCCCCCGATAGCTTAAACGAGCTTGTTTTGGGGCACACCGTATCTCTTAGTGTAACGGGCAGCATAACGGATGTCGGAAGCACTCCTAACATCTTTGATGTAACGACTCTTAAAATTCTCGATGAAAACGGATGCGACGTAACACACAACTATCTGCCCTCCATCCTCACAGGAACATTAGAGGTTACCCCGAGAAAGCTTGATTTGATAACAGAATCCTTTGAAAAGGTATACGACGATACGGCAGCATTTGTACACACCGTAAATGTGACAAATACTAAGGAAGACGAGGGTCTTGCTCCGACTCACGTAATAGAAGCTTACGGCTGGGCTTCCATCACGAATGCAGGAAGCATACCCAATAGCTTTGACACCTTTGAAATATTAAACTCACTCGGAGAAGCTGTTGACAAGAATAATTACGATATAACAGTCAGCTTCGGAACTCTTAAGGTTATACCAAGAAAGCTTACCGTAAAGGTAGGGTCTTTCACCTGGGTGTACGACGACTTGGCGCACAGCTATGAAAAGTACGAAATAACCAATACCGAAGAAACAGAAGGCCTTGTTCCGACTCACGTATTTACTCCTTATTACTGGACATTTACAGAAAGAAATGCCGGTATATATACAAACACCTTCCTTTCACACACAATAGAGAGAGCCGACGGCACAGACGTGCTTTCAAATTACGAAGTAACAGTCATAGACGGCACTCTTGAAATCACAAAGAGAAATCTGAACATCTCAACCGGCTCCTTCTCTATCGTATACGACGGACAGGACCATTCGCTTGAAGAGTATACTATAACCAACACCGCTTCCGACGAGGGTCTTGTTACGGGTCACACTCTTTCAGTATCGGGATGGAAAACCGTTAACGTGGTTTCCGACTCAACAAGCAACAGTATAAATATTGAGATTTTCAGAGAAGGCACAATTTATCCCGACCTTAAGGACAACTATCAAATTGTTGTGGATATGGGATATCTTGAAATCGTAAAGAGAAGGATTGATATAACAACCGGCTCATGTGAAATTCTTTACGACAGCCAATACCACGACTATCTATATTGGGAAATAAAGAACACCGCTGAAGACGAGGGCATTGCTCCCGGTCAAGAGCTCTTCGGCAGCTCCGTTGCGTACGTCGATGCCGGAGTTTATGAAAACGAAATCTTCTTCGAAATATATGAAGCAGATACCGACGAAATCCGCACGGACAATTACAGCATAAACGTAATTAACGGAACAATTACAATAAACCCGAGAAGAATAACCCTTCTTACCGGTTCGGATATTTTCACCTATGACGGCATTTATCACTCGAACGACTATGTTTCCGTTATCGGTGGTGACGGACTTGTAGCCCGCCATTCTATTACGGTTACGCAGGTTACAAGCGTAAGGGATGCCGGCACGTATCAGAACGTGCTTATGCTCGATATCATTTCTGAATCGGACAGCACCTCAGTAAAGCACAACTATGAAATAGAGGTTGAATACGGATATATCACAATAAACAAGCGTCGTATAACAATAACTACCGAAACAGCCGGTTGGGTCTACGACGGTATGGAGCATAGCAGAAAATTCGCGACAGTTTCCAAAAACTCACTCGCTGTCGACGATGATTTGCTTATAAAGAATTTCAGCACGATAACCGATGTTGGTAAAACTGTAAACTGGTTGGAAATTGTGATAATCAACCTTGACTATGAGGACGTAACGCAAAATTACGACATTAAATGGATATTCGGTGAGCTCGAGGTGACGCCAAGAAAAATAACTGTTATGACAGGAAGCGGCGAGAAAATATACGACGGCACACCCCTTACCCTAGACAAAGTGTTTATTTATGAGAGATTTTCCGAAAATACTCTTGTTCCGGGTCACTCTCTCATAGGTTCAGCTTCGGGAAGCATAACCGAGGTGGGAATGGTAAGCAATCCCTATTCCTCTGAGGTTGTAATTCTTGATAAAAACGGTAAAAAAGTAAATTCCAATTACGAAATAACCTATCTTGAGGGAACACTTACCGTCAAGCATAGACCCATTGCATTCTACTCTGTTGACGCAAGTAAGGTTTACGACGGCACGTCCCTTACCAATCACGAGGCGTATATAACAAAGGGCTCATTACCGCCTGCTCTCGGACATACGGTCAAATACTTCTTTACAGGAAGCATTACCAATGCGGGAATAGCAGAAAACAGCTTTACTGTTGCGATATATGACGGCGAGGTAGACGTAAGCCATAATTACGACTTCTCCTACATATACGGAGCTCTCAACGTTCTTAAGCGTTCAATTTATGTAGAAACAGCGTCAGACGGCAAAATTTACGACGGCACTCCCCTCACCGCACCGCACATTTTCGTCAGCGAAAAATCTCCCAACCCTCTTGTTGCGGGACACTCTCTTATAGCAAATGTGACAGGCAGCATTACTCTTCCCGGCTCCACGGTAAATACTGTTGATTTCAACTCCATAAAGGTATTTGACGAAAGCGGAATGGTTGACCTAACCGCAAACTACTCTATTGATTCGGTGACCGAGGGAACTCTTGTTGTAACAACTTTTGCAGAAATAGTAATTTACACGTATGATGCAACTGCTATATATAACGGCCTGCCCCTTACTAACACACTGTATGACGTATGGGTTAACGGTGACACGGGTAACGCCATTATAGATATTGAGGTTATAAGCTCTCTTACAAACGTCGGCTCTGTGAAAAACGACGTATCTGTGAAGATTTATTATCCTGACGGAAGCGATATAACCGATAACTGTGTAATAACAAAAGTCCTTGGTATTCTTACCGTTTTACCAAGGGAAATAACCGTAAGGACCAACAGTGCATCCTTCCTGTATGACGGAACACCCAAGTCTTGTATCGAATACGAAATTATAAGAGGCAGCTTTGCTCAGAATCAGTATTCGACAATTTCCTCTTACACAAGTGAAAAAAACGTATCCTTGATTCCTAACAAGCTTCTGCTTGAAATCACGGATACGTACGGTGAAATCTATACGGAAAACTACAAAATAACTTACGAATTCGGAACTCTTGAAATTACACCCCGCCACCTTCATTTCCAAAGAAAAGGCGGACTTTGGGTGTATGACGCAAATCCGCACTATAATGACTCACTCACTCTTGTCGGTGGGGATGGAATAGCGCACGGACAGTTTGCCGAACCCTATAACGTAACCAAAATTACCGATGTAGGATTGATGAAGAATCTCACAGAGGCACGAATAGTTGCAAACGACCCTGACTACGGGAAGATTGACGTAAGTAAAAACTACGTAATAACATACACAAATGCAGAGCTTGAGGTTATTCCGAGAATAATATGGATAATATCGGCTTCAAAGGCGAAAATTTATGACGGTACGCCCCTTACAGCGCCTGAGCTTTTGGCAGACGGCAACGCTCCTCACTCGCTCATTAGCTCTCACACGCTCTATGCAGATGGCTTCGAATCCATCACCGAAATAGGAAGCATTCCCAACAGTTATGACATCGAATCCGTAAAGGTGTTGGATGCAAGCGGAAACGACGTCACTAAAAACTATCAAATTCCCTCAAAGACCTTCGGAACTCTTACGGTAACCGATACAGCAAAGATTACCGTATCTACCGCAAGCGATTCAAAGTATTATGACGGAACTCCGCTTACAAACGGAATGTACGAAGTGCAAATAGACGGCCTTTTTCCATTCGATTACTCAATAAGTGTCATGGTTTCGGGTACTATAACCGAAATTGGAAAGGTTTCAAACGACGCTACCGTGTCAATTACAGATGCGTTTGGTAATGAAGTTTCGGACAATTTCGCTATTGAAATAATCGCCGGCACTCTTGAAATTTTCGGCTCCGGTGGCGGCTCAGACGGCGGCTCAGGCAGCGGTTCCGGCGGTGGCTCAGGCAGCGGCTCCGGTGGCGGCTCAGGTGGCGGCTCAGGCAGCGGCTCCGGAACAATGCTCGACACCTCGGGTGCTACAAGCGGCGGTGGCGGAGAAAACGGAAACAAGCTTCAGAATGTACTCGACAAGAAGGTTGTCTACTACCTTGATTCCAACGTCAGCGCACCAATTTACCTTAAGGTTCTAAGCTACGGAGATTATTATTGTCACGCAGCTAACACCTGGGGATATGCTCCGGTCTATACCGATTCCATATTCTCACGCTACCCTGCATCATATCTTACAAGCTTCGCTTTGCAAAACACGGGAGAGGAGATGTTTACAGTAACCGTAACACCCGATTCGACTGCGAACTTTTCTCTGCCGTACTTTACAATAGACGGAAGCTTCAACCCTCCGTATTGGGATATCGGCACGGAAGAATCGGTCAGCAATTCTTACGAGGTAGGATTCTACCTATGGGATTATGATTCGACTCGTCGTCTTACCGTACCCGACGGACTTAAAGATTACGAGGCAGCGTACAGAGAATTCGTGTACGAATACTATCTCGGCATCGATGATACGACCCGCGAATTTCTTAACGGCATTATCTTGGATATGGACTTCAACAGGAATGACCCCTACATAATCAGCGCTGTTGCCTCTTATATACAGGGTGCCGCAGAATACGACCTCAAGTACCCGATAGCTCTTAACTCGAGCGAAAATGTAGTAATAGACTTCCTTTCGGTACACAAAAAAGGTGTATGCCGACACTATGCAACTGCGGCAACCATGCTTTACAGAGCACTTGGAATACCTGCAAGATATACTGTTGGATTTTTGGGCAATGCTGTTGCAGGAGAGCGCACAGAGGTAACTGCAGCGAACGCTCATGCTTGGGTTGAGGTTTATATTGACGGGCTTGGTTGGATACCTGTAGAGGTTACGGGAAGCGGCGGCTCCGGTGGCGGTTCTGGCGGTAACTCAGGCGGCTCGGACAGCGATATCTCGGACGACACCGCTGATTTGGACGAAGAGCTTCCCACCATCATTGTTCAACCTGTTTTCAATTTTCAAGAATACACAGGTTCTCCCCTGTTTGCCTCAAATGAAATTATAAAGAATCCCACCATAGCATACCTTGAGGAAAACGGATACACCTACTCAGTAACGGTAAGCGGCTCCCTATATCATGCGGGACGCGCGATTTCAACTGTGCAAAGCTTTGAGATTTTTGATGCCGACGGAACAAACGTAACAAGCATTTTCAATATAGAATACAGGACCGGAACGCTTGAGATGTCGAGCACCGTCATCAAGATTTATCTCGGTACCTTGCAAAAGTACTACGACGGCAAAGTGCTTACATACTCCAATGAGGAGGGCGTTGACTACGTAATCAGAGAAATTGCAGACGGCTTTACCGTTTCCGACATATCAATAAACATATTCCTTACAGATGCAGGTTGGATTACCTCAGACGAGGTTAACAACGATATTAATTCGTATATCTCATATAATCTTTACTACAACGGCGAAGAGGTTCCATCCTCGGATGCGGCAATCATTATAGTAGACGAATACGGGACAGAGAACGGCTACACCCTTGTTAAAATAGACCCGCGCGAATTAACAGTTTCATCCTACTCTGCCTCTAAGGAGTATGACGGCGAACCTCTTGCGAATGCATCCTCTTATATTTCACAAGGCGCTCTTATAAAAGGTCACGAGCTTCATACCGTAATTTCTGCACAGATTACCGAAGTTGGCAAAATAACGAATACCATAGACAAAATAACAATTCTTGATGCAAGCGGCAACGATGTGACCAAAAACTATAAAATTGAAAAGAATGAGGGAATTCTCGAGATAACAGCAGGATAGCCCGCCTTCATTCAAAATGCAAACTCTTTAATTAAAAAACGCTTATCCCTAATTTAACAAGGGGTAAGCGTTTTATCTTTATTTTTTCTATAAAAGCTTTATTTCTTTTTTGCTGTGTCCGACAAAGAGCGTCTTCTGCCCTTTGCCTTCTCCTCGGAGGACGTTTTTATATAGAGGTTTATGACGCTCTCAAGAGTTTCGCGAAGCGCCTCTCGAAGCTTAGGGGACATTGTGCGTGATTTTCTGTAGAGATTAAGAAGATGTGCTTCCTCGGAGGAAAGGTCTGATTTGTCAGCACTGAGAGGAATATCAAGAAGCTCGGTTACGTTTACCGAAAGCACCTCCGAAAGCTCGGGGAGCATCTTCATATACGAGCTTGAGAGTCCTCTGCGCCAATTGTTTACCGTCTTGTCGGAGAGTCCCATTTTTCTCTCAAACGCTGCATCGCTCTCATATTCGGCGCCTATCAGCTGAAGTATTTTTTCTCTTACGTTGTCGCTTTCCTTAAGCACGCCTTGCTCCTCCCTTTTTCATTTCCTCTTTTTTGGGGGCGGAGTGAGTTCGCATTCTTGATTTTGACGACTTGTCCGTGCTATACCCGAATCTTCCGATTTTTTTGCCAAGCGCAAAGTATTCTCCGTGCGCATATGCAATTAGTCCTGCTTTGTCAAAGCAAATTCTTCCCTTTTCATCAAGCAACGAGCTATCAACCGAAACGTTCAGAATATCCGCCATAAATATATCGTGTGTTCCGCTTTCGATAACCTCAAACACTCTGCATTCGAGCGCAAGAGGCGACTCCTTAATGGTAGGTGCACTAACACACTTGCTCTCAGCTTTAGTCAGGGCACACTTTTCAAATTTGTTCACCTTAGCACCCGTGTAAATTCCGCAGTAGTCTGTAGCAAGAGCAAGCTTTTCTGTGGTAAGATTGATAACAAATTCTCCCCGCTCTTTAAGCATTTTATGAGAATGGCGCGAGGGGCGGACCGATATGTATGCTCTTGGCGGGTCGGAGGAAAGTATGCCCGTCCAACCGATAGTGATAATATTGGCGTTTTCCATATCTCCGACACTTACCATGACGGCAGGCAATGGAGCTTCAAGTGTTCCCGCTTTGAAATTCTCTCTCGACATACGTCTTATCCTTTCTTAAGAGCTTCCTTGTTTGTTTCTTCAATGACCGCTTTGTAAATTCTCTCTACAGAATCCGCGAAGCTTGCTTTACTGTAAATAGACGCTATTTCGCGGCTTTTACCTCCGAATTTTGCCGACAAGTTTTTATCTGTAAAGATTTTATCTATGGCGCAGAGAAAATCTTCGTCGCTTTTGTATTCAAATCCGTTCTCTCCGTCAATTATTATTCCGTTGAGGCATTCATCACTGCGGCACACGAGTGGCAGGCCATTAGCCGCTGCCTCTATGTATGTCAGCCCCTGCGTTTCGCTCGTGGAGGCGCTTATAAAAACATCGCCCAGCCGATAATATTTATGTACCTCTTCCGGTGGAATCATTCCTGTAAAAATTACACGGTCTGCTATTCCATTGTCTTTTGCCTCTTGTTCAAGACGCTGCCTTTCGGGTCCGTCGCCGACTATAAGGAAAATCGTATTTTCGTATTTAAGGCACACCTTGGATACAAGCGATATAAGCTCGTTTATGTTCTTTTCCGCACCGAGTCGTCCTAGATTTATAAGCACCTTTGCTTCTTTTGGAATACCAAGCTTGTCCTTTAAGGAAAGTATCTCCTCTTCGGCAACATCTCCCATATGCCTGCTCAAATCAATGCCTGAGGGAACTACTTGAAAATCGCTTCTTACTCCGTCACATAAATGCTTATTTTTCACCTTTTCTGTCGGAACAATAACCGAGTTTGCCTTCTCGAGAATATACTTTGTATATTTTCTGACTATGAAACGGCTTATTTTCTTTACAAAGAACACATAGCCAACGTAATCCTCATACATTGTATGATATGTGTGAACTATGGGCGCCTGCGTCTTCTTAGATACATAAAGTGCGTACCTATATGAAAACATCTCGCACTGTGAGTGAATTACATCAGGATGCCACGCAACAATTTCCTTAAGCAGCTTTGGATAAAGAGAAATCGGCATTCGCACGTTCTCATATATACGAAGCGGCACTGATTTTATATAGGTTACGTTTCCCTCTGTATAGCTTTTCCTCGCATAACGCGAAAAGGTAAGAACACGCACCTCGTGCCCTCTTTTCTGAAGCTCGTCTATAAGATTGGTTACGGACGTAATGACACCGTTTATCGAATCCGTATATATATCTGTTGTAATAAGTATCTTCATAACGGCTCCTCTCCAATTCTTTTGAAGTCACAATTCCGCTTTATTCCTTTGTACGCCTCATACCGATTCTTCTCACTGCACCGTGAACAGATGCACCGCTAAAATAGGCATCGGTCATATTCTTTATTACCTCGGGAGTCTCCTGAGAGAAAATAAAATGCTCGTGTAAAATTCCAAAGGAATAAAGTTCTTTTCTTACATCTCCCATATAAGTAGGCAGGGAGTTAAGTATAATATTTCTATGTCCGAATTCCTTGACTATCGGAAATTTCTCCGAATATCTGTCCTCGAGAAAAGCTGTCTTACATCTTTGACAGCCGAAATTTTCCTTGATAAAGCAACGCTCGGTAAGCATAAGGGGAATTCTTCCGCAAACTATCTCTGCTCCTCCTATATCTCTTGCCATAGGCAACGTAAGCTCGGGAGAAAGAATTGCATCAAAAACTCCAAAGGTGCGATACACCTCTTTTGTAAGAGAGTTGGTTATATTCAATCTGAAATCTCCTATAGGAGTCAAAGAAAACTCTTTTGCAAGGGGTATATGCGAGATGTTTCCGACAAGAGCGTATTTTAAGCCGTTTTCCTTTGCTTTCAAAAGGAGCTCCTTTACAAGCGGAAGCTCGCTGTCTAAAATAACAGGCGGAATGGCAACTCCGTTTGAAAAATTTCCCTCGGCGGCATCGGAAAGGGGCAAGAAAATTATATCAAACCTTTCCAAAACCTCGCAATGTTTTTTCTTGAGCTCAAAGAACGCGTCGGAGCATAAAAACTGCACTGTTTTCAACCGTTTTTTCTCTGTAATGACGTTACACGGGGTGTACGGTTCTGTAAAAACAAGTTCTCTCTTTGTACTCGAAAGCTTCGCTGCCGCATCCCTTCTTAAAGCGTTAATTGCCGAGGGAGAAAGATTTATTCCCTCGTCGAGAATAAGCTCTATATCAGCTTTGTCAAGTGTAAAAAATGTCGAGCCCATCTTACAAAGACGTTCTTTGACAGCATTTTCACTTAAAGGCGAATTAATTGCAGGACTCGGCTCGTCACCAAAAACAATAACACTCCTGCCGTTTGCCGTAAGTGTCATACAGCTTTTTTCTCCGAGGCGCATTATGACCTTTGCCTCCGCCTTTATCCTTTGCGGCAAAATCTTTATTTCTTCTATTTGGCGTGTCTTCTGCTTTTGCAAAGAGGTGCGAACACCCGTCATTTTTGAAAATTTATTATCTGTAAAGTAAGCGTCAGTAAATCCTTCGCGAGAGAAAATCTCACTCAGTGTCTTCAATTCCTCTTGATTTGCTCGACGGTGCTCGTCAAGAAGACGTCTATAAATTTTAGTCACGGTATACACGTACTGTGCCGACTTCATTCTTCCCTCAATTTTAAGAGAAGCTACGCCTGAGTCTACAATCTCGGGCACGTGCTCGGCAAGAGAGAGGTCGGAAAGGGATAATGGATATCCGTTGTTGTACGGCAGACGGCAGGGCTGTGCGCACTCTCCTCTGTTTCCGCTTCTGCCACCCACAAGCGAGGACATAAGACACTGTCCCGAATGGCAGACACATAGTGCCCCGTGTAAAAACATCTCTACTTCAACAGGAGATTTTTCTATAACTTCCTTTATATTAGCAAACGAAAGCTCGCGTGCAACTACAACCCTTGAAGCTCCCAAAAGAGCAGCCATCTGTGCACCCGGGGAATTGTGCACAGACATCTGAGTTGATGCATGTATCTCAAGATTTGGAGCTCTTCGTCTTATCTCCTTTATTGCGCCAAGGTCAGCACAAATAACTGCATCAACCCCGATTTCGTAAAGCATCTTCGCATAATCTGAAAGCACAGAAAGCTCTCTGTCATAAACAAGAGTGTTAACCGTTACGTAAATTTTCTTTCCGTGAAGGTGGGAATATTCGACCGCGCGCGAAAGCTCATCTGTATCAAAATTTTTTGCATAAGCTCTCGCTCCGAAGCTCTTGCCGCCAATATAAACAGCATCAGCACCCGCAGAAATTGCCGCAACAAGCGCATCAAAATCTCCTGCCGGAGCCAGAAGCTCAGGCAAAGCCGTTTTTCTTCTCATTGCAGCACCTCCGCTCTTGTCTTTCGGTCTTCTTATATTTTACCAAAAAGAAGCTTTTTTGTCAATAAAAAGCTTCTTTCAAATTCCTCTTTACAATAGCTCCTCTTTTCTTACAATGCGAATTTTCTTTCCCTTTTTGTGACAGTAATCTATAACAGAAAACGTGCCTCTTGACACTCCGTCCCAAAAAGCAATGACCTCGTCTGCATAATCAACTATCAGAAAATTGCGTAAAATTGGCGCACGTCTGCCGTATTTTTCATACTCGGGCAAAAATTCCTTGAGCTTAAGCCCCATAGCTATTGCATAATGTCTTGCACAGGTGTCAACACCTATAGCTCCTCCCGAAACTATTTCATCGCATTCGGCAGGCAGATATTTTCCTAAATTTATCTGTCTTATTCCCCTTGAACCAACTACTGCAACTTTCATATTTTTCTCTTTCTTGTTATGTAAATTAAATCTATTATACTTGTGCCAACGTGATATGATTGTTAAAGCATTGCCGTCGTGTAAATGGCAAAGTGCTCGCTTTGCCTTTATCCATATGGGATGGGGCGCCCCTCCCGTAAACCTAAGCCATCGTTTTCGCCGTAGTGCCCCTCGACGTACCTTTCCGTAGGGGTGCGGGCAACATCTTCCACATCACATTAATGCCGTGCGGCAATTTATATCCCTACACAATCTAATATTATACGCCTTTGGGATAAAAATCAAGTTTTTTTAGAAAAATTTTTACAATTAAATTTATATTTATTCATAGACACACACGCAAAAATATAGTATAATACCTTAGATAAATTTTATAAGGGGTTATTTATAGATGCTCAGACTAAAAGACATCAAGAAGAATTATGTTACTGCATCAGAAACGGTAGCTGCTCTAAAGGGTATTAACATTTCCTTTAGAAAAAATGAATTCGTCTCTATTCTCGGACCGTCGGGATGTGGTAAAACAACATTGCTTAATATTATAGG
>JAZSJG010000065.1:0-23787 GCA_045534215.1 Eubacteriales bacterium
CACCTTTTTTCTTTGCCTCGTCGATAAAATCCTCACCGTTAAAGTTTTCTCCTTTCAGTGCGATAAAAAGGTCACCGCTTTTAACTTTCTTTGAATTAGTGCATATAGACTTAATTTTAATTCTTCCATCTGCATTAAGTACACCGTTTGAAAAATATGAAACATCTTTAAGAGTCAGAGAAATTGCCAGAGAAAGTCTCATTTTTCTTTTCCTCCTTTAATTTTCTTTCCATAAGTGCTTCTTTGATTATCTCTCTTTCATCAAAGCGATGTGAGCCGTTTTTGTCAATATTGTAACGCTCATGCCCTTTGCCGAATATAACAACTATATCGTTTTTGTCTGCAATTTGGATTGCTGTTTTTATTGCCTTTGTACGTGATTTTATAACTCTTCTTTTTTCGGGGCAAGAGAATCCTTTCAGAATATCTTTAATTATTTCGTTTTCCGATTCGCTTCTTGAATTATCTGTAGTCACTATAGAAAGTTCGGAAAATTTTTCTGCGATTTTTGCAAATTTAGGTCTTTTGCTGGGGTCACGGTCACCACCGCACCCGAAAACAGAAATTATCTTCTGCCTATATATTTTTGCCGAATTTATGAATTTTAATAAATTTTCTACAGCTTCCTCAGTATGCGCATAATCAATGATTACTGTTAAATCTTTATTTATAATTTCGAGTCGTCCCTCAACTCCTGTGAGCTCTTCCAGGCCTTTTTTGGCAATACAGGGCTTTACTCCAAGCTCTATTGCGGCTCTTAAAGCGAGCAGCGAATTATATATATTATAAGGTGCGGGAAGCTTAAGGTTAACCTTGAAAAGACGTGTACCGTCGTTGTATATGTACTGCGAGCCCCTAAGACCTAAAATATTTATACATCTGGCAACGGTATCTGCAGGATAGATTATTCCTACACCGATTTTTTTGCTTTCACAAACCTTATATGCTTTTCGGCAATATTCATCGTCTAGGTTGAATATTCCTATTTCTGATTGCCGGAAAAGCTTTAGCTTGGAATTAAAATAATTTCCTATATTTTCATGAAAATCTAAATGGTCTCTTGAAAAATTTGTGAAAATTCCAACCTTATATGTGATTGGAAGCACCTTATCGAAATAGAGCGCATGGCTTGAAACCTCCATAACAACGTATTCCACATTGCTATCTTGCATTTTTCGAACTGAGGAGTATAAAAGCTCGGGGTCGGGTGTTGTCATTGAATATGTGGAATCGGTTATGCAGACACCGTCAATTTCTATTTTTCCCGTGCCTATAAATCCAACTTTTTTACCCGAGTATTCTAGAATTTTACGAATCATTTCTGCGGTTGTGCTTTTACCGTTTGTTCCGGTGATTCCTACAAATTTTAGCTTGCTGTAATCGAGTAAATAGAACCTACTATATATATAAGGAAGTAAACTTCGCGTATTATTGCATTTTAAGACGGGTATTTCGCTTTCCGGAAACTCAATATCCATATCTGCAAGTATTACCGCAGGTCTTTTTGCAATAATATAATTTATTATGTTTCTTACGTCAAACTTTATACTGTTAATTAAAACAAAGAGGGTGTTTTCAGAAATCCTCTCGACAGATGTTGTGACGTTTTCTATTGTTATTTTAATGGGTATTTGAAAATTTTCACACTCATTTTCGTGTATCAGTTCGTTAAGATACATAGCTTTATCTCTTTTCTTCTAGTCTTCATAATCGGTTATAAGAGTGTACAATGTTATGACAGTTCCTCTTTCCACTATTGCATCATAGGGCAGGGATTGTGACATTACCGTTCCTCCGCAGCTTCCTTTGATTGAAATGTTCAGACCGGCATTTATGGCAGTTTCTACAGCTTCACTTAAATTTTTCCCGACCAAAGAGGGAACACGAACGTCAGGGGGTGAATTTTCGGTATACAAAATTATTTTGGAATTTGCCGAGGTAATCTTATCATCTTCCTTTGGAGTCTGACTGAGTACTATATCTCCCGTTCCGACGACTTCGTATGAAAGTTTAAGCTCTGCAAGTCTTTTTTTAGCTGCTGACAGAGGCATTCCTACAAAATTTTCCACCGTTGTATTTATCTGCAACTCATTTGATTCGTATTCCAAATAGGGAAGAATTCTCTCAAGAAGGGCTGAAACGTAAGGTGCGGCAACCATACTGCCGTATTTCACTTGACAGGTTGGTTCATCGACGACTATTATTACAGCTATTCCTGATTCATCAGAGGGGGCGAAAGCTACGGTAGAGCCGATTCTTAAATAAGACTTCCCGTTTTCATCGAGGATATCGAATTTTTCTGATGTTCCTGTCTTTGCTGCAACCTTATATCCTTCAACGTATGCGTTTTTAGCTCCGCCGTTTCCGCTGACACCCTCCTCGAGAGCTTTTGCTATTTCCTTGGCGGTGGCATCTGTTAGAACCTTTCTTTTAATTTCGGGAGAATGTTCCGAAATTACGTTGCCGTTTTCGTCAATAATTTTTTCTACCAAATATGGAGTTACGAGGTATCCGCCGTTCGCTACTGCGCAAATTGCACTTAGATGATTAATTATTGAAACCTTGAAGCGTTGTCCGAAAGAAATTGTCGCAAGCTCTGTCGGCCCGATATTTTCGAGCTCATGAAAAATAGTTGACGCTTCACTTGGTAAATCTATACCGGATTTTTCAAAATAACCGAAAGCTTCTATATATTTGTAAAAACGCTCAGCACCTATTCTTTCGGAAAGCTGCATCATAGTAGGGTTGCATGACATCTGAAGTCCGTATGCAAGGGAAAAACCGCTTCCGTGTCCTGTGGTTTTGTGACATTTAATAGTCCAACCTCCTACTTTATAGCTGCCTTTGCAGCTGAAAACATCATTAAGGGTTGCCGCTTTTGTATCTAAAGCAGTGGAAACAGTTATTATTTTAAAGGTTGAACCCGGCTCATAGGTTTCGCTTACAGCTTTGTTTGACCACATGATTTCGAGCAATTCTTTTTTATATTTTTTGTATTCTTCTGTGTCGGGGGCATAAGGTGATTGCCTAAGCTTTTCCATAGATAATTCATCAAGTGTGTAGGGGTCATTAGGATTAAAAGGGGTAGACGTTGCCATTGCAAGCACAGCGCCGCTTTTAGTATCCATTACTATTCCTGTTACTCTGTTGTTAACGGAGTGATTAATTCTTATTGTTTCAAGTTGGCTTTCAAGCTGCTTCTGTATATATGAATCTAATGTAGTTATTATAGAATAGCCGTCCTCGGCAGGAAAATATGTAGAAAATTCCGTGTTAAGAACGTTTCCGTTTGCATCCTTGGCATACAGGTAATATCCATCAGTTCCGCTTAAAATATTATCATAATAATATTCTAAACCGTAAAGTCCTTGATTATCACTTCCGCAAAAGCCGAGCACGTGTGCGGCTAAAGTGTTTTCCGGATAATACCTAGAGCTTTGTGCTTCTGTAAAAACGAGATTTTCCAAAGAATTATTCTTGATAAATTCAATCACTCTTTCATAAAGCTTTTGCGGAACGGAATTTTTAATTGTGACATCAAGAACGTTTGTGTTTTTAATTTTTTCAAGAAGTGTTGACTTTGATATATCTAAGATTTCCGATAAGCCGCTCGAGATAATTGAGGAGTATGGAGTACCGGTTTCCTTTTCAGCTTTTTTAATTTCCTTTGTAGAAATAAATACTCGCCATTCGGTAACCGTAGTGGCAAGTACATTCATGTTTTTATCAAAAATATTTCCTCGGTCGGCGCGTAATTTAGAGGTGGTGGTAATTTGGTCAAATACTTTATTTTTATATAAAAGATGATTTTGTATTTGTAATTTAAAAAGATTGCTTATGAGAAGGGAAAGAAAGAGCAAAAATGAAACACATATTATGATAATACGCCTTTTGGTTACAAATATTGTATTTCGTCCTTGAATTTTGGATTTCATAATTTACCTCAAAAATAAAATATAGCGACAGCCCACAAAAAGAGCTATCGCTATATTTTATTTATATATCCGTTTTTTTATGAAAATTATGAAGATACTTTTTAATCTATCGTTGTATATTCGAGTCTATCGCAGTCATCTGCTTCGACTTCAGCCATAACTTGAGCCGATTTTTCGGAATTGAGCATATTTGCGGAACCGTAAGAGAATATAAGGGAGCAAGCAATTACACCCGAAAGACAAGCAGCAGCTGCTGTGCGAAGAGGGAAGCGGCGGATAGTTTTATCCTTTACGGGCGGGGTCTTAACAGTAAGCTTTTCGTTTATATATCTGAAAAACGTACTAACCGCGGTATTTTGTGTATGGCTTGTTTTAGCTACAGGAAGAATAGAGCTTTGTGTTTTTTTCTTCCCGGCTTTCATAAGCATATATTCGCCGAGCGTATATTCAAGATTTTCGCTTACGACAGTAAAATTGTTCTTCATATTCATATATAACTTTTCATATACATTGGCGTTCATGATTTTCATTCTCCTTTTAATTTTTTCGTAACACGAAGCTTAGCGCTTCTTGAACGAGAGTTTTCTATAAGTTCTTTTTCGGTTGGGAGTATCGCCTTTGTTGTTATTTCTTTTAATGTTGGTTTGTTTCCGCATATGCATACAGGGAAGTCCTTGGGGCAGGTGCATCCTGCGGTAAGTTCTTTATATGTTTGCTTTACTATTCTGTCTTCGAGAGAGTGGAAAGATATGATTGCAATTCGTCCACCCGTACACATTGCACTTGCAGCGTCCTTAATAAGTGGTTTTATAACATCAAGTTCCCCGTTGGTCTCTATTCTTATTGCCTGAAACGTTCTTTTTGCGGGGTGAGGTCCTCCAACTCTTGCAGAGGAGGGAATTGCAGATTTTATTATCTCTGAAAGTTCAAAGGTG
The DNA here is from genome assembly GCA_045534215.1 of Eubacteriales bacterium. Taxonomy (GTDB): domain Bacteria; phylum Bacillota; class Clostridia; order Oscillospirales; family CAG-272; genus UBA1740. The sequence goes on from JAZSJG010000065.1 coordinate 4,871, forward strand.
GTTTCTATTGGAGAGAAGGCACGTCTTTTGCAAATTTCCGAGGCAATTCGTGGTGCAAATTTTTCTTCTCCGTAAGCATATATTATTCTTTTCAAATCGCTTTCTGAATATTCATTGACAATTTCATATGCACTTAAACGGGCGGTTGTGTCCATTCTCATATCAAGGCGGGCATTGTGCATATAACTGAAGCCACGTTCCGGAGTGTCAAACTGGTGCGAGCTGCAACCAAGGTCAGCGAGAACGCCTCCGAGATTGTCAATTTCAAGACGCTTGATTACTTCTCCAAGTCGTGAAAAATCTTCATTAATATAAGTAATCTGATTATTGTAGGGCTCAAGTCTTTTTTTTGCGGCATTTATCGCATTTAGGTCTTTGTCAAAGCATATAAGACGTGAGCTTGTCCCGAGTCGCTTTGCTATTTCAAGCGAATGTCCGCCTCCGCCTGTAGTGCAATCTACGTATGTGTAACCGTCCCGTATATTTAAGGACTCTATACATTCGTAAAGGAGCACTGACGTGTGCTTAAAGGATGTATCTGACATTCTGACTTCCTCTCAAAAACAAAAGAAATTAAAGTCCGTATTGGCGCATAATGTTGCGCATCTTTTCGTAATCTCTGTTTTGCTCGCGCTCATTCCATATTTCTTCGGACCACAGACGAATTTGTTTGCCGGCGCCCACAAAGACTATGTTTTTTTCTATTTTTGCATGCTTTAAAAGACGGTCTTCAAGAATAATTCTTCCATTTGCATCGGGAACACATTTTTGAGCAGCGCCCAAAATGAAATCCTGAAACTCGTCCGCATCGGCTTCGGGCAGCTTAGAAATCTTTTCTACATATGCCTCCCAGTCCTCAGCTGTGTATACAGAAAGATAGGCATCGAATTTTCTCGTTATGTAAAATTCTTCGCCTAATTCTTCGCGGAATTTAGACGGAACGAATACTCGTTTTTTCGTATCAAGCGAATGTGTATATGAACCAACGAAAGACAACGCACTATACCTCCTGTAATATTTTTTGGGTTTTTAGGTGAAATATGTTCCAAAATGCCCCACTTTCACCCACTTTGATACTATTATAATACACATTTAGCAAAAAATCAATACTTTTTTCAAAAAAATATAAAAAAATCATAATTACAAAAACTTAAAATAATTACTTCCATTTTTGTGAGTTTTGTGTTAAAATAATACTAATAGTAATTGGAGCTTAAAAACTGTACTAAATCTGAATTACGGTGGGGATTTTTGATGTCTTTTTTTTCAAAGCTTTTCGGAGTGAAGAATAAACCTAACAGCTATAAATTTAAGCTTGAACGTGCAAAAGAACTTCATGGACAGGCAATACGCTATGTTACCGAGAACCGCGAGGGAAATGATGACGTTGTCGGTCGGGGCGGCTCTCTTTGCCTGAAGGATGATGTTTTTATCGTAGATTCTTCTGCAGACCGTCTGTTCATGTGTGAAGTAAAGAACCTTGAAGCAAGTTATCTTATGAGCGGAGACGGCGTGGTGATAAAGGGACCTGACATGTTGAACGGAAATAAAGAAAGAACAATTACTGCGCATTTTGTATATTACAGAAAGTGATGGATTATGGAGATGGCTGTTAAAAGGCATGTCAGTGCAGTTATATTAGCTGCAGGACAGGGAAATAGGATGGATATGGAAGCAACCAAGCAGACGCTTTCTATTTTGGATAAAACCGTGCTTTATATGGCGACAGAAGCATTTGAAAATTGCGATATAATAGACGATATAATAATTGTTGCGCGAAATGAGGAATTAGATTTCGCACATCGCGAAACAAAAGATTTTAAGAAGGTAAAAAAGATTGTTGTCGGCGGTGAAAGTCGCGCAGAATCTGCTAAAAATGGATTTTTAGCACTTAATTGCAAGGCAGAATATGTGGCAATACACGATGCTGCTCGTTGTCTTGTATCAAATGAAATCATTACAAGAGTTGTGCGTGATGCTTTTGAATACGGTGCTGCAACCGCTTCTACGCCTATTACCGATACTGTTAAGGTAATTGACGAGTCAGGTAAGATTAAATCAACAGTGAATCGCTCGACTCTTTGTGCAATACAAACTCCGCAGGTATTCAAGACGGACCTTTATCGGAAAGCGCTTGAATCTGTCAAAACACTTGATGAATCGATTACCGATGACAACATGCTTCTTGAAAGAATAGGGGTGTATCCGTATTGCTCAAAAACCGGCAGGGGCAATATCAAAATTACTGTAAAAGAAGATATAGAATATGCAAAGTTTTTATTGAATGGAGATAAACATGTCTGATTTACGTATAGGTCACGGATATGATGTGCATCGCCTCGTAGAAGAAAGAGCGCTTATACTTGGGGGGGTAGAAATACCTGCCATAAGAGGTCTTTTGGGGCATTCTGACGCAGACGTACTTTTACATGCTGTATCAGACGCAATTCTCGGGGCGCTTGGAGAAGCAGATATTGGAAATCAATTTCCCGATAACAACCCATTATACAAGGGAATATCAAGCATTTTGATTTTGGAGAGAGTTGCGCAAATTATGAGAGCGCGAGGTGCAAGTATCGTAAACGTTGATTCAACGCTTGTTATGCAAGCTCCAAAGGTTGCTTCTTATATACCGAATATGAGATTAAATATAGCAAAAGCTCTTGGATGCGACATTTCTCAGGTGAATGTTAAGGCGACCACAGAAGAGCATCTTGGATTTACGGGAAGAGAAGAGGGGATTGCGGCTCATGCTGTTGTTCTCTTGGAGATAAAGCAAAAAGCATCCCGACTTTTGTGAGATGCTTTTCGTCTTAATATATAAATGCGGTATAAATCGGCAAAATCCGAAGCACTTCCTGTTTTTTAATAATGTCTATGCCAAATTATAGCCGCAGAGTTCTCTTTGCCTCCATAATATTTTATGACGCAAAATAAAATATGCCACAAAAAGAAAGGAATTAAAATGATTAAAATATCACCATCGCTATTAGCAGCTGATTTTTCAAATCTTGAAAAAGAAGTTAATGATATAGAGACAGCGGGTGCTGATATGCTGCACCTTGACGTAATGGACGGAATGTTTGTAACAAACATATCTTTTGGATTACCGGTTATTGAATCATTAAGGAAAAGAAGCAATATGTTTTTCGATGTACATCTTATGATTGTAGAGCCGGAAAGATACATAGAAAGATTTATTACCGAGGCGGGCGCAGACCTTGTCACCTTTCATATAGAAGCTACAAAAAAGCCGCTTGAATGTATAGAAATGATAAAAAACAAAGGAAAAAAAGCGGCAGTATCTGTAAAGCCAAACACCTCAATAGAAGAGATTTATCCTTATCTTTCACTTTGCGACATGGTGCTTGTGATGACTGTTGAGCCGGGATACGGAGGACAGTCGCTTATACCGCAAACGCTTGAAAAGGTCAAAAAACTAAGAATGGAAATTGAACGTCAAGGTCTTAATATTGATATTCAGGTTGACGGTGGTATTAATGAAAAAACAGCATGTGATGCAATAAAAGCCGGTGCTAATGTTATTGTTGCCGGCAGTAGTGTCTTTAAGGCATCTGACAGACGAGAGGCCATAAATAACTTACGGTGTGCTGACCAACTGACACAGTAATTTAGATATAAAAAGTGCGGAAATTGTGTATGGTTCAATTTTCGCACTTTGCTTATTTACTTGTAAAAAACAAAAATATCAGTTATTGAGGTCCAGAATTTTCTGACCGTTTACCTGTGCTCCGCTGTTTGCTGCAGGCACAAAGGGGATGCCTAGGTGTTCGTATGCAAGTCTTGTTACACATCTGCCTCTAGGAGTTCTTGCAAGGAAACCGATTTGTATCAAATATGGCTCGTATACGTCTTCGATTGTGACGGGCTCTTCTCCTATGGTTGCTGCCAATGTATCAAGTCCGACAGGACCGCCTGAATAATATTTGATTATTGCTTCTAGCATACGCCTGTCTACGTTGTCAAGACCGAGCTCGTCGATTTCCAAGGATTCGAGGGCGTATTTGGCAATTTCAGAGGTGATAGTTCCGTCTCCTTTAACAAGCGCGAAATCGCGTATTCTTTTAAGAAGTCGATTGGCAATTCTCGGCGTGCCTCGAGAGCGAGAAGCGATGCTGTATGCACCGTCACCGGTTATAGAAATATTAAGTATTTCGGCTGACCTTTCAACGATTGCGGCAAGCTCTTCGGGAGTATACAATTCCAGCTTGAGAAGAACACCGAATCTGTCGCGAAGAGGTGTTGTCAGCTGCCCTGCTCTTGTCGTTGCACCGATTAGCGTAAATCGCGGAATGGGCAATCTGATTGATCTTGCGCTCGGTCCTTTTCCGATGATAATGTCAAGTGCGTAGTCCTCCATGGCAGGATAGAGAATTTCCTCTACTGCGCGAGAAAGACGGTGTATTTCATCTATAAAAAGAACATCGCCTTCAGCAAGATTGGTTAAAATCGCTGCAAGGTCGCCCTGCTTTTCAATCGCAGGTCCGGAGGTCGTTCTTATATTAACGCCCATTTCATTAGCGATAATAGTTGAAAGTGTGGTTTTGCCGAGACCGGGAGGGCCGTAGAGAAGGACGTGGTCTAACGCTTCTTGGCGCATTTTTGCGCTTTCTATGTAAACTTTAAGATTTGACTTCGCTTTTTCCTGACCCACGTATTCGTCAAGTGTTTTAGGTCTTAGGGAGTTTTCTATTTCCGAATCCTGAGAGGAATCGTATTCGTTTGAAATGATACGATTTTCAAAATCGAACTCATTAACTTCTTCCATCATATGATTTATTCTCCAAAATTATCTTGCAAGTTTTTTTAGCGCTAATTTTATAACTTGACCTACATCATTTATCGTGGGCTCGATGTTAGTAAGTGCCTGAGCTATGGAATTTTTATCATAGCCAAGAACCATGAGTGCTTCTGACGCCTCGGTAAGCACCGGATTTTTGAGTGAAACAGTTATAGGAGTGACAGTTGTCTTAGAACCTGCAGTCATCATATCCTTTGAAATTTTGTCCTTAAGCTCAAGAACAATACGGGCAGCAGTCTTGCTTCCTATACCTGATGCCTTTGAAATCGCTTTAATATCTTCTGTGCACACAGCAAGTGAAAATTTGTCCGGTGTAAGAGTGGAGAGTATGCTCATAGCAGCTTTAGGACCTACACCGCTTACTGTTATAAGCTGATTAAAGCATGAGCGCTCCTCATTTGAAGCAAATCCGAAAAGCTCGACTCCGTCTTCTCTTACGGCAAGATATGTATACAGCTTGACCTTTTCACCCATCTTGTTTACAAGCGAGTCTGATGTAGTAAGACTTACTGTTAGCTTGTACCCAACTCCTGTGCAATCTACAACGCAAGTATTTGAATCTCTGTATTCAAGAGTTCCTGAAAGATAATAAAACATATCGGTATTCCTTTTCAAAGAGTTTTCTCGTCGGAGGGGAGAACTTTTCTAATCATTTTTTCGAGCTTTTCTCTTGGGAGAGTCATATCTCTGCCGCATTTTGTACAAACAATTCGTATGTCGCTACCACAGCGCAAGACCTTGAAAATATCAGACCCACAGGGGTGCTTTTTCTTTAATTGAAGCAAGTCGCCGACCGAAAAATGTATAATATTCATTGTTGCCTCCGAAAAGGGTGTCTGTGAAAGCACTTAAAATCTGAAAAGTGGAAAACAAGCCGATTCCACAACTTGTTTATTTGCAAGAGGCACCCTTGCCAATTATATCAACATACAAAGTAAGTATACCATACTTTTTCCGTCTTGTAAAGACGAGAGCAGAATATTTATTATATTTCTTTTGGCAGCGCGCATATTTGTTGACACGCGATTAAATATGTGGTATAATACAGAGAAAGCTGTAAATTTAAGCATGATTTGCTTGGAGAGTATATGATAATTCTTGGTATTGACCCGGGGCTTGCCATTGTCGGTTGGGGGGTTATTGAGAGTGTGCGCGGGAATATTCGTCCTGTCGCATACGGCGCGATAACAACTCCTGCTCATACCGATGTTGAAGCACGTCTTCTTATGATTAAAAATGACCTTGAGAAAATTATTGAAAAATACAAGCCGGACGAAATGGCAGTTGAAGAGCTGTTTTTCAACACAAATGCGACAACCGCCATTGCTGTTGCGGAAGCTCGAGGTGTGATAATATGCACGGCTCACAGTCTTGGTGTTAAAATAAGCGAATATACACCGCTGCAAGTAAAATCTGCAGTTGTTGGATACGGAAAGGCAGAGAAGCATCAGGTAATAGCTATGGTCACCTCGCTTCTTAAGCTTCCTAAGCCGCCAAAACCGGACGATACAGCGGATGCTGTTGCAATAGCGATATGCCATGCTCAGTGCAGAGGTTCGGCAATGGGCAAATATTTCAACCAAAGAAAATAATTTATCAATTCCGGAGAGAGCTATGTGGATTGCAGATAAATGGAAGGATTATACCGTAGTAGATACGTCTGACGGTGAAAAGCTTGAATATTGGGGAAAATACAGTCTTATCAGACCTGACCCACAGGTAATTTGGAAGACCGAAAAGAAAAACCCTCTTTGGAGAAGGGCGGATGCGAATTACAAGCGCAATTCAAGCGGCGGTGGCGCATGGAGTAATAATACACTCCCGGAAAAATGGACAATTTCTTATAAAGAGCTTAAGTTTGTAATAAAACCTATGGGTTTTAAGCACACAGGTCTTTTTCCGGAGCAGGCAGCCAATTGGGATTGGTTTTCCGAGCTTATCAAAAATGCAGGACGTCCCATAAGTGTTCTCAATCTTTTTGCATATACAGGAGGAGCTACGGTTGCTGCGGCAAAAGCAGGAGCTTCGGTATGCCACGTTGATGCTTCTCGAGGAATGGTTGCGGTTGCAAAGGAAAATGCTGAATTATCAGGGCTTGAAGCAGCCCCTATTCGTTACATTGTTGACGATTGTAAAAAATTTATAGAGCGAGAAATAAGACGCGGGAGAAAGTACGATGCGATAATTATGGATCCCCCTTCATACGGACGCGGTCCGACGGGTGAGGTTTGGAAGATTGAAGAGAATATAGATGACTTTGTTATTCTTGCATCAAAGGTTCTTTCAGATAATCCGCTTTTCTTTCTGTTAAATTCTTATACTACAGGACTTTCGGCTTCTGCCATGAAATATATAACAGATTCTCGACTTTTGAATATTAGAAAGGGAAAAAGCGAAGCCGAAGAGCTTGGTCTTCCCGTAAAAGAAAGCTCCCTCGCACTCCCTTGCGGTTCGAGTGTGCGAGTAGTGTTCGATTAGAGGATTTATAATGGATAATTATATTATTAAAACTGAAAATTTAAGCTTTGTCTATGACACCGACGAGGATACGGCTGTAAATATTCCAGCGCTTAAAGATGTCAATATATCGGTAAAGCGAGGGGAATATATTGCCGTTCTCGGACACAACGGCTCAGGAAAATCAACTCTCGCAAAGTTGCTTAATATGATTCTTATTCCCACAAAGGGAAAAATTTATATAGACGGAAAAGACGTGACGGATGAAAATTTCAGCGAAGACGATGTTTTTGACGTTCGCAGAAAAATCGGTATGGTTTTTCAGAATCCGGACAACCAGCTGGTTGCTACCGTAGTAGAGGAGGACGTTGCATTTGCTCCTGAAAATCTTGGTCTTCCGAGAGAAGAAATTCGCACAAGAGTTGATGAAGCTCTTGCGCTTGTCGGAATGACGGAGTATATAAATCACGCACCTCATAAGCTTTCGGGAGGACAAAAGCAAAGAGTGGCTATCGCCGGAATACTAGCTATGAGGCCTGATTTGATTATTTTTGATGAATCTACGGCAATGCTGGATCCGATTGGAAGAAAAGATATTGTTGATATCATGGAAAAGCTTAACAGAGAACAGAATATAACCGTAATAAACATAACGCATTATATGGATGAGGCGGCAAGAGCTGACAGAGTTATTGTTATAAACGACGGGGAAATTTCTCTTGACGGAAGTGCAAAGGAAGTCTTTTCAAATGTTGATAAGCTACATGAAATGGGACTTGAAGCACCGCAGGGCACAGAACTTTTATTTTCACTAAAAAAACTTGGATATAACGTAAATGCTGACGTTATTAACGAGGATGAATGTGTTAGCTCACTTTTCGATTTCTTAAAGGATAAATGATTGTAAAATGAACATAATTGAGTTACAAAACGTTTCATTTGTTTACAGTAAGAATACTCCTTTTCAAAAAGTTGCGCTTGATAATGTAAGCGTTAGCTTTGAAAAAGGTAAAATAACAGGACTTATTGGGCATACCGGTTCTGGAAAATCAACCCTTGTAAACCTTTTGAACGGTCTTTATAAGCCGACTGAGGGGAAAATTTTTCTAGGTGGACATGATATTTGGGAAAAGCCGAAGGAAATATCCAAGATAAGATACAGAGTCGGTCTTGTAATGCAATACCCCGAGTATCAGCTTTTTGACGAAACCGTATTTGACGACATCGCATTCGCACCGAGAAATCAGGGAATTGGGGAAGATGAAGTTAAAGAACGCGTAATGGAAGCTATTCGATTTACAGGGATTACAGAAGAGCTTCTTATGAAGTCTCCTTTTGACCTTTCAGGAGGTCAAAAGCGTAGAGTTGCAATAGCCGGAATACTCGCAATGAAGCCGGAGGTTTTGGTTCTTGACGAGCCCGCTGCAGGACTTGACCCGAGAGGTCGCCGTGAGATTTTAGGCGGACTTTCTGAGTATGTAAAGCATAACGATGCGACAATTATACTTGTAAGTCACTCTATGGAGGATATGGCTTATTATTGTGATAATGTTGTGATAATGAATCGCGGAAAGGTTTATAAAACCGGGACTGTAGATGATATTTTTTCATCTTCTGATTCGCTTGAAAACATCGGTCTTGATGTACCGAGTGTTGCTAAGATTGCGAGTAAGCTATGCTCATTGGGAATAGATTTAAGAGGAAAACTTTATACTGTTGACGGAGTAGAGGCGGCAATACTTGATTATATCGGGAGGGCTAATAAATGATTTCCGATATTACATTAGGTCAGTATTTTCCGGGAAAGTCTGCACTTCACAAGCTTGACCCGAGAACTAAAATTATTTTAGCTACCCTATTTATAGTGGCGGTTTTTCTTGCGAACAATTTTGTCGCATTTTTATTCTTAACTTTTGCAACAGTTATTTTGATTGCTATAAGCAAAATATCATTTTCCGTTGTGATTAAGAGTATTAAGCCGATAGTTTTTATTTTGATTTTCACTTCGCTTATAAGTCTTTTCCTGACGGTTGGTGAGGGAGAACCACTGGTTTCCTTTTGGATTATAAAAATTTATAAAGATGGAATTATAAGAGCAGTGTTTATGTCGTTAAGGGTAATAATACTTATAATAGGAACAAGCATGCTCTTAACCTACACAACAACCCCTATTTCACTAACAGACGGTATAGAATCTCTTTTGCATCCATTGAAGCTTATAGGTGTGCCTGTTCATATATTTGCAATGATGATGACTATTGCTCTGCGCTTTATACCAACTCTCATTGAAGAAACGGAAAAGATAATGAACGCGCAAAAATCAAGAGGCGCAGATTTTACAAACGGAAGCTTGGTAAAACGCGCAAAGGCATTAATACCCCTTCTTATTCCGCTTTTTGCATCTTCTTTTAAACGAGCAGAGGAGCTTGCTACCGCAATGGAATGCAGGTGCTATCGCGCAGACAAGAACAGAACCAAGCTTGTTCGCCTTAAATTCGGTTTTTCCGATTTTCTTTGGATGTTCATTTTTGTTGCTGCGTTTGTAGGAATTATTCTTTTGCGAATACTTCCGTATCAAAATGAAATTACAAATGAAATTTACAAAATTATTTTTTATGTGATTTGAGGGTATGAAATATTTATTAAGAATTAAATTCCTTGGGACAGATTTTCACGGATTTCAAGTACAACCGGGGATGAGAACTGTACAAGGTACTTTGACAGAGTCGTTTTCAAAATTATTTGCACAAGAGGTTAAGGTGACAGGATGCAGCCGTACGGATTCAGGTGTTCATGCAAATGATTTTTGCATAACTGTTGATACAGAGGGGACGAGCATCCCGCCGGAAAAAATCCCTGTAGCTGCAGCGAGATTTCTGCCTCAAGATATTTCCGTAATATCTGCAAAAATAGTTGATTCCGACTTTCACCCTAGATATAATACGGTTTCGAAGGAATATCTTTACAGAATACTAAATGCTCCGGTGACAAATCCTTTTGAAAACGGCAGAGCTTGGTGGCTCTCACATCCGAACATCGACGAAGAAGCAGTCATGCGTATGAATGAAGCGGCTAAGGTTTTGGTGGGAAAGCATGATTTTTCCTCATTCATGGCGAGCGGATCTGATATTGTCGATACAGTAAGAGAGGTCCAATATCTAAATATTCAGAAAAAAAATGACATTATAGAAATTCGTATTGCAGCCGATGGATTTCTTTACAATATGGTGAGGATTATTGTTGGTACGCTTGTAGAAGTGGCGGAAGGTAAGATTGATTCAGGGGTGCTTTCAGAAATTCTTGAATCCGGTAAAAGAACGCGCGCAGGGCAAACGGCTCCGCCTTTTGGCTTGTATCTTAACCGAGTTACATATTAATACAATTTTACAATTAAAATACAGAATACGCAAAAATCCCGCAGGGCAAAATTTTAAAAAATGCTCTGCGGGGTTTTAATTATGAAAAAGAAGAGCTTGATTATCTTTTTATCCGTTATTTTAATTTGTACGTTGGCTCTAAGCATTATGCTTGGAGTTGCATTTGGAATTTCGAAGAAAAATATTGATTTTTCCTTAGATGAAAAGCTTTTTGTGAGCAATAAGGGAAGTAATATAACAAGATTTTATGCATCGAGCACTCTCGGCGGAACATATTCACCTATACAAACTTTTGAGCTTACTCCCGATAACGGAAAAAAAGAGTGGTATCCTTACGGTGAAATAGGCGACAATCTTAAGGATGGTTTCATTGCGGTAGAGGACCAAAGCTTTTTTACTCATAAAGGTGTTGATATAAAAAGAACGCTATTGGCGGCATTTAACTACGTGTTCAAAATTAAGCCAACGTTCGGCGCTTCAACAATTACTCAGCAGGTAATTAAAAACATTAGCGGTGATAACGAAAGAAGCGCATCAAGAAAGCTGTCTGAAATTATCAGAGCTATCAACATAGAATATTCGCACTCAAAAGAAGAAATTTTCGAGCTCTATCTTAATATAGTGCCAATGGGTGAAGGGGTTATGGGCGTTGGACTTGCGTCAGAGCACTATTTTGGTAAAACTCCCGCTGAACTAACAAATGCAGAAGCTGCAACTCTTATAGGTATAACAAACGCACCAAGCAAATATAATCCGCATAATAATCCCAACTCATGCCTTGAAAAAAGAAACAGAGTACTCTATATAATGCACGAATCGTCAGTGATTACAACAGAAGAATATGAGGAGGCAAAAAATTCACCTTTAGTAGTTCTTCCAAAACCAAAGCAGAGTGCGGAGGTTTATTCGTGGTTTGTGGAAACGGTTATGGATGAGCTTAGTGATTATCTTGTGAAAAACAAAAATCTCTCAAGCTCTGCGGCAAAGTTTTTGATAAAAAACGGTGGTTTATCGATTTACACCACAGAAAATACAGAAATTCAAGGAATAATGGAAGAGTATTTCAGTAATCAGGAGAATTTTCCTAAGTCTGTTGAGAACGGACTTAATTATTCGATGGTTGTGTGCGACTCAATGAGTGGAAACCTTCTTGGGATAGTCGGGGGCGTCGGAAAGAAAAAGGAAAACAGAATATTGAATTATGCCACTGTGCCTCATACACCCGGTTCGAGTTTAAAGCCGATTGCTTTATATGCTCCTCTTTTAGATAAGAAAAAGATAAATTGGGCTACGGTTTTTGACGATATACCCATTGAAATTAATAAAGATAAAGATGGCAAATATTCGTTTTATCCACATAACAATCCAGATAAATATGATGGGCTGACTACGGTAAAGGATGCTTTGCGCGTTTCTAAAAATACAGTCGCTGTAAGACTTTACGAGCTTCTCGGTAAAGAAAATATATACAGAAATTTGAAAGATAATTACGGCTTTGATACACTTGTAGACAGTAAAATATTAACAAATGGAACAAGAATTACAGATATAGAAATGGCACCGCTGGCTCTTGGGCAGTTAAGCTACGGAATTTCACTTAGAAAGCTTACCGAGGCATATACCGTTTTTTCTTCGGGGGGAGAATTAAACAAAGGAAGAAGTTTTATTGCCGTTTATGATAATACGGATAAATTGTTTATTGAAAATACACCGGAAAGCAAGCGTCTTATTCAAACGGAAACCGCAAGGATAATGAATCAGCTCTTATGTACAGTTACTGATTCCGGTACGGCAAAATCAATACGACTTAAAAATATTGTAGATACGGCCGGGAAAACCGGCACGTCCGGAAATGATAAGGATAGACTTTTTATTGGATATACTCCATATTTTACCGGAGGAATATGGTGCGGGTACAGCGGAGCTAAAAGGTCGATAGGCAATCAGAGTGTGAGCCATCTTGAAATATGGGATGCGGTTATGTTACAGATACACGAGTCTGTTTTAGGAAAAGAGGAAAATCTTAGGTCTTTTTCAAAAAGCGGTCTGGAATATTTACCATACTGTATGGACTCGGGCATGCTTTATTCTTTAAACTGTATGCACGATTTGCGAGGTTCAAGAATGGAATACGGATATTTTACGTCGGATAACAAGCCAAATGAAGTTTGTAAAAGTCATATACTGTTGCCGTACGACAAGATGCATAGCGAGGTCGCTAATGAAAAAACAAGGCCTTCTGATGTAATAACCGTATCACTTATACGGATGATAAAAAGGGATTTACCACCCGAAATCGAAGTTGGTGACGAAGAGTTCGTTTTTTTTCGTGATACATGCCAAAAAGGGAGAGTTGAGACTAATAAAGATGGGACAGCGAGTGAAGAGAGGGAAGTTTTGCGAAAAAGAAGGGGAAAAAGACACTCGTTTTGATTTTTTGGAATAAAACTTAGAAAAGTGTGTATGTTTTTTTAATAAAATATTGCATTTGCCTTTAACTTATAGTATAATAAATATGCCAGAAAGGCATAAAACTTTAGTAGGGCAAGGTTTATCAATGAGATTAATAATTATTGCAGGCATGCCTGCTTCGGGAAAGTCGACAGTGTCGGAGATTATAAGCAAAAGACTTGAAATGCCAATTATTGAAAAGGATGCAATAAAAGAAGAGCTTTTTGACACTATCGGATTTAACAATTACCCTGAAAAAAGAAGATTAGACGTGGCCTCAAACGCAGTTCTTTTAAGATGTCTTGATGCACTCTTAAAGGGCGGTACATCAACGATAATTGTCAACAATTTCAGAGCTGACGATAATGAAAGAGTTAAAGCGGTTATCGAAAAGTACAACGTAAGCTGCGTTACTGTATTTTTCAAGGGAGATGCAGATGTTTTCTATCAAAGATACGTTGAGCGCGATTTGAAGAATTCCCGTCACCTCGGCCACGTATTACAGGAGCATTATCCTCCTCGCGACGGAGATAAGCTTCAATACACTATGACAAGAGAAGAATTCAGAGAAAAATTCGAAAAGCTTGGCATGGACAAATTTGATATAGGCGGTATGCGCATTGACGTTGATGCAACACATCCCGAGACTATTGACGTAGACGAACTTATAAACAAAATTGAAAATTATACTAGGTAGGGTAGAAAAATGAGAAATTACGAGTGTAAGACAGAAGTTGCGGTAATAGGTGGAGGTCCTGCGGGACTTTCTGCAGCAATATCTTGCGCAAGAATGGGCAAAAAGGTGCTTCTTCTTGAGAAAAACGGATATCTTGGCGGTAATGCTACGCTTGGACTTCCGCTTCTTGGGTTCCTTGACGTTGACGGCAGAAGAATAGTTGGAGGTATAGCACAAGAGTATGTTAACCGATTAATTAAGCGCGGACAGTCACATGGACACAGAACCTGTCCAAAGCATAACTCTGTTACGAATATTGACCCCGAAGGATTTAAGATTCTCGCTATTGAAATGTGCCGTGAAGCAGGTGTTGACGTTATTTTGCACGTTGAAACAATTTCCACTGAGGTTGTTGACGGTAAAATCAAAAAGGCAGTATTTTACGGAAAGGGAAACACGGTTACAGTAACTGCGGATATCTTTATTGACTGTACGGGCGACGGAGACCTTGCTTATCTTTCCAACTGTACGTTTGAATCCGGTCAGGCAGGAACCGGTGTTCTTCAACCTCCGACCGTAATGTTTACTCTTGAGGATGTAGATACTGAAAGACTTTATGACTACATTGAGCAACATCCCGAAGAAATGACATACAGTGCTACGATAGACCACCGTCCCGGTTATGATGCAAATTATTTCAGAGCCGACCTTAACCACGTTTTTGTTGGATTAAGACAGACCTTTACGCGTCTTCGTGAAGCAGGAAAGCTTCCTGTAAAAAGAGAAACTCTCATTTACATAAAATCCTTCAAGCAGGGTGAGGTATACGTAAACAGTACTCGCCTTATTCGTACGGATGCTACTGATATATATGACCTTACGAATGCGGAGCTTGACGGACAGCTTCAGTGTGCAGCTCTTACCGAGGCACTGCGTGAAAACGTTCCTGGATTTGAAAAATGCTTTATTTCTCATATAGCTCCGAGTCTTGGTGTGCGTGAAACAAGACGTTTTTCGGGAATACGCAGACTTATAGATACAGAGGTTCTCGCAGGATTGATTCCCGATGATACAATCGCTCTTGCAGGATATAAAATTGATATACACTCCGGTACGGATAACACAACTGTGTTTAAAAATGTCGAGCAGCCATACGGTATTCCTTACGGATGCCTTGTAAGCTCAGAGATAGAAAATCTTATGTTTGCCGGCCGCTGTGCTTCTATGGATGCACCTACACTTGCTTCTGCAAGAGTTATGCCTCATTGTATGTCTATGGGTGAGGCAGCCGGAATTGCCGCTGCTATGGCCATTGATGGCGGATGCAATCCTGCCGAGGTTGATGTACATAAGCTTCGTGAGCATCTGTTTGAGCGCGGAGCAGTATTGACTAT
Organism: Eubacteriales bacterium; assembly: GCA_045534215.1. Taxonomy (GTDB): domain Bacteria; phylum Bacillota; class Clostridia; order Oscillospirales; family CAG-272; genus UBA1740. Next base: position 20,048 of record JAZSJG010000065.1, read on the forward strand.
GGAACAGGTTAACACTATACCGATTAACGAATAAATCATTATTTCCATAAAAAAACAGGGCAGAGTCGAAATTGTCGGCTCTGCCAATTCTTTATTAATACTCTATTTTATATGATATCAACGTATCTTTTTCGTATATAAGCTTTAAGGAGAAAAACGGTACATCTTGATTTATAAGCTCCAAGAAAATTTTATCTCCCTCCCAAATAGGAAGATGTAAAAGTGCATCCTTATCTACCCAAACAAGCTCCCCCTCGCTACAATTCTCGGTGATTTGTCCGGAAAATATATTGCTTGTAAACAGGTGCATATATTCAGTTCCGAATTCATTTGATACAAAGGTGACTATTCCTCGGTATCTTAGGTCTTCGGCAATTAGTCCGGTTTCCTCTTTTATTTCCCTACGTGCGCAGTCAAAGGGGGATTCACCCGACTCGAATTTTCCACCGATACCAATCCATTTGTCTTTATTTTCGTCATTAACCTTTTTATTTCGATGCAGCATAAGATAGGCATTATTTTCTTCAATATAGCAGAGGGTTGTGTTTTTCATTATATGTACCTCATTGATGATAATACTGATATTTTAACATATATAATACTAAAAATCAACTGTATATTTTTTGTAAATTAAGTCGATTCTACTTGATTTTTCCAAAAATACCGTTATAATATTTAAGTGTTGATTTATTTATATAAATATTTTAGCTTTGTTTTTTTGTGTTTACAGATTAAAGCAATAGAGGAGTAAGTAACGAATGAAAAGGTGGTTTAAGTATGCAAGGCCTTATTTACCGTATTTTATAATTGGACCTTTGTGTATGATAATTGAAGTAATAGGAGAGGTGCTTATGCCTAAGCTCCTTTCGATTATTATAAATAATGCAAACAGAGGTACGTTGACAGTGCCTGGGAGCATAGGTGTTTGTTTGCTTATGATACTTTCGTCAGTTCTTATGATGGGCGGTGGCGTTGGCGGAGCATATTTCGGTGCAAAGGCAGCTGTTAATTTTGCAACTGATGTACGGCGAGATGCTTATTCTAAGATTCAGAGCTTTTCATTTACGAATATAGATAAATTTTCTACCGGTTCGCTTGTTACAAGACTTACAAATGACGTAACACAGCTGCAAAATTTTGTCAATATGCTCTTGAGAATGGCACTTCGTTCTCCAGGAATGATGATAGGCGGTATTATAATGGCAATAATGCTAAAGCCATCACTTTCTATCGTTCTTGCAGTTTCGATGCCTCTTTTGTTAATTGTGATATTCATACTTATAAGAATTGGCTTTCCGAGATTCGGTTTTATGCAAAAGAAAATCGATGCTCTTAATTCTACGGTACGTGAAAATGTTACAAACGTAAGAGTTGTTAAATCATTTGTTCGGGAGAATTATGAAATTTCAAAGTTTGAAAAAGCAAACGGTGAGCTTAAGGATGCAGGTATGAGCGCGGTAAAAATACTTATATTCATGATGCCTGTAATGAATTTATTTATGTATGGAACGGTAATTGCAATTATTTGGTTCGGACATGGTATCGTTACAGATTTTGGCATGGAAATAGGTGATTTAAGTGCCTTTATCACATATGCGACTCAAATCCTATCATCTCTTATGATGGTAACAATGCTTTTTATGAATGCTTCTCGTGCTATGGCATCTTCAAAGAGAATTTCGGAAATACTCGACGAAAAGTCCGATATCAGCGATGAGGGGGCAAAGTATCCCGATTATTTGGTAAAAGAGGGAAGCGTCGAATTTAGAAACGTTGGCTTCAGATATTATAAAAACAGCGAAGAGCGCGTTTTAGCAGATATTAATCTTACAATCGAAGCGGGTGCAACTGTTGGAATTATAGGTTCTACGGGATGCGGAAAAACAACGCTTGTTTCCCTCATACCCCGTCTTTATGATACAGACGAGGGCGAAGTGCTGATTGACGGAATTAATGTGCGGGATTTTAGCATAAAAAATTTAAGAGATTCTGTTGGCATGGTCCTACAAAAAAACTTGCTCTTCTCAGGTACAATTGAGGATAATTTGCGTTGGGGAGATGAGGAAGCAACCGATGTTGAGGTAATGAAAGCTGCATCTTATGCTGCTGCAGATAAGTTCGTTTCTTCCTTTAAGGACGGATACAAAACCGAGCTTGAAAAGGGCGGAGCGAATGTTTCTGGTGGACAAAAGCAACGCTTGTGTATTGCAAGAGCACTTCTAAAAAAACCGAAAATTCTGATACTTGATGATTCAACAAGTGCTGTCGACACAGCAACTGAGAAGCAGATACGTGACTCGCTGAAAAATGATTTGCCTGAATGTACTAAAATTATAATTGCACAGCGTATCAGCTCTGTGATGGACGCTGATATGATAGTTGTAATGGACGACGGAAAAATTACCGGAGTTGGTAAACATTCAGAACTGCTCGAAAATAACACCGAATATACAGAAATTTATTACTCGCAAATGGAAAAGAAGGAGGCGTAAGTATGGCAGCACGTTCACTTGAAGAATTGCAGAAGCGGTACAACAGCGCATCCAAATTTCCAGATGGAAAAGGAGCTCGTGTTGGTGGTGGCAGACCCGGTCACGGTAGAAGAATGACGGGAAAACCTAAAAATGCAAAATATACTGTAAAGCGGTTGCTCTCTTATCTTCGCGATTATAAGCTGCGGTTGTTTTTCGTATTCTTTTGCATGCTGTTTACAACAGCGGCCTCGCTATGCGGCGGATATCTTATCGCTCCTATAATTAACCGCATCAGTCGAGTTGTAGCACCTGATATCCCTCTTAATCCCAGTGCATTTGAAATTCTAGGTGATAAGGTAATAGAAGCTTTTATTTCTACACCTTTAATTTCAGCCATTGCTGTTAATACTTGGTCCGAAATTACTGTATATGTCTTTTCCGCGATTATAATACTTGGACTTGTATATCTTATTTCTGTTTTTTCTTCTTATATTCAAGCACGTCTGATGCTTTCAATTTCACAGAACTCTATAAAGAAGATAAGAAAAGATTTATTCGATAAGCTTCAAAAGCTACCGGTAAAATATTTTGATTCACATCCTACCGGTGAAATTATGAGCCGCTTTACAAACGATATCGACAATATTGATATGATGCTTAACAATTCGCTTACTTCAATAGTGAGCGGAGTGATAAGTATGCTTGGTACGTTTGTGTTCATGCTCACTACAAACTATATTTTGACTATCATAACCGTTCTGTTTGTTCCGATATTTATTAAGGTCGGCGGAATGATTGCCAATCGCTCTTCGAAATTTTATGGAGTTCAACAGGCAGCTTTAGGAGCGGTAAACGGTTATATTGAAGAAAGTATTAGCGGACAAAAGGTAATAAAGGTATTTAACCACGAAAATATATGTGAAGAAGAATTCAAGATAATTAACGAGGACCTTCGCAACAAACAGTTCAATGCTCAGTTTTGGGGCGGAATCATGGGCCCTATTTTAGGTAATACAGGGCAGATTTGCTATTCGATTACTGTCGGAGTTGGCGGTATATTGATGTGTACAACCGGATTTACACCGGGTGCGCTTACTGTTTTTGCGGATTATTCAAGAAAATTCTCAATGCCGATAAACCAAATTTCAATGCAAGTGTCAACTGTATTTGCTGCTTTGGCAGGTGCGGAACGAGTGTTTAAGGTAATGGATGTCGAACCGGAGAATATGAATTCGGTACTTGGCATTGAAGAGGAAATTATCGGTG
>JAZSJG010000042.1:0-8624 GCA_045534215.1 Eubacteriales bacterium
ACCCCCACCAGCAGCGCCCCCACAAGGCCGGGGCCGCAGGTGACGGCTATGGCGGATATGTCGTCTATTGCAACGTTGGCGGACTCAAGGGCGTAGTTTACCACCTCGCCTATCTTTTCCACGTGGCTGCGGGAAGCAAGCTCCGGCACCACCCCGCCGAACTTACGATGGAGGGGTATCTGGGTGTATACGCTCATGCTGAGAACTTCTCTATCTCCACGAAGGACAGAGGCCGCAGTTTCGTCACAGGAGCTTTCTATGGCAAGAATGTTCATTCGTTTTCGTTCCTTTGGCTATAAAGCATTATTATTGCATTATCGCGAGGATTTTTATAGTAATCCTTCCGAGTTCCAATCTCTTTGAATCCGTAAGAGGAATACAGCTTCCTTGCGGGTATATTATTCTCACGCACTTCAAGGAAAATGCTGTCAATTCCGTTCTTTCTTTCGGACTTAAGAGCAAAATCCAAGAGGCGATAAGCAATTCCGCGACCGCGCATATCGGGGCGTGTCGCAATTCGGTATATCTCCGCTTCCGGTGCGATGCCCTTTGCCACAATGTAGCAAATAATCTTGTTTTCATCGCACAGAGCGGTATAACACATGGAAAGTGAACTTAATATACAGGATGTAATGTCCTCTTTGCTCCAAGGGTCTGTGAATATCTCGCTTTCAAGCTTGGATATTGCTTCAGCATCCTCCGGTAGAGATTTTCTTATAATCATATCAGTCGTCGAGCGAGGAGGCAATTTCCTTTAAAAACGCCTTAAGCTCATCTTTTGTTTCGGGGTGTGTAAGGCCCTTTGTTATGTTCGCTTTAAGGAAGCCTGCTTTAGAGCCCATATCATATCTTGTTCCCTCAAATTCAAGAGCGTAAAGACCTGTGCTTCTTGCAACCTTTGCCATTGCATCGGTGAGCTGGATTTCTCCGCCCGCACCGGGTTCAAGAGCATCAATTACATCGAAAATATCTGGGGTAAGAAGAACTCTTCCAAGAACAGAAAGGCTTGAAAATTCTTCGCCCGGCTTCGGCTTTTCTATCATGTCTGTGCAATATGTAACGTTGGTTTCACCCTCTACCTCGTCAACCTTAAGGGAGGAATATCTTTGTAAATCTGCTTTGGAAACACTCTTAACACCGACTACGCATTTGCCATATTTCTCGTACACGTCTGCCATTTGTCGACAAACGGGAGTTTCGGAAAAGATAATATCGTCACCGTAAAGAACAATAAATGGTTCATCGCCTACAAAAGAACGTGCGCGGCCTACTGCGTGTCCAAGTCCCTTTGTTTCCTTTTGACGAAGGAAATATACGTTTGCCATGTTAGCAATTTCGTAAAGGCGCTCTGCTTCCTTAATCTTTCCCTTTGAGCTAAGAGCATGGCCGTATTCAACCGAAAGGTCGAAGAAATCTTCCATAGCATCCTTATCTCTGTTTGTGATGATAAGAATATCTGTGATTCCGCTTTTTACTGCCTCTTCTACAAGATAGTAAACTGCGGGCAGGTCAACTATCGGGAGCATTTCTTTTGGAACTGCGTGAGAAATGGGGAGCATGCGAGTACCAAGACCGGCTGCAGGGATAATAGCTTTTGTGATTTTTTTCATTGTTTTTACCTCTCTTATTAATATATTAAATAAATAATTTTTTTACTTGTTCCAATATTGTGTTTGCGGCATCTTCGGACGATGCTGCTTTTGTTGAGCATGCCGCAGCTCTTATGTGTCCGCCGCCACCGAAGATTTTTGCAATTTCGGCAACGTTTTTACCCGTTGAACGCAATGAGGTTTTATATCTTCCAACCTCTGTTTCTCTTGTGAAAAAGGCAACCTCCGCTCCGCACAGAGAACGAACTATGTCAACAGCTGTTTCAAAATGCTCTGCAAGAAGTCCAAGATTTTCAGCTTCTGCAAGGGAAATATGTGTGTATGCAATTTTCCCGTCACATGCGGTTTTTAAGCTTTTTGCAGCGTATCCTTCCGCTGTGAGCTGTTTTTCAGACTTTGATGAGAAAAGCTTGTGATTAATATCCGCAAAATCTATTCCGCATTCTATAAGCCCTGCCGCCCGTTTATAAGTTTTCGGAGTCGCACTTGAATATCTTAAGCAAGCAGTGTCGGAGCTTATTGCAGTATAAAGTGCATAGGCAAGCGGCTCTGTCATGCTGATAAGCTTCATTTCTATAAGCTCGTCAACGACATCTAGCAAAACCTCTGCCGCGCTTGAGGCGTCGGCAATTATATATCCGTCAGCAAAAGGGTCGCCTATTGCGTGATGGTCTATCATTAATACGGGTCGGGGCGCGTCGTGTGCAAGAGTGCCGAGCTGGGACGGAGTAGCAACGTCTATTGCCACGGCGGTGCGGTTTTCAAAATCACGAGCAACCGTGACTCCCGTGTGCTCAACAATAAACTTAAGTCTTTCGGGAATATTATCCTGTGAACAAATAACGGGTGCTTGTCCAAGATAAGAAAAAACAAGAGCAAGAGCCGCTGCCGAGCCGAGTGTATCTCCGTCCGGCTTTACGTGCATAAGAATAATCGGATTTTTTATTTCGACAATCCTTTCCGCACATTCCCTTGCGGTAAGTTGTTTGTAAGAAGACATCTTATTCTTCGTCCTTCCCACCGTTTACTTCTTCAAGAATTTTTGCTATTCTCGCGCCATGCTCTATAGAGCCGTCCTTCACGAAATTAAGCTCGGGGGTAACGCGCAAATTTAAGGTTGCGGCAAGATGGTGGCGAAGAATGCCTGTGCATTTCTTTAAGCCGAGTGCTGCCTGGTCCCAATCTCCTATGCAGGAAAAATAAACCGTTGCGTATTTGAGGTCGGGAGCAACCTCTGCGCGCGTTATACTAACAAAATTGTTAACGACCTTCGGTTCACGCAGGTTCTGCATGGCGATAGCAAGCTCCTTTGCTACTGCGTCGTTAATTCTTCCTCTTCTGTATTATGCCATTTTTAACTTCCTTTCTTTTTGCCTTATTCCGTCGAAATCAGAAGATTTATAAACTCACCTTTCTTTAGGCCCATCTTCTCGGTAAGGCGCGGGTATAGACTCGTTTCCGTCATTCCCGGAAAAACATTTATCTCATTAAAATATATGCTTTCATTTTTATCAACAAAATAATCAATTCTTGCAAGCTGCTTGATACCGATAAAATCTACAAGCTTTTTTGAATAGCTGATTATTAGCTCTTCGCATTCCTTTGAAAGCGGGGAGTCCGTATGAGGAGGAGGGAAAAGTCCTTTGCCATCGTATTTTGATGCGTAATCATAGAAATCGCCCTCAGAAGCTATAATTCCTTTAGGGCAAAATCTTTCGCTGCCGACTCCAAGATAGGCGCACTCGACCTCAAGCAGCTTGTCGACGTGTCTTTCTATAAGAACTCTTCCATTGCCAAGGAGTGCTGCTTCTTCGAAAAACGGTACAAATTCTTCCGCTGAATATACAGGATGCGCACCGTACGAGCTTCCGAGACGGGTCGGCTTTATAAACATTGGATAGCCGATTTTTTCCTCTGCGTTTTTCTTTGCTTCGTCAGGGATGTCGTTTACAGAAAGAATCCAATCTGCCGTAGGAATGCCAAGCGCACATGAAACAAGCTTCGAATATGATTTGTCACTTGTCATGGAAGATGCATAAACATCCTGACCGATATACCTAATATGTGCAGCGCTGAGAAGGCCTTGAATTACACCGTCCTCGCCAAAATCACCGTGAAGACAGGGAATTGCCGCGTATACTGGAATTATTCCGCTTTGCGAAATGAAACCGCTTTTTCCCTTTATTCTGACAGGGAATGTCGGCTCAAAGTAAATGCCGGCTGAGCTTAGGGTGGAAAAGTGCCCCCTGCTTCTGCAGACGAACCAATCACCTGATGCTGTAATTTCAACGTATATAACGCTGTAAATGTTTTTGTCGATAAGTGTGGATAAGCATCTGGCGCTTCGAATGGAAATTTCTCTTTCGAATCCTTCTCCGCCAAAAATTAAAGCTATTCTTTTTTTCATTTTATCACCTCACCATATCATATGGCAAGAGATAATATGGGGTTACCTACGGAGCAAAACAGCGACGCGGTCATTCCCCGAAAAATCCTTGATAATTCGGCAGTCCATATCCTCTGCTTTTGAAATCTCGGAGAGGGATTTGCCTTGATTGTATCCGATTTCAAAGCCGAAAAATCCACCGGGCAGAAGAGAATTTTTATAGTTTTTGATTATTGCTCTGTAAAAATCAAGACCGTCGGTACCGCCGACAAGTGCAATTTTGGGCTCACGCTTGACCTCTTCGTCAAGAGTAGGGTAGACATTCTCTTCTATATACGGTGGGTTTGAGAGAATCGCATAAAACTTTCCCGCAACAACCTCTTCTAATACGTTTGATTTTGCGAACTCTATTCTGTCCGATACACTGTTGTCTTCCGCATTTTTCATTGCAATTTCAAGTGCCGCCTCGGAAATATCAACGGCAATAGCCCTTGTATTGTGAGTGTTTTTCAGGGTTGATATCGCAACACATCCGCTGCCGGTGCATAAATCGAGAAAGCGGCTGTTGTTCGGCAGGCTTTTCACGGCGTAATCAACTAAAATTTCGGTATCAAATCGTGGAATAAGGCAGTTGGGCGTTACCGTGTAACGTTCTCTGTAAAAATAGGTATAGCCGAGTATATATTGAAGCGGCTCACCGTCGGCTCTTCTTTCTATGGCATCGATTACAGCTTTACTGTTGGTTTCCTGGTCGTCGGCATAAAGCTCTTCCTTGGTAAAACCGCCTATATCGGTGAAAATAGCTATTGCCTCACCGCGCGCATTCTCAATGCCGCACTCGAGGAGTCGTTTGATTGCCTCTGAGAGCTTGATTTTATTCATTGTCTTTCGCTTCCGAATCTTTTACGGAATGTTCGGTTTCATCGGATTGCTCTTTTGAATCGTTGAGAGCGTCGGTGCTTGTATTGCCTTCTTCACCCTCGGCTGTGAGCTTCTTTTCCCACTCTCTGTTTTCATAGAAGGAACGGAACTCGGGATAATCATCGCGAAGCGCGCATTTTATGGAAACAATCGCTACTTCGAGCATATCGAGAGTGGGTTCTTTCGTTGTTATTCTCTGAACCCAAAGACCCGGAGCGGAAAGTATCTTGGTGAAGAAATTTTCATGCTTTCCTGCAAGCATAATCACTTCATATCCAAGACCCATAACAATGGGAAGAATGAGCAGGCGTATTCCGGTGTAGGCAAGAGTAGTGAGATTTGTAAAAATCATCTTTACAAAGAGCCCTGCGAAAATTCCAAGCAAAATCATAAAGAACATATAGCTTGTTCCGCATCTTGGATGAAAGCGTGTGTGCCTTTTCGCATTTTCGGGAGTAAGCTCTTCTCCGGATTCGAAGCAGGCAATGGATTTATGCTCCGCGCCGTGATACATAAACGTCCTTTTTATATCGGGCATGAGTGAAACAAGGGAGAGATAAACGAGAAAAATTATTATCTTAAGAAATCCCTCTATCACAGCAGTCCAGAGTCCAAGCTCACCACCGGCTAAGTATTTGTCTATAAGACCGGAAACAAGGTTCGGTAAGAACATAAATAGGAAAAGGGAAAGAGCGACACCAAGAACCACACCAAGCCCTATAATAACAGAGGTTATTCCGATTCCGAAATGCTTTTTCATCCACTGTTCCGTTTTGCTTTCTTCGTCCTCGATTCCAAGAGCTTCCGCAGAAGCATTCATCGTTTTTACGCTTAAAATCATCATTTCAACAAAATTGATAACTCCGCGCAAAATCGGTATGTTAAGTATTTTATGCTTGCGTCGTACAGAAACAAAGTTTGCATCACTTACAAACAAGCTTCCGTCTTCTTTTCTGCAAGTAGTGACCGTTTTCTCTCCGGCCTTCATCATTACGCCCTCAAGAACGGCTTGACCGCCAACCTTGTTTAAGCGTGAATTTTCCTTGCAGCCGCATTCGCTTTTTTTAGCTTTTGACATTAGTGTATATTTCTCCGTTAAATGTGTAAATAAAAGAGCTTTTTCAAAAAATGCTCGCAAAGGCAAACTGCCCTTAGAATATTATATCACACAAAACTTGAAAAATAAATATATTTTATAAAAAATTAAAATAAATATCACGTGCATGCCCGATTTAACGGTGAAAGAGGAAAAATGACTGAAAAATATAAATGACGAATAAAAACAGGAAAACATGGTAAAAATCAAATCAACAAAAAGCAAAAGGAGAAAACAAATGAATCTTACCCAAAAAGAAACCTCTCTTCTCACAGACCTCAAATCGCAAGAGCAGCTTTGCATCGAAAAATACGGCAAGTACGAAACGGAAGCCAAAGACCCCTGCCTTAAAAGTCTTTTCAACAGTATTAAATCTACCGAGCAGAGCCATCTTTCCACCCTTACCCGTATATTGTCCGGGGAAGAGGTCAGCACCGCCCAAGCACCTACCGCCGTATCGCAAAAGCTCGATTGTCCTATGTCAAGCTGCAGTGCACAGGAAAAGCAGTCAGATGCCTTTTTGTGCAAGGATGCACTCGCAATGGAAAAGCATGTTTCAGGACTCTACGACATCTCAATTTTCGAGTTCTCCAGCCCCGTGCTGCGTGATACGCTGAATCACATTCAAAAAGAAGAGCAAAATCACGGGGAGCAAATATACCAGTATATGTCAAAAAATGGCATGTATTCGTAAAAATAAAAATACCAAGAACGACCGATTAAGCACTTTTTAACAGGTGAATAAAGCAAGGAAACTGCCGTAGTTAGAAAGTGTCAATAAAATAAGGGGTATTGTGAAACATGCACAGTACCCCTTTTGACATTTTTTATTTTTTGTCGTGTCTTTGTTGAATTCTTGATGAAAAAGCTGCTCTATAAAAAACCAATCAAAACTCTTCTTCAGAGCAGTCCTCTTTCGCGTTAAGACCCTTTTCCTCAAGCTCTTTTCTATGAAAGTCGTAATACATATCGGCTTTTTGCTGTCTTTCATATCTTGGAATAAAAATCGGAGCAAGAATATTTGAAACTGCATCAAATATCGCAAGAATGCCGAGAAGAATGGAAATGAGCTTAAGATTGTCTGCCGTAACAAATTTTATAAACGCAAATCCGCCGGCAATTCCGACAACCGAGAATATAAGCGGCAGCCACCATAAAGACACCAAATATCTTTTACACATAACAGTCGTGTTAAGCTTATATGAGGAATCTATTATGATAATTAAGGAGAAAACGGATATAATCGCCTTTATAAGAACCTCTTGACAGATTATAGATGTAATACCTGCCGCAAGACAGCATACCGCCAAGGCAATCTTAAATCCAAAGGCGAATCCCCTGTCCTTGTTTGCAAGAGTTAATACCGCAAAAATTACAGAAAAGATGGAAACGGTAGCACCAACTGCTATTGCAAGCATCTTGAGGGCATCCGAGAAAACCATAAGGCAGATTCCAACGGCAATCAAAAGAGCGGCTATGAGTATGTAACCTATTCCAAATTTTCTGTTTTTGTTTTTCATTTTATTAACCTCTTTCATATACGTCTATCAAGAAAATTATACAATCTTTTTAATTATTTGTCAACATGAAAAGAGTCATTTTTATATGACATACTCTGTAAAAATGTGACACGGGTGGATATATTTGGAAAACACGCAAAATATCAGCGTTTCTTAAGATTCTTCGTCTTCGTCCTCTTCTTCTGCCAAAGCAACCTCGTCAAGCTCGTCGTTGAACGAAGATGCTCTCAAAGGGTCGACGTAATAAGTATCGCCGATAGCACTTGAAAAGCGCACCTCGTTACCCTCTGCATCGGATACGTATCCGTAAAGGTCGAGATTTTTTGCCGCTTTGCAAAGAATCTCGAGGAATTCTTCAGAATCGAATTCTTCAACTTCAATGCCGTAGTCGTCGTTTGCAAATATTATTTCGCTTTCTTCCTCGTCTGGCGCCGTCCTGTAGCCGTCACCGTACATTATGTGTTCTTCATTTACTTCAAAAAAGTCTTCAAGTCCGCCGGATTCAAGGAATCTTGAGAACTTGTTTAATTCGGATTTTTTTCCTTTCAGTGTGATTTCAAAATATAATTCTTCAAAAAGAGTCATTTGCAGGGGAGTTCCTTTCGCGTTTTGTGATTGCATTTGTGTTGTGTGTACAAAAGAAGTATAGCATAGGGCTTTTTGTTTGTCAACAAAAATCGGCAAATGCCGCCACGGCTTTGTATGCCGTATGCCCCGCTTATCAAAAAGCTACCTATTATTATATATGTGATGGTGTAATTTAGGTGATACCCAACAATAACGCAATTTTTCAAACCAAGCGCCCTGTTGTACTACGGTTGCATTTTATTTGAAATTTGCTCATTATAAACAAACAACAATGCAAACAATACTTCTTTTAGAATTGACATCGTATTAGAAACGGATAGCGTGAGTAATGCGGCTGCAACGGGTGCGATTTCTTAGAATAACAACAAAAAATTCATTTTTTTAAAAAAAGGTATTGACAATGAAAACAAGTGGTGATATAATATAAAAGCTTCACGAAAGGAAGCACTTGATCATTGAAAATTGAACAACAAGAAATTTCGAGCACTGAAAAGTGCGAAAGA
>JAZSJG010000064.1:0-7727 GCA_045534215.1 Eubacteriales bacterium
TCTTTCGCACTTTTCAGTGCTCGAAATTTCTTGTTGTTCAATTTTCAATGATCAAGTGCTTCCTTTCGTGAAGCTTTTATATTATATCACCACTTGTTTTCATTGTCAATACCTTTTTTTAAAAAAATGAATTTTTTGTTGGATATAACTTAATACTTTAGATAAGGAGGGTCGTATATGGCATCTATTTTTATAAGAACATTCATTATCTACATTCTGCTTACATTTTCCTTAAGACTAATGGGGAAAAGACAAATCGGAGAGCTTGATGTCGGAGAGCTTATTTCGACCCTTCTTATTTCAGAGATTGCCTCGTTACCTATTGCAGACCCCGATATCCCTCTAATGAATGCTATTATTCCTTTAGGACTTATTGTATCCCTTGAAATTATAATATCATCTATTAAAAACAAATCGGAAAAGCTTAAGCATTGCATTGAAGGAGAGCCGATATTTATAATTTACAAGGGAAAACTCATTCAAAAAACTCTTTATGACAACAGAATTTCCATAAACGAGCTTCTGTGCCAGATGCGTATGCAAAATGTCGGGGACATCTCAGATGTATATTATGCGATACTCGAACAAAACGGGAAAATATCCGTATTAAAGAAAAGTGATAATTTCGCACGTCCCATCATTATTGATGAGGAAATAATTGAAAAAAATCTGAGTGGGATTGGTAAAAACGAAAAGTGGCTTTACAACAAGTTGAAAGACGAAAATCTTTCGCAAAAAGATATTTTTCTTATGACTGTTGACGATAACGGAGATTATTCCGTTGTAAAAAAGGAGAAAACTGATGAAAGCAAGTAAAATAGCGATAATCACGCTTCTTTTACTCACATGTGCGATTTTGCTTAACTCATACCTAATTGACAAGTTTGTAACTCAGCTTACTAAAGACGTCGATGAGGTGTCGGTTGAAGATTTAGAACTTGCTACTGTTGAATTTGAAGAAATTTTTGAAAAATTTTCAAAAATTGAAAGATTTATAAGTATAACTGTGAGCCACGATGACCTAACGAATATCGAGGAGAGCTTTTCTGAAATTATCGGCTCCTCGAAAGCCAAAAATTTAGAAGAGGTTGTAAAAGTAAAAAGCCGTCTTAAAGACGCCCTGGAGCATCTAAAACGGCTTTCTAAGATAAATTTAGACAGTATACTTTAAGAAAAATTATTCATTTGTGAGTCATATGCATTATATCGCATTATTGAATAGTGCTCTTTCACAAGATTCCCTGAAGAAAGAATGGAGAACTCACTCTTCAGTGCCTTTATAACGAGCTCCGGATTCAAAAACGCTGACTGGTCTGCAGAAAGAATCGCATTAATAAGTATTGTTTTTCCATCTGTGTCGGTTTCTACGCTTTTAATAAGCGGACGGATATCCGTATTAACTATTTCTCCACTCTTTGTTTTCTTTTGAACGAAAACTGAATCTCCCATCAAAAAGCACTCAATATTTTTCACTAATTCCGGTGCGAAATTCAATGTATCAATTTTTATTTTATAAGAAAACCACTTAAGCTCGTTGAATTTTCTTTGAGGATAATACGCATCTAAAACCTGCATCTCATCTGTCATATTTTCATTGAGAACATCTTTTGCTTCCGACGAATCTATTGCTTTTATAAGTCGGACATCCATAAACTCACACATGCTTTCACTACCTATGGAAAGAGGAGCGGCAAATACCATTTTCGGCTTCGGATTAAATCCCTCCGTATACCATATGGGAAGTTTAGAACGAACAATTATTTTTTGCATAGTCCTTACAAGGTCGAGATGCGAAATATATTGAAGATTTCCTATTTTTTTGAATTTAATCCTAAGGTTTAGGGCGGATGTCGGATTTATTTGCACCATTTATTATTACCTCCGAGCTTATTAGCCCCACACCCGTTACACTTTTCCGCGCATGACGGGGTGGTTATTCCATCGTATGCTTTTTTTCTTTCGCTCAAAAGATATTGCTTGCTAACTCCGCAGTCAATTATATCCCAAGGCAAAATCTCATCAAGTGAAAATCCTCTTGTTGTATAAAAATCAGGATCTACTCCTGTTTTTTCAAAGGCATTTATCCACTTATCGTAGTCAAAAAATTCTTCCCACGCGTCGAGGATTGCACCATTATTTACAAGGAATGCGAGTGCAGGTGCAAGACGTCTGTCGCCCCTTGCCAAGACTGCTTCTATGCGTGAAGTTTTTGCATCGTGATAATTGTATCTTATTCTTCTGTCCGTTATGCATTTTTTCAAATGCTCTTGCTTTTCCTCAAGTGCTTCGAAGGTATCCTGCTTTTCCCATTGGAACGGAGTAAAGGGCTTAGGGATGAAACAAGCCACACTGAGCGTAACGCCTATTCCCTTTGGACGCTTCTCTTTTGGCAAAGCAAAATACGCACCCACAACTTTTTTTCCGAGGTCTGCAATTCCCTCTATATCCACCAGTGTTTCCGTGGGTAGTCCGTTCATAAAGTAAAGCTTCACATTACTCTTCCCTCCACGGAATGCGATATTAACCGCATTTATAAGGTCATCTTCGGTTACGTTTTTATTAATTACGTCCCTTAACCGTTGTGTACCTGCTTCGGGAGCAAAGGTAAGTCCTCCCGTTCTGACAGAAGAAATTTTCTGCATAAGCTCTTCTGAAAAGCTGTCAAGACGCAATGATGGCAAGGACAAGCTAACCTTTGCGTCATCTGTCCAAGAAAGCAGACTGTCAGTAAGCTCGGGAAGTCTTGAATAGTCGCTTATTGAAAGAGATATCAGCGATATTTCATCATAACCCGTATTTTCATAAAGACACTTTGCATATTTACATAACGTCTCGGGACTTTTTTCTCTTATCGGACGATACACCATGCCTGCCTGACAAAATCTACATCCGCGTATACAGCCACGATATACCTCAAGTACAATTCTATCGTGTACTGTTTCGATGTAAGGCATTACCAGCTTTTCTGGATAAGAAGCGTTATCAAGATTTTTTACTATACGTTTGGTTATTTTTGTCGGAATGTCGTCGTATTTTGGAGCGTATTCCTTTATTGTTCCGTTATTATTGTAAGAAACTGTGTAAAACGAGGGGATGTAAACACCCGGTATATGAGCCGCTTCTCTAAGAAATCTATGCTTAGAGTATCCGCCACTTTCCTTCATCGCTATATAGAGGCGGCATATTTCAACAAGAACCTCTTCCCCCTCTCCTACGTTAATGAGGTCAAAGAAATCCGCTACGGGCTCGGAATTATAGACACACGGACCTCCACCTATAATTATCGGTTCTTCCTCCGACCTTTCAGATGAATAAAGGGGGATTCCTGCGAGCTTAAGCATCGCGAGAGTTGTGGTGTAGCACATCTCGTATTGCATTGAGAAAGCCACTATATCAAATGATTTTAGTGGGTCAAGGCTTTCCTGAGCTGAAAGAGGAATATTATATTCCTCCATTTTTTCTTTCATGTCAACCCATGGAGCATAAGCTCTTTCACACCAGATATCCTTTTCCTTATTTAACGCATCGTACAGTATACGAACGCCTAGATTCGACATGCCTATTTCATAAGTATCGGGAAAGCAGAGTGCAAATCGGCATTTGACCTCCGATTTATTCTTAATTATTCTGTTATATTCTCCCCCTATGTACCTTCCCGGCTTGGTTACCGATTTGAGTACAGAGGACATATCTTTATTTTTCATTCAAAAATCCTCTAAATTTTTAGCGAAAATCAAAGCACTTTTTGCCCACTAGGAAAACTGCAAGACACAAAGCGGTTTGCCACAAAGCATATATAAACGAAGGCAACAAGAAAGCTCCGCATACAGAGATTATCACAGATAAAACTGCTCCTATTATCATAGCGGAAGTTTCGAATATTGAGAGCTTCGACTGCAATTTTTCATACTTCTTTGCAAGTAAAATGGTCTGTATTGCTTCGTGTTTACCTGCATTTGTCACCATTGAGGCACTAATTTTACGGTAAACCTGTTTGTTCTTTGCTTCTGCATTTTTCTGCTTCATTACTCTGATTTTATCCATACCCGTTGTGAGAAGCTTTATAAGCTCGTCGGTGATATTCGGGTCACATGTATAAACAAGCGGAATTATTCCTGCGTCCTCGAGAAGAGGTAATATCATTGAAAAGTCTTCAGAAAATGAGTACCGTATATAGAATTTTGCATATACAGTGCCATCTTCAGCGGCATACATGACTCTTGTGGATTCTATCGCGGTATTTGTATCACTTCCATCGCTTTGCGGTATTTTCACACCAAGAGAAGCCATATATTCAGAAGTACCGGCAAAAACCGAATGACCGTCTATTTCTCCGCTGATACCGTTATCCGAAATTTTCACATTGCTAGCAGGTGTACATTTACGGTCCAAAGATTTTGAAAACAGATTATCAAGAGGTCCACCGACATTCATAAACAGCGCTGACATCTGACGGAGCGCCTTAGTGAGATTGTTGCTGTTGCCGTAAAGCATAATACGCTTAAGGTTTACGTCATCAGGACCGAACATTTCGGTATCTTCGAAGGTAATTACGTCTATTTTAGAATAATCCGCCATAGCGCTTTCACCGATTACAGTTGTTTTATTCACGCAAGCTTTATCCATCGAGTAATAGAACGGCACTTTACGAATCAGAACAGATGCTGTGGGCATTGAAAGAAATACAACAAGAGTGAACGTTGATGCCGCGCTTACAATTCCGTCAAGCAAGAAAAATGTACAAAGTGCCGCTATCAACGCGCTCGAAAGCGATGCCGCGATTACTATTAATGTGTTTTTGGAATTTTCCCCTACTTTAGAAATTTTCTTAAAAAAGTCTGCTACAAAAACTGTTCGGAAAAAGCGTGCTGTCCTTGAAGCATGCTCTTTAATACATCCGTCAAGAGCGGCATTTTCATACGGCAAGGTTCGTGTCATTTTATTATCAACCACACACTTCTCTCCGTTTACAGAAGCGACCTTAAAGGATATAAAATCTGCATTTGATTTTGCATATGAGGCAATTATTGAACCAATTATCAAAATGGCAAACATAGCACCGCACAACATGTATTTATGAGGCGAAACAGTGATTATAATAGCTGTGTAAATCAGTGAAGTAATAAATGCGACGGTTATAAACAATTCAGGAGTAACAGAGCGCGCGACAAGGTTTTTAACTGATCGTATAACCTCCGGAATTGCAGTAAAAAACAAACAGATTATGAATTGCACGTCTATTATCGCCATTGCTCCGGGAAGGGTTGCGATACCGACCTTGACAGGAATGTCGACCCCAAAAGCAAAGAGTGTTTCAATAACGAGCACAATCAGACTAAGAATTGCTGCAGCAATCAATCTAACCTTAATACTCATTATTGAGTCAAGGAAATTGTCCTTAAATCCATCGCGCTGAGAATAAACATTATACTCATTCTTGCGGCTTATTTCCAACTTCTCTCCAACTCCTACAGGTGCGTCAACAAGAGCTGTGCTGAACATGACGTTCGCTGGAAGGTTTTCCTTTGAATCAACATTGAAAACAGGATCCGGAATGACGTAAAACTTCTCTTTCTCTTCAACATCAGGTTCGTCTACGATATCCTTAACAGGTGGAAAATCATCTTCTGTAGGTATAACTTCTGTAAAAGCCGCTTCTGTGGGTAAAAAAGCTTCTTCAGATTTGTTTTCATTGTCATCTTCTTCATCGGAGAATTTGAAAACCTTACTTACAGAATCAATCTCTTCGCTTTGCTTTGCGAGAGGTTTAATCGGTCTTGGGGGATTTTCGGAATTATCCTTATCATATATTTCTGCTGTATGGTCAAGAATTTCCCCTTCGTCAACAATCCGCACATTATCAACAGAGGAGGTCAACTGCTCTTCCGTCTGATGAACTGAGCTACTTTGTGCCATACGGTAATTATCTCCCACGCCGGTAAAACGAGGAACGTAGGTTGTATAAACCGTCGGTTTTTCATCTTCTTTGAACGTGATGTTAACTTTATCCTCGAATTTTATTTCTTCGGGAACAAAAAATTCCTTGCTTTCTTCTTTGACTACTTTTATCTGCGGCTTTTTATATTCGAACTCGACGGCAGGTTCTTCGCAATCCTCCTCTCGGTCGGAAAGTTCAAACACCAGGCCGGGATTATCATCATCAACCTCATATACAAGATTGGAATCCTTGTTTGCGACCGGCATTTCGGAAACAATATTGAGGATATCGTCAATCTGTTCAGAATTATTAATATTTTTTTCCAAATCAGCGTCCTCCTTCAAAATGTCTTTGTCTTGATATTTCCGTAAGGATTACTGCAGCGGCGCAAGAAACATTCATTGAATTCACTTTACCGTGCATGGGTATAGATACTACAAAATCACTTTTTTCCTTAACAATCCTTGATATTCCAAACCCTTCACTGCCAAGAACAACCGCAACGCTGCCCGAATAATCTACTTTGAAATAGTTTTCTCCGCCCATATCTGCCGCGTATATCCAAAATCCGAGAGTCTTGAGTTCTTCCACAACTGAAGCAATATTGGTCACTTTTACGACGCGCATGTGCTCAAGTGCACCGGCAGAGGACTTTGCGACAACGTGAGTCAAACCTACTGCGCGTCGCTTGGGAATAATCACTCCGTGTACTCCTGAACATTCAGCACTTCTTATGATAGCGCCGAGGTTATGAGGATCCTCTATACCGTCGCATATAACAACAAACGGCTTTTCTCCCCTTGATTCCGCGTATTCTATCACCTCGTCAAGCGTAGAATAGTTATGCTCTGCCGTTAAAGCAATAATACCCTGGTGAGCACCCTTTTCAGCCATATAATCAAGCTTCGATCTATCGACCTCGAGAATAGGTATTTTTTTCTCTGATGCCATTGCAATAATTGTCTTTACCGAACCTTCACCACCGCCGCGTTGGACGTATATTTTGTCTATATCTCTTTCGGTTTTTAACAGTTCACGTACTGCATTTCTGCCTATTACAACCGATTCGTTTGATCTGTTATTATCCATAAGAAAGTACTCCTCAATATTTCTCGGCTAAGTGCTATTAGCTAACGTACTCGACTTAAAAATCGACTTATTAAATCATTATAACATATTTTTTTTATTTTGTATACCTTTTTTTAAAAACAAAGCAAAAAAGAATAATCCTGCGCACAGCGCAGGATTATTCTTGGCGTTCTCACAATAAAAATTTGTCGAATTACGCTCTTTCAGCTCTTTTTGCTGCGAAGCACTCGCTGCAATAAACAGCTTTACCTTCGGTAGGCTTGAAGGGCACTTGGCATTCCTTGCCGCAATCAGAGCAAACAGCCGCGAACATTTCTCTCGCGCCTCTTTGAGCATTCTTTTTTGCAGCACGGCACTCTTTGCATCTGGAGGGCTCGTTCTCGAATCCTCTGGAAGCATAGAATTCCTGTTCACCTGCTGTGAACACGAAATCATTGCCGCAGTCCTTGCACTTCAGTGTCTTGTCCTCGTACATGGTTCCTTTTCCTCACTATAGAATGTATAATATTTGCCCATAGTCGGATTTCAACCAACGCCTTTGTAAACAACGCTCTCCTTTAAGCTACCGGGGCATATAAACTTGTTAATCGTCGTGAAATGCGGGAGCGATTTCTCTAAGCCTCTTCAGCATTCTTGATTTTGCATTTTCTACCGACTTAGCGTCCTTATGCAGTTGCTTTGAAATCTCAGCAGTTGTATA
>JAZSJG010000056.1:0-22347 GCA_045534215.1 Eubacteriales bacterium
ACCGTTCCGTTAAGCTGCATATCCGGCTTGAGATCGTTAATATCAAGAACGTCGGTAGAGAGAATGGGTGCGGGGGCATCGTCACGAATGTCGCGGCCCGGCTTTTCAAGCTCGGATATGATATCCTCGAGTGTCGGTTCGCCGCAGCCAAGCTCACGAGCGAGCTTTGAAATGCCGTACTTTTCCGCCTTGAAGCGAAGAAGAACGAGATTGTTGTTTCTTACGTCATCTGTGGTAAAGTCAAATCTTTTAAGAAGGTCCTCTGCAATAGCATAAGATTCAGGGTGAACGCCCGTTGAATCAAACACATCCTTTGCGCCGGGTATACGTAAGAAGCCCGCGCACTGTGTAAATGCTTTTTCGCCTATTTTAGGCACTTTGAGAATCTGCTTTCTCGATTTGAATTCACCGTTTGCTTCTCTGTAATTTACTATATTTTTAGCAGCGGAAAGGTTGATGCCCGAAACATATGAAAGAAGGGCATATGAAGCAGTATTAATATCAACGCCGACACCGTTTACGCAATCCTCAACCACTCCTCCGAGAGCTTCGGTAAGACGTGCTTGCTTCATATCATGCTGATACTGACCTACACCTATTGCCTTGGGCTCAATTTTTACGAGCTCTGCAAGGGGGTCCTGAAGGCGTCTTGCTATAGATATAGCGCTTCTTTGCATAACATCAAAATCCGGGAATTCCTCAGTTGCGAGCTTTGATGCGGAATAAACCGAAGCTCCCGCCTCGGATACTATGGTATACTTAACGCCCTTAGGACATCTCGGGTCGCGTATAACGCGCTCTGCAATGAACTTCTCAGACTCTCTTGACGCAGTTCCGTTGCCTATGGAAATTACATCAACCTTGTTATTTACAACAAGTCGTAAAACTATATTCTTAGACTTCTCGAGGTCGTCCTCATTGACCCTATCTTTAGAGCGGAAAGGATATATAACAGCGGTATCAAGAACTTTTCCTGTGGGGTCTACAACAGCGAGCTTACAGCCATGACCGTAGCCGGGGTCGTACCCGAGAACAATCTTTCCCTTTATGGGAGATGTCAACAAAAGGTTTCTTAAGTTTTCGGAGAAGACCTTGAGTGCACCCTCGCAGGCATCATCGAACAAGGATGTACGCACTTCTCTTTCGATTGCAGGGAAAAGAAGGCGGTTGTAGGCATCCTTAAGTGTTTCCATTATATAAGGAAGGGCTTCGGAGTCCTTATTGGTTACAACCTTTGATGTGAGCTGAGCTATTCCGTCCTCTTCGGGAAGGGTTACGGCTACCTTAAGGAAGTCTTCCTTTTCTCCTCTGTTTATTGCGAGAATTCTATGTCCTTTAAGCTTTTTAATGGGCTCGGAGAAGTCATAATAATTCTCATATACCGAGGGCTCTTCCTTTGCTGCCTTTGTTGTAAGTGAGCCGTAATTCATTGTAAACTCACGGAGCATTTTCCTTATTTCTGCGTCATTGGAAACATCTTCTGCGATAATATCGGATGCGCCCTGCAAAGCCGCCTTTGCATCGGGAACCTCCTTGCCCTCCTCGGAAGAAATAAATTGCTCGGCATATACGTCTATTTTGACCTCGTAAGAATCTCTTTGCTCCATAATATAATTTGCAAGCGGCTCAAGTCCTTTTGTTCTTGCAATAGAAGCTCTTGTGGTACGCTTCGGCTTGAAGGGACGGTAAATATCCTCAAGCTCAACGAGTGTTTTTGCATTATCGAGTGCAAAGGTGATTTCGGGAGTTAATTTTTCCTGTGCTTCTATAAGCGAGGAAATTTCAGCTCTACGCTCATCAAGCTTACGTAAATACTGAAGTCTGTCATACAGCTCACGCAAAACAGAGTCGTCAAGACTGCCTGTTACTTCTTTACGGTATCTTGAAATAAAGGGAATTGTATTTCCCTCATCAATCAAAGCAACTGTTTTCTCAACCTGATCCTCTTTCAGTCCAAGTTCTTTCGCCAAAGTCTTAAAAATGTCCATTTTTATCTCCAAATATAAATTTATTTATCATAGTTTTTGGGGGCTTTTTCTTCGAGAGATTTTATCTCCGCTGATGTAAGATATCGCCATTCTCCCTCTTCAAGCGAATCGTCGATGGGAATATCGGCGAATTTTATTCGCCTAAGAGCCGTTATTTTACTTCCAAGGGATGCGGTCATACGCTTTATCTGATGGTATTTACCCTCGGTCAAAGCTATTGTTCCCCCGCATCTTTCATTATTACACAGAAGGGTTGACGGCTTACATTCATACCCGTCCGAAAGAATAATACCCGATAGGAACCTTTCCTCTGCATCATTCGGCAATGGGGGTGTACACTCAAAGGAATATTCCTTTGCAACGTGCCTTTTCGGTGAAAGCAAGTGATGAGCGAGCTTTCCGTTGTTCGTTAAAATCATAAGACCTGTTGTATCCTTGTCAAGTCTGCCTACAGGAAAAAGCTCCATTTTACGAAGATTATCGGGCAAAAGCTCTGTTACTACAGGAAGCTTTGAATCCTCAGTAGCGCTGACGTAACCCTGCGGCTTGTTTAACATTACGTATACGTAACGCTGATACAAGATTTCGCGTCCCATATAAGAAACAGTCTGAAGCTCTGGATTTATATGAACGGATGTATCCTTTACGACCTTTCCGTCTACAGTTATCAATCCGCGCTTTGCGCTTGCGGCAGCTTCCTTTCTTGAAGCTATACCGCTATCAGATATAAATTTATCTATTCTCATACCAAGCCGCCTTTCACAAATGCTATTTTACCATACTTAAGCTCTTTTGTAAAGTATTATATATATAAAATATATAAAATTTACAAATCGGAAAGAAAAAGTTTTTTTACCCTTGAAAATGAAGGTCTTATATGGTATAATTACACCAACTGTTTGATGCTAATCAATAATTAATCAGCAAAATCTTATTATTTTACTCATAAGGAGATGTTTTATGAATATTCGTGAACAATCGTTAAAAAAGCATTACGAATGGGAAGGAAAGATAGAGGTTGTATCAAGGGTTGATATAAAAACCCGTGAGGACCTCTCTTTAGCATATACTCCGGGAGTCGCAGAGCCCTGTCTTGCAATTCAAGAGGATTACAAAAAATCATGGGAGCTGACAAGGAGAAAAAATCTTGTTGCAGTGATAACAGACGGCACAGCTGTTTTGGGTCTTGGAG
Source organism: Eubacteriales bacterium (assembly GCA_045534215.1). Lineage (GTDB taxonomy): Bacteria > Bacillota > Clostridia > Oscillospirales > CAG-272 > UBA1740. The sequence continues at coordinate 3,181 of JAZSJG010000056.1, forward strand.
ATATCGGACCTGAGGCCGGAATGCCCGTTATGGAAGGAAAATGTGCGCTCTTCAAGGAATTTGCAGATGTAGACGCGTTCCCGCTTTGTGTCAGAAGCAAGGACGTTGACGAGATTGTTCGTACAGTATATCTGATTTCCGGTTCTTTTGGCGGTATAAACCTTGAGGATATTGCCGCTCCGCGCTGCTTCGAGATTGAGAAAAAGCTTAAAGAGGTTTGTGACATACCCGTATTCCACGACGACCAGCACGGAACTGCAATCGTTGTTGCATCAGCTCTTATTAATGCACTGAAGGTTGTTAAGAAAACCATTGGTGATGTCAAGGTTGTTATTAACGGTGCAGGAAGTGCGGGAATAGCTATAGGAACTCACCTTATGAATATGGGCGTTCAAAATCTTACTATGGTTGACAGATTTGGCATTATTTGCAGAAATGACGAAACGCTTAGCCCTGCGCACAAGAGCATTTCCCTCTTAACTAACAAGGAATGCATGACGGGAAGCTTAAAGGATGCCATGAAGGGCGCAGACGTTTTCATTGGTGTAAGTGCACCCGGAGTTGTAAGCGAGGACATGGTGGCTTCTATGGCAAGGGATGCTATAGTTTTCCCAATGGCAAATCCTACACCCGAAATTATGCCTGACCTTGCAAAGCAGGCAGGCGCGAGAATTGTCGGCACAGGTCGCTCCGACTTTCCTAACCAGATTAACAATGTACTTGCCTTCCCCGGTATTTTCAAGGGTGCTTTAGCTTGCCGTGCAAGCGCAATCAATGAGCAGATGAAGGTTGCCGCTTCCCTCGCTCTTGCAAGCTACATACCCGAAGAAGAGCTCTCCGAGGAAAACATTATTCCCCCGGCGCTTGACAAAAATGTTGCCCTGGCAGTTGCTGCGGCAGTAGAAAAGGCAGCACGCGATACAGGCGTTGCACGCATTTAATTTGTAAAAATCCGTTTATACATATCAAAAGAGGAACAGAAATTTTCTGTTCCTCTTGCTTTTGTTTTATAAAATTGTTTACACGCCCCCACTTGTTCGGGCATTTTTTATTTTCAAGCACCGCGGTTTTTAAGCTGCTCTTTATGATATTGAAGCATATAGAGTCCGTAATACTTTCCTCTTTTCCCCAGCAGCTCGAAGTGGTTGCCCTGCTCTACTATTTCTCCTTTCGAGAGAACTATTATGTTGTCCGAGTGCTGAATTGTGGAAAGTCGGTGTGCAACTATAAGCATAGTACCGATATTCTTCATTTTTTCCAGAGAATCCTGAATAAGAATTTCCGTTTCGGTATCAATATTTGCGGTCGCCTCATCAAGAATCATAACGGACGGCTTGTGGACTATAGTTCTTGCAAAGGATAATAGCTGACGCTGACCTGCCGAGAAGTTATTTCCTCTTTCTCTGACCTCTTCGTCAAGTCCCTTTGAAAGCTTGTTGATAAAGTGACTTGCATTTACGTAGTCACAGGTTTTCATTACCTCTTCGTCGCTGATATTCTCCTCACGCAGTACTATATTTGAGCGTATAGTTCCCGCAAAAAGAAATACATCCTGAAGCATTTGTCCGAAGTGGCGACGCAAGGAAGAAAGCTTTATTTTTCTTACGTCTATTCCGTCTATAAGTATTTCTCCCTTTTGAATGTCATAATTGCGGCATATCAGAGAAAGGATTGTTGTTTTTCCAGAGCCGGTCGCGCCAACGAAAGCAACCGTCTGACGTGCGTTTACCTTAAATGAAACGTCCTTTAAGACCCATTCGCCCTCTTTATATGCAAACCAAACATTTTTAAACTCGATATCACCCTTGACCTCTTCAAGTTCCACCGCATCAGGTGCATCGACTATCTCGGGCTTCATATCCATAACAGAAAATATTTTCTCTGCAGATGCGAATGCGCCCTGTAGTCTATTGAACTGGTCTGCAAGATTTTGAATAGGAGTATAGAATTTCTGAATATACATATAAAATGCGATTATAACACCGCCGTTTATTACCTGTCCTAAGAACTCGGTATTTTTAATAACCCCCATACCGCCAAGATAGAACAGGAAAAGCACAGAGCTTATATAAAGCATATAAACTGCGGGGCGGAAAACCGCAAATACGAATATTTCGCGTTCCCTTGCTCTTCCAAGAGCCGTATTCTTTTCGGAAAACTCAGACATCTTTTTCCTTTGTCGGTTAAATATCTGGGTTATTTTCATACCCGAAAGGTTTTCAGAGAGGTAGGTATTTATATCCGTTGTGGCATCCTTTACCTTTCTGTATTCCTTTCTTGAAAACTTCCTGAAAATAAATGTGAAAAGTACGACGAAAGGAACAAAGCAAAGAACCATAAGTGTCAAAGCGTAATTGAGGAAAAGCATTGCCACAAGCACACCCATTATAACGAACACATTTTTAATAAGATTTACAAAAATGTTTGTAAACATCATAGAAATTGCATTCGTATCGTTAGTTACTCTCGTTACGAATTTGCCAACCGGCTGATGATTAAGCTGATTGTGCGAAAGAGATTCTATATGTGAAAATACATCCTCTCTTATATTAGAGAGCATTTTTTGTCCTGTTTTCTGCAAAATAATTGCCTGTAGATATGTACAAACAAGGGAAATTATTAGTGCTACCGCATAAACTCCGACATAAATCAAAATTTCTTTCATCTCGAAGTCGCCCGATATAGTCTCCTCTATTTTCTTTATCAAAAGCGGAGAAATTATATCATATCCTACGGAAACTACCATAATTACAAGAGCAAGAATGAAATTTGGAATATAGGGCTTAACGTATTTGAATATGCGGACAATTATCTCACTGTCCTTCATATTACGGTCAAAGCCGATTGCTTCCTTTTTGTCCTTCATAAGCGCATACGCCATAATGAAGATTGCCGTCATAGTACCTATTATGGCACCGACTATCAGAAACGGGGTATAAGTACTCATATTATTCACCCCTTTCTTCTTCAAGACGCTGGAGCTCAACCATGTTCTTGTACTCTTTCGATTTTTCGCAAAGCTCCTCGTGAGTTCCTACAGCAAGAATTTTTGCGTCATCAATAAATACGATTTTATCCATTTTTTCTATGGTTGAAACTCTATGTGCTATAAGAATTGTGGTTTTTCCCTTACGATTTTGCTTAAGATTATCTATTATTATCTTTTCTGTGTTTGTGTCGACCGCTGAAACAGAATCGTCAAGAATTAATATAGATGCGTCCTTCATCAAAGCTCGCGCTATTGATATACGCTGCTTTTGACCGCCGGATACGGTAACGCCTCTTTCACCGAGAACGGTGGCATACTCTTCCTTAAACTCGGAGATATTTCCGTGCACGTCGGCATTTTTAGCGGCATTTACCACATCCTCGAAGCTGCCGCCGTCAGTTGCAAACGCGATATTATTTTCGATTGTATCACTGAAAAGGAAGTTGTCCTGAGGAACGTATGCGCAAAATTTGCGCAAGGTTCTTATAGGAATTTGATTTACGTCAATTCCATCTACGAAAAGCGTGCCGTCATCGACGTTATATATCCTGAGTATCAAGTCAACGAGGGTGGTTTTTCCGGCACCTGTTTTTCCTATAATTCCAACATTTTCACCGCGGTTTATCTTGAAGGAAACATTTTCAAGTGCATCGTAATCAGCTCCGGGATATCTGAATGTAAGATTCTTAAACTCTATATCACCACCGATAAATTCGATATCCTTTACGTCATCTCTATCTTTTACATTAATTTCAGCTTCCAGAAGCTCTGCAACTCTTTTCATAGAAGCTTTGCCTCTTGAGCCCATTTCTATGAGCTGAGATACCGCCATAACAGGCCATATAACAGTTGTAAAATAGCTGATGAACTCAATAAGCTCACCTGCGTTGAACTTATCAAGATATACGAGATACCCGCCATATCCTAAAATTACGCATATAACCGACTCTACGAAGAGGGTAACAAAAATATGCAGAAGAGTTGACGTCTTTGTAAAATCTACATTCGCCTTCTCATTTTCCTTACTTAATTTTTTAAATGCCCAAAGCTCCTTAAATTCTTTTACGAATGCCTTAATGACAGCAATTCCCGAAAAGCTCTCCTGTGAGAAATCGGAGAGGGCGGAAAATGCCTCTTGCCTTAATTCCCATTTTTTCATCATTGATTTTCCTACTATTGTCGCAACTATAAGCAAGAAAATCATAGGTATAAGTGAAAAAACCGTTAGAACGGGGTCCATGCCAACCATTTTAACGATTGCAAGAACACCGAGCAGAAGCGCATCGCACAACATGAGAATTCCGTCTCCGAAGCACTCGTCTATGGTTTCAAGGTCATTTGTGAAAAGCGACATCATATTACCGACCTTGTTGGTCTGGTAGTACTGCTGGGAAAGCTCCTTGCAATGATCAAACATTCTTCTTCTTAAATCGGTTGAAAGCTTAATAGAAGCACCAAAGAAGCAAACACGCCAAAGGAATCTGCCGATTACCATCGCAAGAATAATAAAGAGCATGGGACGGCATACTTCTTCAAGCAGCAGTTGTGCATTGAAATCGCGCACGACCCCATCTATGATAACATAACCGTCGTTCGCACCGTTAATTACCAGCTTATAGATTTCGGGAATTTCGAGCTGAAAATAATCGACCAAAACCAGTGCGAAAATTCCAAGCAAAAGCATTGGAGCATATTTTATATAGTAACGGTTGATATGTTTTCCAAATATCATTTACGCCGTCTCCTTTCTGTAAAGTGTAATATTAAAAGCAAAGCTTCGGATGAATGGCAAAAACGCCGCGCACCCGAAGCATGTGGCTCTACTAAAATTTATTTCTGAACGAGATGAACCGCAAAGCCGGAAACCTCGTCCTTAAAATAAACGAACTTCGGCTTGCCTGTTTTATCGTCGTACATTATAGTGCTTTCGTCAAATTCAAAGCCGATACGCTTAAAGTATGCCATTGCGCGATCGACAAAGTTTGTACGGATGCCTATATGACCGCATCTGCCGGGGCCTTTTCCGTTCATGAACTCGAATGCTTCACCGGCGAAGGAGGATTTCGAGGTTTCACGCACGGGCATTCCGAAAAGAAGCTCAAAGAGCTTTGCAGAGCGCTTTGCTTCTTCTGCATTTTCTGTATTTATACCCATATGAGCAAATTCAAGTCCAAGCATAACCTTAACGGCATTTCTTGTAAGCGCGGTTATTTCATCCCACTTTTTCTCCTTGATAAGCTCGTCCTTAACCATAAAAGAGCCGCCGCAGGCGATAATTTTATTAAATTTTAAATAACTCAAAAGATTATCTGCATTGATGCCGCCGGTAGGCATGAAGCGCAGATTTCCGTATGGAGCCGCCATTGCCTTAAGCATATTCAAGCCGCCTGCAGCTTCTGCGGGAAAGAATTTTACTGTGTCAAGACCAAGCTCAAGAGCTGCCTCTACGTCAGATGGATTTGAGCAGCCGGGAAGCATCGGAACTCCCTTGGAGAGCGCGTAAGCTGTTACCTTGGGATTAAGACCGGGAGATACCAAGAACTTAGAGCCGGCAGCAATAGCTGCATCCACCTGCTCAGTTGTAAGAACAGTTCCTGCTCCTACGAGCATATCAGGATATGCCTCGGTAATATTCTTTATAGCTTCTGCTGCACACTTTGTTCTGAATGTGATTTCTGCTGCGGGCAAACCGCCGTCTATAAGTGCCTTTGCGAGCGGTACCGCATCGTCAGGATTTTCAATTTTAATAACCGGTATAAGTCCTATGGAATAAAGCTCGGACGTCATATTAGTATTCATTTCTGTTCTCCTTAAAATCTTTAAATTCAATTACAATTATTATACTATATAATAATATTTGCACGGAATTGCAAAAATTGCCCAAAGACATTGCAAAAATTGACTTTTGTATATCTTTTTGTTTCCGGCGATTTACTGCTGCTAAAATACCAAAGCAACATGGCAATAAAGAGAAAAAGCTAATGCTCTTTAAGTTGAATTTTCAATTTAAGTATAACACTTTTTATTGCTATTGACATAGGCGTTTTTTTGAGTTATAATATTTCTAATAAATTAGAATCGCAAGAGGGAGGGGCTTATGCAAGAGGTGAAAATCTCCGTTTTTACAGAAGATAATATGCTATTCCAAAAAATTCTTCTTGATGCGCCTCAGGGATGCACAGTGGTAAAGAATGAAAACAACGCAGAACTGATTTTGGTCGACATAGATACAATTAACCTTAAACTTCAAAATTGTATTTCAATGAGCAGAAGGGATGTTTGTGACATAATCATTCCATTCCCGCTCGGCACAATAAAAAATCTGGTAGATAAGCAGAATTGCGCGGGGGCGTGTCTTGTTTTAGCTAATGAAGAGCGTTCCGTTTCATTCAAGGGAGAAAAAATACATCTCACCGAGCTTGAATACACTCTTTTCTCTCATTTATATAAAAACAAAGATGGCTTTACTACCAAAGAGGAGCTTTTGGAGTCCGTTTGGAACAACCAGGCCGACATAGGAATTGTAAATGTATACGTTCATTATCTTCGCACAAAGCTCGAAAAAAACGGCGAGAGAATTATTATTTCGTCAAGAAAGCATGGATATAAAATAAATGAGAAGTACATAGGAGATTGCCGATGATAAAAATAGTAGAATCCGGATTTTACTCTTGTGCACACGAAGAAATAAAACAAGAAATATCAAATCTTACCGACGAGGGAAAAAAATCCATTCTTATAGTTCCCGAGCAGCAAACAGTTACCGCCGAAAGAGAGCTGGCAGAGTTTTTGCCCTGCTCTGCTCCCCTTTATTTCGAGGCAGCAAATTTTACGCGACTTGCTGACTCTGTTTTCAGACGTGTGGGGGGAATTGCCGCTGAATATTCCGACAGAGCTAAGGAATCTCTTATTATGTGGAAGACTCTTACCGAGTTGCAGCCGTTTTTATCATTCACGGACAAAAAGGGCGAAATAACTCAGGGTCTTGTAAACAAGGCACTTTCTGCGGTTTTTGAAATGAAGGGAAATTCTACTAACGCAGATATGCTGGAAGAGCTTACCGATAGCGACGAGATTGCGGAAAACGGACGTCTTCTCTCAAAGCTGTCGGATTTATCTAAAATAATGGCTCTGTATGACAAGACATTGCATTCGAAATATTCGGATTCTCACGATGACGTAGACAAGCTTGCGGATATAACCGAAAAGAATCCCGAGATTTTCTCCGGGTATAAATTCTTTATTGAAGGATTTACCTCGTTCACCGCGGCACAGATGCGCTTCATAAGAAGCATTCTGCCTATTTGCGACGTTACCGTAGTACTTCCCATGCCAAAAGAATGCCGTGACCTTTTCGAGTTCAGCGAAACAAAAAAGACGGAAATGTCTCTTATAAAAGAAGCGGACAAGCTTGGAATCACAAAAAAGCTTTTACACAGAAGTGACCGACAGCAAGCGATAAGTGCAATTCTTCCGCAGATAGCAGCTCTAATGTGGCAAAGCTTTGGTGAGCTTGACAAGGACGCTTTGGAAAGTGCCTCGGATTTGAGAATCTTTGAAGCGCGAGACCCATATGAAGAGTGTAATTTTATTGCGGAAGACATAAAAAGAAGAATTTTTCTTGGAGATCATTACAGAGATTTCGCCATAGTACTTTCAGATGCCGAGGAATACTCCGGAATATTAGACACGGCTTTGTCTGAAAGAGGGATTCCCCATTTCTTCTCAAAAAGGCGCGACGTATTCTCGTTCGAGGCAATAAAGTTGATATACACTGCTTTAGCAATAGTCAGAAACAACTTTAAACGAGAGGATGTAATTTCCTATTTGAAGTGTGGAATTTGTGGCATTGACCGCGAGGCGTGTGACGAATTCGAGCTTTATACAGAAAAATGGCAGATATCGCGAGAACGGTTTGTCGACGGCATTTTATGGAATATGAATCCCGATGGACTCTCCGGCAAACAAGATGAAAAAACAAAAGAACGACTTGAGCGAATAAATGCGACAAGGGAAAAACTTATTTTGCCTTTAATTAAATTCTCGCAGAATATCGAGGCGGCAAAAACAGTCCGAGAGTATGCAACCGCACTCGTTGACTTTATGCAGGATATATCGCTAAAAAAGCAGCTGGACAAAAAAAGTGAGATGCTTTACGAGCTCGGTGAAGAAGAATCAGCGGCTGAAAACTCAGCACTTTGGGGGGTAATAACATCTGCCATAAACTCTCTTGTAGAGGTACTCTCAGATATGCCGATAGATACCGTTTCGTTTGAAAATCAGCTTAAGGTTGTCATATCTGCCACCGACTTCGGAAAAATCCCCGCTAACTTCGATGAGGTTACGGTCGGCGAAGCAAAGATGCTTCGTACCTTGAAGAAAAAACACGTATACCTCATAGGAGTAAATCAAGGTAAGTTCCCGAAAGTACCCAAGGACGACTCATACTTCTCGGATAGAGATAAAATGATTCTCTCCTCTCACGGAATACGATTTGATACTACGACTGAAATTGCTTACGCAAGAGAACTTCATTCTTTCTCTCGAGCATTCTGCTTGGCGCGAAAAAGTGTGACACTCCTTTACACCTTACGCGATTCCTCCTTTTCACCGACATCCAAATCTGATGTTATTGACAGAATATGCGCCATAACACAAAATGCTGTCCGCCCCGTGTCAATTTCTGAGCTTCCCGAGGGAAGCTTGATTTACACAAAAAAAGCTGCTTTATCCGCTTTAAAAACCAAGAATGAAGGTCTTAAAAATGAACTTCAAGAGGCACTTCTGGCTTCCGGGGTTGATAAGAATGCCCTTTTGCGAGAAAAAAATCTTAAAAATTCAGAGCTTTCTCTTTCCAAAGAAACAACCGAGATGATATATCCAAAAGAGCTATCCTTGACGCAAAGCCGCATAGACTCCTACGTTGACTGTCCTTTTGCTTACTATCTAAGATACAACCTAGGTCTTGCCGAGAATGAGAAAGCTGAGTTTAACGCAAGAAATATCGGAACATTTGTTCATGCAATACTTGAAAACTTTTTCGAAAAGGTAAACAGAGAAAATCTATCTATCAGCTCAATGACCGAAGAAGAAAGAGAGAGATTGACGGTAATTTCCGCCAAAAAGTATCTTTCCGAAATATCGGACAGTGAAACCATGCGTACTGAGCGCACTGCCTTGTTAATAAATCGTATTTCTCGCGCTTCGAAGCCGATTATTGACGGAATCTGCGACGAATTACGCGATTGCGATTTTAAGCCAATGTTTTTCGAGCTTAAGATAGGCACTCAAGACCCCACCTCTCCAACCCCTGCAACCTTCGAATCAGAAAATGGCGAAAAGGTCTTTGTATACGGAAGCATAGACAGGGTTGACACATATAAGCACGGAAAAGACGTTTATGTAAGAGTAATAGATTATAAAACGGGAGCTAAGAATTTTTCACCGAGCGATATAGACGACGGAAAAAACCTGCAAATGTTTCTTTACTTAAAATCTATTGCCGACACAAATTCTAAAGAATTTTTAGATAAAATCGGAGTAGAGGATGGGGGACGTGTAATCCCTGCAGGTGTTATTTATATCAAGACAGATATAAGCGACGTCAAAGTGCCTACCTATTCCGAGGATGAAGCTGATGCGGCAATAAAGAAAAAGCAAGAGAGAAAAGGAATGATTCTTAACGACCCCATATCCATCGGTGCAATGAACCCCAATTACCTACCCGTTAAGTACAAAAAGGACGGCACGCCGACCGAAGCCGGTGCTAACCTTCTCTACACGGATACGGGTTGGCAGGCGCTGGTCGAAAAAATATCGGGAAAAGTTTGTCAAATATCTCACAGCATAAAAACAGGAGACATACGCACAACCGAAGATGAAAATGACCCTCCCTGCTCATACTGTAAATACAAAGCTGTTTGCCGCGCATCAAAAGAGTAACAGTCAGCTTTAACATAAAAAATCCGACTTCATGTGAAATCGGATTTTTTTATTTCGCTTTATTATCAGTACATTCCGTCCATTCCGCCGGGTGCTTGGGGCATCGGGGGTTTTTCTTCCTTTTTCTCATATACGACGGATTCTGTTGTAAGAACTGTTGCTGCAATAGAAGCCGCATTCTGAAGCGCGGAGCGTGTAACCTTTGCAGGATCTACAATGCCACGCTCAAGCATATCGCAATATTCCTCGTTGTATGCGTCAAAGCCGTATCCTATCTTGCCGCTTTCACGAATTTTTGAAATGATAACCGCGCCATCAAGACCCGCATTATCAGCAATCTGCTTCATGGGAGCAACGAGTGCTTTAAGAACTGTTGCAGCGCCTGTCTTTTCATCACCGGAAAGGGATTTAACAACAGCATCTACTGCATCCATAACATTAACGAGCGCAACTCCTCCTCCGGCAACTATTCCCTCTTCGACAGCGGCCTTAGTTGCGTTGAGTGCATCCTCGATACGAAGCTTTTTCTCCTTAAGTTCAACCTCGGTTGCTGCACCGACTTTAATTACGGCAACACCTCCCGCGAGCTTTGCAAGACGTTCAAGGAGCTTTTCTTTATCGAATTCAGAGGTGGAAACCTCAAGAGCAGCACGTATCTGAGACACTCTGTCGGCTATTTCCTTTTTATCACCTGCACCATCCACGATGATGGTGTTTTCCTTGGTTACCTTAACCTGTCTCGCTCTTCCGAGCTGCGCGATTCCCGCATCCTTAAGCTCAAGGCCAAGCTCACTTGTCACTACCTCACCGCCTGTGAGTATAGCTATATCTCGAAGCATTTCCTTACGTCTGTCTCCGAAACCGGGAGCTTTTACTGCAACTACGCTAAACGTGCCGCGAAGCTTATTGAGAACAAGAGTGGTGAGAGCTTCACCCTCAACGTCCTCTGCGATGATAAGAAGCTTTTTGCCCGACTGAACAATCTGCTCGAGAATGGGAAGAAGCTCCTGTATGTTGGAAATTTTCTTATCTGTGATAAGTATAAGGCAATCGTCAAGAACAGCTTCCATTTTATCTGTATCTGTTACCATATACGGAGAGAGGTAGCCCCTGTCGAACTGCATACCCTCTACAACCTCGCTATATGTTTCAGCACTTCTTGATTCCTCAACGGTAATAACACCGTCTGATGTGACCTTATCCATTGCGTCTGCAATGAGATTTCCTATTGTCTCATCACCCGCAGAAACCGCACCGACTCTTGAGATATCCTCTCTGCCGCTTACCTTTTTAGATTGATTTGCGAGCTCTGCAATAGCTGCATCAACCGCCTTGAAAATGCCCTTTCTTATAATCATAGGGTTTGCGCCCGCTGCAACATTTTTCATTCCTTCGTGTATCAAGGACTGTGCAAGAAGTGTCGCTGTTGTTGTTCCGTCACCTGCTGCATCATTGGTTTTTGTCGCAACCTCACGCACAAGCTGAGCACCCATATTTTCAGCAGGACACTCAAGCTCTATTTCCTTTGCTATTGTTACTCCGTCATTAGTGATGAGCGGAGAACCGAATTTTTTATCCAAAACTACGTTTCTGCCCTTAGGACCGAGAGTAATTTTAACTGTATCGGCAAGCTTATCAACGCCGCGCAAGAGTGCAGCTCTTGCATCAGTGCCGTAAAGAATTTCCTTTGACATAATATTTCTCCTTAATTTATATTATTCAACTACTGCAAGAACGTCTGACTGGCTTACTATTGTATATTCAACACCGTCAAGCTTTACCTGTGTTCCCGAGTATTTACCTGTTATAACCTTTTCGCCCTCTTTGAGAGTCATAACGACCTCTTTACCGTCAACTACACCGCCCGGTCCTACGGCAACAATTACCGATACTTCCGGCTTTTCCTTTGCGGAATCGGGAAGAATTATTCCCGCCTTTGTAGTTTCAAGTGCTTCTACTTTTTTAAGAACGACCTTATCAAGAAGGGGTCTGAGTTTCATATTTTTCCTCCTAAATCTGTTTTTAGCACTCTCAGTCATTGAGTGCTAACATACTGGATATATTTTATACCAATATATATTAAAAATCAATAGCTTTTATAATTATTCACAATTTGTTAACACATCACAAAAATATGCTTTGAGAGTGTATTTTATGCAAGTATTTTTTTTAAGTACGCTAGTATTCTTTTCTCCATACGTGAAATTTTCACCTGCGTTACGCCTAAAATTCTTGCCGTTTGCTCTTGGGATAAATCCTTGAAATATCTTAGAGCTATAATTTTCCCCTCAAGCTCTGAAAGCTCCTCTACAGCCAGACGAAGAGCAAGCTTGTTGAAATTGCGCTCCTCCTCATCCTCGTCATAGACGGTTGAAGCAAGAGTGACCGAATCATCCTCGTCGTAGGCAGACTCATCAAGAGAGCGCACGGGTGCTGTGGAAAAGAGCGCGGCAGCGGCATCAGCAGCGGATATTCCCACTGCACCGGCAATAGAAGCAATAGCGGTGTCCTCACCTGCCATAATTCTTCTTTCCCTCTCTGTATTGAGAAGTGCTGAGAGACGTTTATTTTCCCGCGACACCTTTATCATCCCGTCATCACGTAAAAATCTGCGAATTTCTCCGAAAATCAGCGGCACAGCATAAGTTGAAAAGGCGCACTCACGAGAAAAATCAAAGGTGTTTATTGCCTTTACAAGCCCTATTGTTCCTATTTCTACAAGGTCGTCGATTTCCGCTCTTGAAGAAAATCTGCCTGCGATGCTGTAGACTAATGGTCTGTTAAGCTCTGCAAGCTCTTCTCCTGCCGGCGCATCGCCCTCTCGGTATCTTTTAATCAATTCGAGATTTTTATCGTATCCCTTTTGTTCTTCAATAACTTTCATAATATCAAAACTCGGTTAGGGCTTCAATATTTTCCTCATAAGAACCGTAGTTCCCCGTCCGGGCTTTGATTTGACCGAAAGAGAATCCGTAAAGCTCTGCATAACAAGGAATCCCATACCGCACCGCTCGCCAACGTCACCTGTTGTATACATCGGAGTCATAGCCCTAGCAACATCCTCTATTCCACAACCGTTATCGGATATTTCTACGCTTATTTCTCTTGTGTCGTAAAGACGCACGGATATGTATATGTAACCGATTTCGTTTTCCGGAAGATTGCGGTAGCCGTGCACAATGCTGTTTGTAACCGCTTCGCTTACAGCGCACCTTAAATCTCCGAGCTCCTCAACCGTAGGGTTTAATTCTGCCGAAAAGGCGGAAATTATAGCTCTGCACACCCCCTCGTTTATGCTTTTTGCGGGCAAACGGAGTTTCATTTCATTTATTATTCTTTTCATTTCAAAATCCTCTTTTAACCGTTCTTTTGCATTTTTGTTAATCAGTTTACTGACAGTCCGTCAAGCTTTTCTATTCCCGAAAGGCGAACAAGGCGCTTAAGCGGTGATGAAAGTCCTATCAAACGCATATGTGCGCCAAGAGTCGATGCCACCTCAAGACGTCCTATTATTAATCCTATTCCCGAGCTGTCCATAAACTTTACATCCGAAAAATCCAAAACCAGAATTTCCGGCTTGGTTCTGAACAACATTGCATCTATCGCCTCACGGCTCGTCTTTGCAGAATGGTGGTCTATTTCTCCGCCAAGACGCGCTGTAAGCGTCTGTCCTGCATTGCAAAAAATTACCTCGCCTTGCATTTACACTTCCTCCGTATTAGAACTCCTATATTTTCATACCGAAAGTATATCACAGTAGAATAGTAATATTTTGTCGCTGTTTGTATCTTCGCTCGTTTTTTTATAAGATTTCTTTCAATCTATTAAATGAAGCTTTTTTGCGATGTTTTCTTTTATAAGATACTTATACTTCTTATAGGTCACCTCCGACATAAAATTGATTTCGCTTTTTGCATAACCGATTTTCTTCCCTATTTCATTAATGAATACATTTACATACCTTTCTCCTATCACCTCCGCTACGGCATCAAAAATTTTGAAATTATAATATTTGTATTCTGCGTCTGTTCTGTTATTTACTGTATGCTCCTCTATTGCGCGTCTTCTTCTCTCATAATCAGAGCACAGCGCAACAACAATCGCATCAACCCCCTCTGCTATCTTTGCATCATACATTTTGTTTCGTAAAGCTCCTCCTCAAGCATGGACAGCTCCTCGTTAAATTTACCAAGCTCTTCAAATGCTTCTTTTGCCTCAGCGATGGTTGACTCAAGCTCCATAATCAAGCTTTTTGCAGAATTGTTCTTATCATTAATTAAAATGTCAAGAAGAAGCGCTCTTATATTAAGCATTTCTTTGGTTTCTTCTATTTTTTCGGATATATCCAATATATCCCTTCTTATTTCGGAAAGCCCTCTGTAAATGCGCGGCGGCAATCCGTTTTCTCTATCGCATCCTATATACATTTTTCTCCTTTTGTCACCTATCAAGTTGTTTTACCCATCAGTTGTAACTTGTTACGTGACAATTATAACAGCTTAAAAGTAACTTGTCAAGTGATTTTTTGATATTTTTCAAAAAAACTATTGCATTTTGCGTGACTTTGTGTTACAATACAGGTGACAAGATATATTCAAGATGTTAAAAGGAGCTTATTATGTTAGCAAGAAAACTGAAAGCATTAAGAAAAGAAAGAAATCTTACACTTGAAGAGGTAGCCGAAATGCTCGGCACGAGCAAACAGACGATACACAGATACGAAAATGGAATTATTGCAAATATTCCGCATGAAAAGATAGCGGCTCTTGCTAAAATTCTCGGAACTTCCCCCACCGAGCTTATGGGATGGAGCGACGGATACTCTGACCCTAACATACAGCCGATAAAAATAAAGAAGCTTCCACTTGTCGGTTCAATCGCGTGCGGAGAGCCTGTATATGCTGCGGAAGAATACGAAAGTTATGTTGCTGCCGATTCCAATCTTGACGCAGATTTCTGTCTAAGAGCAAGAGGGGACTCTATGATAGGTGCAAGAATATACGATGGCGATATAGTTTTCATAAGGAAGCAAAGCTCGGTCGACAACGGTGAGATTGCCGCTGTTATAATTAATGACGAGGCAACACTCAAGAGAGTTTACTACTATCCTGAAGAAAGCAAGCTTATTCTCACTCCGGAGAACCCTAAATATCCCCCATTCGTTTACATAAATGAAGAATTGAACGACATAAAAATTCTTGGCAAGGCTGTGGCATTCCAAAGCGCGATACATTGATTTATTAAAATCTGTACTTTCCTTTCTGTTTTTTCAATTTAAAATGTGGTGGGCATCACCCCATTAACATAAAAAAGTGTAAGCACGAGTGCTTACAAAGTTTACATTATATAATAAGGAAAAGAGGTGTTATATGGATATAAAGAATACCGAGCTGAAAGGGGCGATTCAATTCCCCTGCCATTCGAAAGAAAAGTTGCTCGTTTACTCGGGTGCCGACGGATATTGCTCAGCAAAATGTCCGTCATGCGATAAATTCGCGTTGTTTGATTTTAGCACAATGAAATCAACGCCAATAAAAGCAGCCAGAGGTGCTGTTCACAAACTAACTAATAAAAGCAGTTATATCGACTGAGCCGATAGGGGTCGTAAGCAGACCACCGATGCGCCGGGGTATATCAAAAGGTGTTTTTGCACTTTTTGTATACCCCGGTTTTTTATTTTCAAAATTAATTTTACAGAAAGGAAAATACGGATATGGATGAAATGAAAATTGCATTGACAAAGCATGAGCAGCGAATTAACACTCTTGAAAGAGATGTCAGAGAGCTGCAGGATATTCGTTCTGAATTAAAAACAATGAGCGAAACTCTCGTCGCTTTGGCAACTGAAATGAAATACACGAATGAGCATCTTGAAAGAAACGAAGAGAAAATCAATCTTATAGAAACTCAGCCAATAATCAGACATCAGCAAATCGTAACGGCAATTATTTCAGCACTTGCCGGTGCTGCGGCTTCGGTTGTAGTAAGCGGAATTTTCGCATGAGGTGGGATATGGAAATAATGAATTTTATTAAGCCCGAGCTTATAGTATTGGTCCCCGTTCTTTACATATTAGGTGTCGGAATAAAAAAGAGCAAAATTCCCGACAAGCTGATTCCCTTAATGCTTGGCTTTGTTTCTGTATCTCTTTGCTTTCTCTGGGTATTCTCAACGAGCAAAATTCAAGCATGGCAGGACGTAATATATGCGGTGTTTATATCGGTTACGCAAGGAATACTCACAGCAGGCGCAAGTGTCTATGTAAATCAAGTGTACGTCCAGCATAAGAAAAGCGAATAGCGGATTTACACTCTAGAGGAGGTGGTTAAATTGATTTAATAAATGCTGATAGGTTGTCTGCACAAACGGCCTGTCCGAAGCTCGATATAACTGTGCAAAAAACAAAAAATATTAAAACAAAAGAAACGGAGAAAAAATTATGAATTATGTAAAAAATTATGACGTCGGCAAGATACAGCTCGCTCTCCCGACTCCCAACTATTTTCACGAGCTTCCGCTCTTCTCGTTTGGAGATATTCACGGTGAGATAAATCTTGGCATAGTATTTAATTATGCAAGAAGAACGGAAAATAACAATTTCTATAATATGGCATATGGCTATAAGCTTAATCTGCAAAAAAGAATAGTTATGAACGGTACAACCCCCAACAAGTATGAGGATGAAACAGGAAAGAGAATTTCGCTTAACCGCTTAGGTACTCTATACGGATTTGATGATGATACCCAAAGAATTCTCAGGGTAATTAACGCCAACACGTATGAGGTGCGAAATTCTGATTTCAGCCGTGAAGTTTACAACTCACAAGGCAAAATTACCGCTATTTATGATAAATACGGTGTATTGGTTCTTTCTTATACTTATGATAGCGCAGGCAAGCTTACCTCTATAACTTACAGAAATACGAAGACGGTATCGCTTGTTTACGATTCATCAAGCAATAACCTTAAATCAATATCATATGGCGGACAAACAATTCAATTGCAATGCAGTTGTGCAGAAAGTTATTCAAAGATTGATGTTAGCGCAGGTGTACAAGCACAGCTTAACTGCTCAGGTATCGATTTTACTGCCACTGTAACGTCTGCTGAAGCTTCTTACTCTACTAAGATTGTGAAAACAGCATATAACACACTCAGAGTGTCAACTCTCGTAGGTGCTGACGTTGTCGATACGGTTGACTATATTTTCCCGCAAACGATAAACGTAACAACGAAATTTCCTCTTGTAGAAATAGTGAATAAAAAAGGGGTTAGAACAAGAGCGCAGTACCGAAACGGAAAGCCCATGTATTCATATGAATATATTTCGGGAAATGAGTTTCACGGTGATAAATTTTCCGGAAACGTCAATGTTTATAATACTGTTGACAATTTCGAAGACAGCAAAGCAATAGGTGTATATACCATAGACGACGGTACAATGCTGGCTTACCAGAGCTCTACAGCTAACAGGTGGGAATACGACGCAACTCAAAATTACAGCAACACCGTGAATGGTTTTTATGTTTTGACCGGCTGGATTAAAAAAATTGCAGACGGAGCAAATTCCCAAATTCTGATTTCAGACGGAGCAACTGTAAGATTTCAATTCAACGCGCTTGAAAGCATAAGCACAGAATGGCAGTTTTTTGCTTATAAGTTTTACCTTAGCTCCAATTTTATTCAAGTAACACCCGGCACAGGCAGCGCGGTTCAGTTAAAGGATCTCAGAATCACATTTAAGCCGACACACGTTTTGCCTGAAAACGAAACAACACACGTTGCTTTAGCAGAGGATGTTTTGATTTACCACGCATCAAGCAGTTATGAATATATACCCATCAGTGATGCACAGTTCGTTTGCAGCGGCGTAGAGATTTCGGAGTATGGAAGCATGCATTTTGAAGATCTCTTTAAGTATAAGATTAACCGCAAAAAGAACTTGTACTCTAATGAGCTTTATTTCAACAAGTGCAAAAACGTACTTTCTACCGGTTCGAGCAACAACTTGCAGGTTGTGCGCAACGGTTCCGCCGTGAGCTTGAATCAGTTTTATTTAGGAAAAAAACAGTATACAGATAACGGAATTGTAACCACTATTTTGAAGGACGATACATCAAGCTTTTTGGTATGTGACGTTATAGATAAAAATAATAATGTCATATCTTCGCGAATCTTTGACAGCAATCTGGACGTCATATCCTCTACCTCTGACGGTATAACAACCACCTACACAAGACAGAACGATTTGATTACTCTTGAAAAGGTAAATAACCTTTACACAAGAAGTACAACGTATGCAACCGATTCTTCCGGAAATCCAACCGTTTCTACAAGCGATGAGTTTAACAATACAACGCTTACCACTCTAGACTCAGTGTGGGGAACAGTGAAATCCGTTACACTTCCCGGCGGAGTAGTTGTTACGGATACGTATGACAGCAGTGCCTCTGCAAAAACAAGAAGAACCTTCGCAACAAACGGCAGAGCCAACAGTTACAGCTACTTTGGCGGCAATCTTTCCAAGGTAGAATCGGGAAATCTTACTTACGATTTTGCTTATTCCAAAGGCGATTTGGTTAACATAAAGAAAGAGGGTACGTTCATTGAGGAGCATGAAATTTCCGATACCCAAACAAAAAGCTATTACCCATCAAAGACAAGCTCTGTTTATTCAGATACTGCGGTTTTCAACAAATACGGACAGCTTGTCTCGATTGACGGAGTTCTTAGCAATACCTATGATGCAGACCCCTCATATTTGCTTAGCGGTTACGGTGGCTGGGGCTTTAATACGGTGAATGGAAAGCTCGCAACAAGCACCGATTTAACAACAGGAAATACTACTAAATTTGCTTACGATAAGGATAAATTATGCCGTTGCGGAATCTTCAATTCTTCCGGAAGCATTATAGCCGAAGATATCACAACATATGATAAAAAAGGACGTACTACTTCCGAAGAACATATAGCAAACAATCAATCAAGAAAAGTAACTAGAACCTATGTTACATCCGAAAGTGCGGTTAATGCAGATGACAGAGTTCTCACAAGCGCTTTCTTAATTAATAACTCGACAAAGGTATCCTCTACCAACACATACGACAGCTTTAAGCGCTTAAGCAGCAAGGCGATTTCCGTCGGCTCGAATCAGGTAACAAAGGCGTTTACTTACTCTAATACAAGACTTAGCGGTATAACCCATACCAAAGGCGGAGTAATAAAGCACAAATACT
>JAZSJG010000043.1:0-3815 GCA_045534215.1 Eubacteriales bacterium
GGCATCGCTATTGAAAAGGGCTTTCAGTACGGCGGCAAAAGTATAAGGAATCTCGGTTATCACCTTGAGTCTCTTGCCATCGTTGAAGCTATGGACGCCGAGGCGAAAACCGTTGTTTTCCGTGAGCAATAAAGGAAAATAATATAAATACAAAAAAACAATCAAGTATGTCTTACCTCAGTTGACGGTGTGCATGCCTTGATTGTTTTTTGTTTTATAGAACGGTGAAAATTATCTTTCTTCTCTGAAATAGGGAAGTCCGAGTGATGCGGGGGGCTGATTTTCACGCTTTTTGCCGATGCTTGTTATTACAAGAACGATTATTGTTACAAGGTAAGGGAGCATTTGGAGCAAGGGCGTTGCGCTCATTCCGAGATTTATACCCAGAAGAGTAGGTATTCTCGTTCCCGCAAGATAGAGCATTCCAAATATAATTGAACCTATAATACTAATATGAGGTCTCCAAAGCGTGAATATAACAAGAGCAACGGAAAGCCAACCGAGTGACTCGATGGTTTTATACGCTTCAACGGAGCCCATATAATCCATAATGTAGTAAAGTCCACCGAGAGCCGCAATTCCGCTTCCTATGCAGGTCGCACCGTATTTATATGCGGTGACGTTGATGCCTACTGCATCTGCCGTGGCAGGATTTTCTCCTACAGCCCTTAAATGCAAGCCCACTCTTGTATGAGAAAGGACGTATGCTGCACCGAGTGCAATTCCTATTGCAAGATACATCATAATGCCCCAGTATTTAAGACCGTTGGAAACATAAGTAAACGGAGCGCGGAAATACTTAAGAGCGTAAAGGTAGCTTTTCATGGAGTTTATAGCCATACCGTTCATTATGTATTTAGTAACACCGACGCCAAACGTCGTCATTGCAAGACCTGTTACATTTTGGTTTGCCTTCAGGGTGACTGTTAAGAAGCTATATATTCCTCCCATAAGCGCACCGCCGATAAAGGCAGCAATAATTGCAATTGGAACTACTAATGCACCGGGAAGACCGTAGCAAAGCTTAAGTGCCAAGCAACCGGATGCACCTCCGATACACATAATACCGGGTATTCCGAGATTTAAATGACCAACCTTTTCTGTGAGAATTTCTCCCGTGCATCCGAGCAAAAACGTCATGCCGAGAGCAACGGAGGTTAAAAGATAATCAAGAAACATCATTGTTCATTACCTCCTTCTTCTGCAGGTGTTGTTGCTTCGGGAGCACTTTTGATTTCTTCACGGGATTTCCATTTGAGCTGATATCCTATGAAAAATTCGCAGCCGATTATGAAGAAAAGCACTATTCCTACCACCATGTCGGGAAAGGAAGAGTCGATATTGAATGCGGTTGTTACCTGTGCAGCACCCTGGTTTAAGAACGTGATAAAAGCGGATGTTCCTATCATTACAAGAGGATTAAACTTAGCAAGCCATGAAACCATGATAGCTGTAAAGCCCATTCCTCCAACAGAAGTCACAGCAACCGAGTGGTCCAGTGCACCTACAATCAGGAAACCGGCGAACCCACAAATCGCGCCCGAAATGAGCATTGTACGGATAATAACTTTCTTTACATTTATACCGATATATTTAGCAGTATTTTCCGATTCGCCTACTACGGATATTTCATAGCCGTGCTTTGAATATTTCTGATAAATATAGATACCGGCTGTTAGCAAAAGAACGAGGAGTATCAGCAACAGATAATCATGTCCTAAAACAGGCAAGTGACCAGAATCAAGTCTGCCGAGAACACTGGAGCCACTTGGAGTCCAAAGTAACAAAAAGTATGAAACAAGACCTGTTGCAACGTAATTCATCATAAGTGTAAAAAGTGTTTCGTTAGTACCCCAGATTGCCTTGAATACTGCGGGAAGTCCTCCCCAAATCGCTCCGACAAGAATTGCGGCAACAAACATTAAAACAAGTAAAAGCCACTCTGGAAGGCCTTTGCAATAAATTACTATCGCAACCGCCGCAAGAGCGCCTATGAGTGTTTGTCCTTCGGCACCGATGTTCCAGAATCTCATCTTAAATGCCGGTGTTATAGCAAGTGCTATGCAAAGCAGAAGGGAAGTATCCTTGGCAAATTTCCAAAGTCGTCTTGCAGAGCCAAAGTTTCCGTCAAACATTGTGCTGATGAACTTGAACGGATTTGCTCCGATTATAATAACCGAAAGAATGGAGCAAAGAAGAAGTGCTGCCAGAACAGCTATAACTCTGAACATCATAGATTTCCAAAGAGGTATTGAACTTCTTTTTACTACGTGAAAGGGAAGCTCCAATTTTTTATTTTGCATCCGCTTCTACCTCCTTTTTATCATCTGCATCGGTTTTTGTCATAAGAAGTCCGACCTCTTCCTTGGTTATGGTTCTTCCATCAACAATTCCTGTTATACGTCCTGCGCAAAGAATCATTATTCTGTCGCAGAGCTCGAGAAGCACGTCAAGGTCCTCTCCGACAAAAACTACTGCAACTCCGTTTTTCTTTTGCTCGGTAAGCAAATCATATATAGTATAAGAAGAGTTGATATCAAGTCCTCTTACAGGATATGCAGCCATAAGTACTGCAGGAGATGCTGCGATTTCACGTCCGACGAGAACCTTTTGAACATTTCCTCCCGAAAGGCGTCTTACGGGAGTGTGAGTGTTTGGCGTGGATACCTCAAGCTCTTCAACTATTTTGTCAGCTAAGTCGCTCGGACGGTGTCTGTCAACGAATATTGAGTTACCCTTGCGGTAGCTGCGAAGCATCATGTTATCTACTATATCCATGTTTCCGACAAGGCCCATTCCGAGTCTGTCCTCTGGAACAAAAGAAAGACGAACGCCAAGCTCTCGAATTTGAAGAGGAGTTTTATCGCAAAGGTCCATGATTTCATCTTCGTTAAACAGAACCTTTCCGCTATTCACAAGGGAGCGAATCTTTGAACGGCTCATACCGTTAAAGTCAACCGCGGTTCCGTCTTCATAATGAAATTTACCCTCCGCAGCAAGTGCGACAACCTGCTCAAAGGTTTTGTGATAAAATGAAACGGGTAAATTTTTCTTTGGACGGTTGAAAATTATTTCACCGGATTCAAGGTTCTTAAGACCTGCGATTGCTTCAAGCAGCTCGCGCTGTCCTGAGCCGGCAATTCCTGCAATTCCGAGGATTTCACCTGAGCGCGCGGTAAAGTTGATATCGTCAAGAACCTTTACTCCGTCATCGCTTATAACAGATAGGTTCTTTATTTCAAGACGGTCGCAAACGTTTTGAGGCACGGGACGGTCTATGTTAAGAGAAACCTTCCTTCCAACCATCATTTCCGTAAGTGATTCAGCATCCGTTTCACTTGTATTTACAGTGCCGATATGCTCACCCTTGCGAAGAATTGTAACTCTGTCGGAAATGGAAAGCACCTCATGAAGCTTATGTGTAATTATAAGTATTGATTTTCCGTCCTCACGCATCTTGCGGAGCACATCGAAAAGACGGTCTGTTTCCTGAGGGGTAAGGACTGCTGACGGCTCGTCAAGTATAAGTATATCCGCTCCTCTGTAAAGCGCTTTGATAATTTCAACCGTTTGCTTTTCCGATACCGACATATCGTATATTTTCTTGGACGGGTCGATATGGAATCCGTACTTGTCCGCAATTTCTTTGATTTCACCGGTTACCTTTTCTATATTATAACGTTCCTTTGAGTTGTTTCCGAGGATTACGTTTTCTGCAGCTGTGAAAAGGTCTACAAGCTTGAAATGCTGATGTATCATACCTATTCCGTGTGAAAAAGCATCAGCGGGCGATTGAATGTTTGCTTTTTTGCCTT
>JAZSJG010000084.1:0-10302 GCA_045534215.1 Eubacteriales bacterium
ACTGAGCTACCAAGCCATTCTTGAAGAGGTAAGAACCTCTGGTGGAAAGTATAGGGCTCGAACCTATGACCCTCTGCTTGTAAGGCAGATGCTCTCCCAACTGAGCTAACCTTCCGTTGATGCTCTAATATTATAACAAACGGCATTCTGTTTGTCAAGTACTTTTTCAAAAAAATACGAAAAAAGTTTTATTTAAGAATTGAATAAAAATAAAATTATACGTTTGGCACAAATGGCTTATCTTGACAATGCTATTTTGTTGTGTTAAAATAATAAAGATAATATATTTATAAATGACATTATATTTTGGAGGAGCTATGATAAAAGTAGAAAGAATAAGCGTATTCAACTTTGAAAATGCAATTAGAGGTGCGAGAAATCCGCTAAATAGCTGGGCACGAATGGATAGCTACTATAATGAAAAGGGCGAGTACGTGTTAGGCGAAAACGATCTTTCTTTAGCTTCCAGACTTGCTGCAGCAGGAAGCGATCACAGAAAATTCTTACGTCAGATAATGGTTTCAATGGATATAACAGCCCCTCTTTATTGGTGGAAAGAGTTTGACACGTACAAGGTCGGCACGGTGGCAAATTCATGCTCAACAATGCATAAAATCCAGGCAAAAGAATTCACACGAGACGATTTTTCTTGCGATAGACTTACCGACGATGCGCTAGCCGTTCTTGACGGACTTGTTGATTATCTTGAATCACAGCGTCAAATATACAACGAAACCAAAGACAAAGGCGCATGGCATAATATGATTCAGCTTCTGCCATCTTCATTTAACCAGATGCGTACAGTATCAATGAATTATGAGGTTTTAATCAACATATATTACGCAAGAAAAACACATAAGCTTGCAGAGTGGCATACATTTTGCGATATAATTGAGCAAATGCCCTATGCAAAAAATCTTATTTTGGTAAAGAATAAAGACTAAAATAAATCTATTCTTCACGGAGGAAAGACAAACGGATGAAAAACGGTTTGTTGAGAGTTGGTGCAGCTTCTCCCGAAATTAAGGTTGCCAACGTAGAATATAACGTTAAATCATGTATAGATGCAGCAGAGCGTGCGGCGAAATTAGGGATAAAAGCTCTCGTTTTTCCAGAGCTTGTCCTTACATCATATGCTTGTGCAGATTTGTTCTTGCAGTCGACACTTATAAAAAATGCAGAAAAAGGTGTAAGAGAATATATACAAAAAACGCGTGATCTTGACATGATAAGTTTCTTGGGCGTGCCTGTACGCGTAGGCAATGATCTGTACAATTGCGTTGCCGCAATAGCAGCAGGAAATCTTCTTGGCTTGGTTGCAAAGACTGTTGTTTCTGCAAAGGGGGACTTTTCTGAGGCGAGGTACTTTTCGCCGGCTCCCGAAAAAAACATATCTATTACTTATGCAAAAAACAACACTGTTCTTGGAAATAAAATTATTTTTGAATGCGATTCGATACTTGATGTTAAGTTTTCGGCAGAAATATCCGATGATGTTTTAGCTATAAATCCTCCGTCAAATTCGCATGTCGCAGCCGGTACTGATGTCATAGTTAATTCTTCCGCATGGGAAGAGTTTATATCAGCATCAAGATGCCGCAAATCGATTATTAAAGCGCATACAGAGAAAACTGCAACAGCGTATATCCTTGCTACCCCTTCATACACAGAAACCACAACTGACAGTGTATGCTCGGGACATAAAATTATTGCTGAGTGTGGAGAAATCCTTAAAGAATCAGAACCGTTTTCCCCAAAAGATATTCTATATGGGGAAGTAGATATTGAAAGAATAAGACATAACCGTGTAAAGAAAAACGCATATATTCACTCAAGTCCGGCTGATTATGCCTTCATACGTTTTTCTCTTCACGAGGAAGAAACAGAAATTTCAAATCCGCCGTCCCAAACACCATTTGTTCCTGAAAAAAAGGAAGAGCTATATGATGTTTGTGAGCTTGCGCTCAATGTGCAGGCGCACGCGCTCGCTATGCGTCTGTTGAAGTCACGCTCAAGTGCAGCTGTTATAGGTATTTCAGGTGGACTGGATTCGACACTTGCTATACTTGTTGCTGCACGTGCTGTTGATATACTAAAATGGCCGAGGAGCTCCATTATAGCTGTTACAATGCCGTGCTTTGGAACTACTGTGCGTACCAAGAGCAACGCTGAAAAGCTTTCTGAAGGTCTTGGTGCAGATTTAAGAGTGGTAGACATAAAGGCATCTGTATCACAGCATTTTGCTGATATAGGTCATAATAAAGAAAACTACAATGTGGTTTTTGAAAATGCGCAAGCAAGAGAAAGGACTCAGGTATTAATGGACATAGCCAATGCGGAAAACGCTCTTGTTATTGGAACAGGCGATCTTTCCGAGCTGGCACTCGGCTGGGCCACTTATAACGGCGACCATATGTCCATGTACGGAGTTAATTCTTCCGTTCCAAAAACATTAATACGCCATATAGTTGAATACAGCGCAAACCGCCTTGCTGAGTCAGAGAGCGCGGTTTCACAGATCTTGTTTGATATTCTTGATACTCCTGTCAGTCCTGAGCTCTTGCCGGCGGAGAATGGAGAAATATCTCAATGTACCGAGGGAATTGTAGGACCTTATGAGCTGCACGATTATTTCTTGTACCATTTTGTAAAACACGGCTTTTCTCCGGAAAAAATATACCGGCTTGCGAAAGCAAGTTTTTCCGAAAAATACGACACGGATACGGTCAAAAAATGGCTTTCAGTCTTTGTTCGCAGATTTTTTGCCCAACAGTTCAAACGCTCTTGCCTGCCGGACGGTCCTAAGGTGAGCTCCATTTCTCTCTCTCCAAGAGGTGCTTGGTGCATGCCTTCGGATGCCGATGCGGCAGATTGGCAGCGTTCACTCGATAAAATTACCTAAAAGAAAGTGTGCTTTATGAGCAATATTTTTGACCTGTTCAAAAAAATAGAAACCGTTGGTGTACAGAAAAATGTCACCCACATTATAGCGGGACTTGGAAATCCCGGCACGGAATATGCCAAAACACGTCATAATGCCGGCTTTATGGCAATCGAATATATTGCTGAAAAATGCGGTGTAAAGCTGGACCGTGTCAAATTTCACTCTCTCATGTGTGAAGCAAATATTGGTGGGGCACGTGTTATTCTTATGAAACCCACAACTTATATGAACAATTCAGGTGAGGCAATTGCTGAAGCCGCGAGATTTTACAAGATAGCTTCAGAGAATATTATAGTATTGCACGACGAAATCAGCTTTTCGCCCGGTTTGTTCAGAATAAGGCGTAAGGGCTCTGACGGTGGGCATAACGGATTAAAAAGTATAATTAACCATATTGGAACAAATACTTTTCCAAGAATAAAGCTTGGGGTCGGTCAGAAGCCAAATCCCGAATATGACCTAGCATCATGGGTGCTCGGAAAATTCGACAGTACTGAAATGGAAAAGCTTACACAAAGGTTTTCGGATGTAGCTTCGGCTGTCGAGCTTATTGTTGACGGAAAGATAGATGACGCAATGTCAAAGTATTCAAAATAACCATTCCAAAATTACAAAAGGTATTCTATGAAAAGACTTTCAAGTCTTATCCGATACGACAAGGAGTTTATAAGCTCCATAAATGTCATAACGGAGCAAGCAAAGCTTCCCAAGACTGCCCCGATTATAATTAACGGGCTTACTTCGGGTGCTGCTTATGCATATCTTGCCGAAGCAATTATTGAAACGAAAAACGCTTTTTTCTCTCCGGCGCTTATATTAGTTCCATCGGAGGCAGAAAGAGAACGTGTAGCTTTTGTTCTTGCTGAATACGGTTTGAATGTGTTACAGTACAAATCCCGAGAATTCATATTCAATAATATTTCTGCCTCCCACGACGTAGAGCGAGAGAGGCTTTTCGTGCTTTCTAGAATATTGAGCAATGGATGCGATGCAATAATTACTACCCCTTCCGCTGCACTTATCGCTACTATGCCAAGGACGGTTCTTGAGTCACTCTTACTCAGCTTAAAATGTAATGATGAAATTGAACCGCTCGAGCTTGTTAAGCGCTTGAGCAATTTGGGTTTTGTTCGGGTTGATACGGTTGAAAGTGCGGGCCAGTTTTCGCACAGAGGCGGAATTATAGATGTTTGGAATAAAATCGATTCTCAACCGGTAAGAATAGAGTTTTTTGGTGATGAAATTGATAGAATGGTATTCTTTGATCCGATATCTCAAAGAGCTGTTGGCAATTGCAAGGAGCTTCATTTACTCCCTGCTACAGAAGTTATTGTATCGGAAGCTGCAAAAGATAAAATTGTTAAAACCGTAAAAAAACTTTTGCAAAAAACAGAGAATGAAAAGGTGAAGGAACGCCTCACTTCAGAGTTGAATTCCCTCACGGGTGGGCACTTTATAGACTTTAGAGATAAATATATCGGTCTTGTTTACGGAGAATTCTCAACTCTTTTCTCCTATTTTCCCACCTCGTCTAAGGTGCCGATTTTTTTGATTGATACAAATGGTATCAAAGAGGATTTTAAGAAAAATTTCGATAAAAATTCATCTGAAAGAGCCGCACTTATAGAAATGGGAGCAGTTATACCCGAGGCGGCAAAATATATGGCAGACATTGAATATTATAATGAATTTCTCGACTTGAACGTAGCTGTTCATATAAATTCATTTTCCAGTGGAATTGGAAGCAGGAGAGTGGCCGGGCTTTTTGGATTTAGGTGCAGAAGAACTGTTATGTACGGAGATAATCCATCCATGCTCCTTGAAGATATTGCTGCCTATAGAAAAGCGATGTACAGAACACTTATCCTTGCTGAGAACAAGGAGGGTGCAAAATCAATTATAAAGACACTTGCCGATTCTGACGTGTTTTCAATCCCAATATACGACAACCCGGATTTCAATTTCGATACTGCTGTGCCGGGTCAGGTATTTGTCGACATCGGAGCTTATTCGGAAGGGTACGACCTCATAACGCCTAAAATAGTCACGCTCTCTTTGGCAAAAGACACGGGGCGAGCTGTTATGGCTAACAGGCGCAGGCAAAGAATACTCCGCCGTGTCGGCGGTGCAGGTCAACGTCTTATGAGCTATGCTGACCTTTCTGTCGGTGATTATGTAGTGCACGCAAATTACGGTATCGGCTTATTTGAGGGGATTGAGTCGGTAAGAATAGACGGTGTAACTCGCGATTATATCACTATAAGATATGCAGGGACAGATAAGCTTTTTGTGCCATGCGACAAGCTTGATTATATAGGCAAATATATAGGTGAAAAAGATAAGGACGGAACTGTAAAGCTTTCCAAAATGGGAGGCGGTGAATGGGGTCGTGTTAAGACAAAAGCTAAATCCGCAGCAAAGGATATAGCAAAAGATTTAATAAGACTTTATGCCGAAAGACAAAGAAAGCCGGGATTTGCATTCCCAAAAGACTCCGAGCTGGAGCAGCAGTTTGCATCAGCATTCGACTATGAAGAAACTGAGTCACAGCTTATGGCCATAGAAGAAATCAAAAGAGATATGATGCGACCTACTCCTATGAACCGACTCCTCTGTGGCGATGTCGGATTTGGAAAGACTGAGGTGGCACTACGTGCCGCATTTAAGGCGATAATGGGCGGTAAACAGGTCGCCTTTCTCGTTCCCACAACCATACTTGCTCTTCAACATTATCAAACAGCGCTTTCCCGTATGCGAGGATATGCTGTAAATGTTGAAATGCTTTCAAGGTTCAGAACACCGAGTCAACAACAAGCAATCATAAGGAAAACAAAGCGCGGTGAAATAGACGTGCTTATAGGTACTCATAAGCTCCTATCTAAAAAAATAGAGTTCAAGGACTTGGGTCTCTTAATAATAGACGAGGAACAACGCTTTGGAGTAACTCAAAAGGAAAAGCTAAAGGAGTTAGCAAAGAATGTTGACGTTTTGACTCTTACTGCCACTCCGATACCGAGAACCTTGAATATGGCAATGAACGGAATAAGCGATATGTCCATACTCGATGAAGCTCCCGGGGAAAGACGTCCTGTGCAGACTTACGTTCTTGAGCATGACGAGCAAATACTTTTAGACGCTATGGTTAAAGAGCTTTCGCGCGGCGGTCAGGTGCTGTATCTTTACAACAGAGTCAGTGATATTCATCTAGTAGCAAGCAAAATCAGCAACCAATTACCCGATGCCCGTGTAGCATTTGCGCACGGTCAGATGGAGCATAACGAGCTTGAGGATATATGGCAAATGCTCGTAAGGCAGGAGATTGATATACTCGTTTGTACGACAATAATAGAAACAGGAGTAGATTTGCCAAATGCAAATACGCTTATAATTGAAAATGCTGATAAAATGGGCCTTTCACAGCTACATCAGATAAGGGGCAGAGTAGGTAGAAGCTCGCGCCAAGCATATGCGTTTTTCACCTATCGCATGGGCAAGGCTCTTTCAGAGGTCGCACAAAAACGTCTTGCGGCAATCAGAGAATTTGCCGAATTCGGTGCCGGATTTAAGGTCGCCATACGTGACCTTGAAATAAGAGGTGCGGGCAATTTGCTCGGTGCGGAGCAGCACGGGTATATAGATAGCGTTGGTTATGATTTGTATATAAAGCTTCTTAATGAAGCGGTGCTTGAAGAAAGCGGAAATATGCCAAAACAAGAACCGGAGTCGACACTTGAACTCAAAAGCGACGCCCATATTCCCGAATATTACATTTCCGTCAGCGCACAGAGAATGGAAATGTATAAAAAAATATCATTAATTTCCATGCCCGAGGATTTGCAGGATGTTCTCGACGAGTTGATAGACAGATTCGGTAATCCGCCGCGAGAAACTTTACGTCTTCTGAGGGGGGCACTTGTTCGTTCTCTTTCTTCAAAATGTGGTATAAAAAAGACCGAAATCAAGGAAGGAACACTTGCTTTTTACCCTGTTAAGCCGGATCTTGCTGTGTGGTCTGAGCTTTTCGGTAAATTCAGCGGTTTAACATTTAAGACTGCGGGCACATTTTCTGTGGCTATGCGCACAAAATCAAGCGATGAGGCATTGGTTTTGGCGGCTGATATACTTTGGGAATATTTCAAAATACTTAATGAGGAGGAAAAAAAGAATGCGGAAACAAAGCATGAGCGATAATAAAAAAAATGTCACCGATAAAAAGAGTGTCGGTGTAAGAAAAAAACAAAAAATATTCATAGTTTTTGTTTCGGTATTCCTCGCACTCGCTATAGCATTAGGAATTATCCTGGGCATAGTAGTAGCGGTAAGAGATTCAAAGGCAGCGGTTAAATATGAGGGTGTAGTAATAGATACAGAGGTCGCGGCATTTCTTGCCACGTACTACAAATACTATTTTATGATAAATCTTGGAGTTGAAAATGTTGAGGATACTCTTGGGTTTTGGAACAGCAAGGTATCGGACAATTCTGATACAACCTACGGCGAGCTTTTGGAAAAGGCAACGAAAGAATATATTGCAAATACAGTTGCCGCAAGTTATCTTTATGATAACACATATACCTTTTCTAAAACGGATAAAGAAAAAGTAGGTAGTGCGGTTAACGATACTTTGGAGTATAAGGCGGAGGGAAGTGTCGATAAATTTAACCATGCTGTTGAAAAATACGGGTTCGACTATGATTCCTTCAAGGAAGGTGCGAAAATAATATATAAAAGTGATAAAGTCAAAGACCTCTTTGTAGGCAATAATGGATCGGCGGTGGCAAATGATACAGCATATCTTGAAGAGTATCTATCCGAATATTCTCACGTAAAGCTTCTTTATATTAGAACAGAGAGCACGTTTGTGACGGATGAAAATGGCAATAAAACGGTAGACGAAAACGGCTATTATCTTACACGTCCCCTAACAGAACCCGAAAAAGAAAAGAGGTTAGCTCTTATTCAGGAGATAAGAGAGCTTATTTCGGGATATGAAACCGGAAGCGACGTAGGAATGAGCCCAACCGGGTTTGATAACTACATCGCAAAGAACGGTGAAGGCGAAGAAAACATGGAAGACGGTTACTATTTCCATAAAAATGCACTTTATACTGAGCAATTTCCGATACGCGAGGTCGTGAATAAAGCTTACGAGATGCAGATTAAATCTTACGCAGAGGTTGTTACTGACGAGGGTGTGTTCTTCTTGTATAGGGATTATGTGACACAGGGCATATACAAAACATCTTTATCAAAGGATTGCTTCTACGATTTCTACTCTGATGCAGCGGCAAAGCTTTTTAGTGACACACTTACAAAAATTTCGCCTGAAGTAATTTTTACAGAGCTTTATGACGCAATAAATATTAAGGAATTACCCTATAACTATATGTATATACCGAGGTTCTAGTTAATTAATAGCCAATTAATTTCGATAAGTGATTATTATAAAAGGAAAAACAAATGAAACAGTACAGTGTAACGGGAATGAGCTGTGCTGCCTGCAGTGCAAGAGTTGAAAAGGCGGTTTCCTCAGTTGATGGCGTAGAGTTTTGTTCAGTAAATCTTCTGACGAATTCTATGAATGTTAAGGGCGGAGATGAAAACGCAATAATTCTTGCGGTAAAGGCAGCAGGTTATAACGCGGCTCTAAAGGATAAAGAATCCGCAGCAACGGATACCGCGGATAAGGAAGCTGATAAAGAAAAGAAAAAGCTTATAATGCGCCTTGTATACTCAGTGGTGTTTTTAATACCGCTTATGTATATTTCAATGGGATACGTGATGTGGAATTTTCCGCTTCCGTCCTTTCTTAAAGAGCACTCGCTTCTTATCGGTGCAATAGAAATGCTTTTGACCGTTGTTATAATGGTAATAAACAAAAGATTTTTCATAAGTGGCATAAAGGGAGTAATAAATCGAGCACCTAATATGGATACGTTGGTATCACTGGGTGCGTCAGCCGCTTTTATTTACAGCACGGCGAGTTTGGCTTACACTTTATTTTCAGGCACACCCACCGACCGTCATTTTCTTCATACGCTACATTTTGAATCCGCAGCAATGATACTCACACTAATCACCGTTGGAAAAATGCTTGAAGCATATTCAAAGGGAAAAACCACAAATGCAATTAAAGCACTTATTAATCTCACACCTCAAACCGCAACAGTAATTAGAGAGGGACGCGAGGTTTTAGTTCTGACAAAGGACATAAGTGTCGGCGATATAATTGTTGTACGTCCGGGAGAAAGCTTTGCTTCTGACGCGATTGTAATTGAGGGTAAAACGAGCGCAGACGAGTCGAGCTTGACGGGAGAGAGTGTTCCAAGTGAGAAGAGTATCGGTTCGCCTGTTTACGCGGGAACAACAAATATTTCGGGATATGTGCGGTGCCGTGTTGAAAAAGCGGCATACGAAACGGTTATGTCCAAAATTATTAAAATGGTTTCGGATGCAGCGGCAACGAAGGCTCCCATTGCCAAAATATGTGATAAGGTTTCCGGTGTTTTTGTTCCTATAATTCTTGCAATTGCCTTCATAACAACTATTATTTGGAGCTTTACTCCCAATGGATTTGGATATGCCCTTGCAAGAGGAATATCCGTGCTCGTGATAAGCTGTCCTTGTGCGCTTGGACTTGCAACGCCCGTGGCAATAATGGTAGGAAGCGGAATCGGCGCAAAGGGTGGAATCTTATTCAAAAATGCAACCGCTCTTGAGGTGTGCGGCAGAGTAGGATACGTAGCACTTGATAAAACAGGAACAATCACTTCTGCAAAAATCAGCGTTCAAGATATAATTACATTGTCGGGAACGGAAAGGGAACTCATATCCCTTGCATACTCATTAGAGAAAAAAAGCGAGCATCCTTTGGCGCTTGCGATAGTTAAATACGCTGAAGAGCAAAATGCCGAACTCTTGCCTGCCGAAAACTTCCTGTCGATTTCAGGCAAGGGGGTCGAGGCACTGATAGACGGAGAAGTATGTTACGGCGGTAGTCTTAAATTTATATCTTCAAAAATAGATATAAATGAAAGCAACGAAGAGATTTGCAAGCAGATATCATCATCGGGAAGAACCCCGCTTTGCTTTTCAAAAGGAAGGGAGCTTGTCGGAATAATATCCGTTTCGGATACTGTAAGAGAGGACAGCCGAGAGGCAATTGCGGAGCTGAAGCGAATGGGAATTACCCCGGTAATGCTTACGGGCGACAATGAACGAGTTGGGGCAGCAGTTGCAAATTCTGTCGGAATAGATAAGCTTTATGCTGAGCTTATGCCGGGAGAAAAGGCGGATGTAATTAAAAATTTGTCCAAGGAAAAGGGCGTTGTAATGGTAGGCGACGGCATTAATGATGC
>JAZSJG010000086.1:0-7501 GCA_045534215.1 Eubacteriales bacterium
TGACATAAAAATAACCCCCTTAGTGTAGTCTTGAAAACTTTTTGTTTTTTCAAGTGTCTACTCTAAGGGGATTATATCAGAGCTCTCTCTTTTCAATTTTATGAGGGTTTTACACTGTCCGCTTGTATTTGAACGGTTAAATTCAATGTTTTCTTTAGCAATATTTATCAGGTTCTCGGGCAAGAGCTCCTTCCTACGAAAGTGGGCTGCTGTATATGTTATATTTCGGAAAGGAACTCGGATATTCTTGAAAGAGCGTCCTTTATATGCTTTACCGAGTAGCAGTATGACGCTCTTACAAAGCCCTCGCCGCTTTCACCGAAAGCAGTGCCGGGAACAAGGGCTACTTTCTTCGAAAGCAGAAGCTTTTCACAAAACTCCTCGCTTGTCATACCGGTGTGCTTTATCGAAGGGAATGCATAAAATGCTCCGTTTGGTTCACGGCAAGGCATTCCGATATCGTTAAAGCCCCTAACCATTATACGTCTGCGCTCATCATACTCCTCTACCATTTTTGCAACCTCTTCGTCGCAGGAGCGAAGTGCCTCCGAAGCTGCAAATTGTGACATTGTAGGCGCACACATAATTGCGTATTGATGGATTTTTGTTATTTGGGAAATAAGAGCACTCGGGCCGAGCGCATAGCCAAGACGCCAGCCGGTCATTGAAAACGCCTTCGAGAATCCGTTAATCAGGATTACCCTTTCCTTCATGCCTTCAATAGAAGCAATAGAAACATGCTTTTTTCCAAAGGTTAATTCTGCGTATATTTCGTCTGAAATTACAATGATATTCGTTCCCAAGAGAACCTCTGCTATTTTTTCAAGGTCCTCCTTTTCCATTATTGCACCCGTTGGATTGCAGGGGTAGGGAAGAATGAGGGCCTTTGTTTTGGGCGTTATTTTTTCGCGCAGCTCCTCTGCTGTGAGCTTAAAGCCGTTTTCTTCTTTAGTATTTATAATTACAGGAACTCCTCCTGCGAGGAGTGTCATCGGTTCATAGCACACGTAGCTTGGCTCGGGAATGATTATTTCATCTCCCGGTGAGATAATGGCTCTTAGGGAAGCGTCTATCGCCTCACTGCCCCCAACAGTGACGAGAACTTCTTCTGTCGGGTCGTAGGTGACGGAATATTTTCTTTCGGTATATTTTGCTATTTCACATCTCAGCTCCTCAAGTCCGCGATTTGCGGTATATCTTGTGCTTCCTCTTTCAAGAGAACGGATTCCTGCGTTGCGTATCCGCCAAGGAGTTCTGAAGTCGGGCTCTCCGACTCCGAGAGAGATAACATCCTTCATGGTGTTGGCTATATCGAAAAATTTTCTTATTCCCGATGGCTTTAGACCGACTACCCTTTCGGACAAAATCTTCTGATAGTCTATCATAAGGAAATTTTGCTCCTCTCATCGCTAATAAGTTCATTAAGAACTATGCCGGAGTCCTTGTATTTTCTCATAATAAATTGTGTGGCGGTTGAGGTAACCGAATCTATAAGTGCCAAATCTTTTGCCACGAATTCAGACACCTCATGGAATGTTTTGCCTTTAACCACGACAATAAGGTCGCACGCGCCCGACATGAGATAAACCGCTTCTACTTCAGGGTAGCCCGCAATTCTATCTGCAACCTCCTCAAATCCAAGACCTGCCTTGGGAGTGACCTTAAGCTCTATTATAGCTGAGACCTTTGCAGAATCAGCGCGTTCCCAGTCTATTAACGCTCTGTATCCGCGTATGATTCCGGCATCCTCCATGTTTCTTATTTCACATCTCACCTCATCCTCTGAGATTCCGGTTATCAAAGCTATGTCACTGATGTCTGTTCTTGCATCCTTTTCAAGAAGCTTTAAGATTTTTGTGTTCATATTAATTCTCCCTGTCTAATAAAAAAAATGAAAGTCCGTGACATATTACTATGCCACGGACGAATAAAATATCGTGATACCACCGTAGATTCAAGCGATTCTTGCGAAGTCGCTCCTCTTGGGGCTCAAACAAGCCCGCGCGCTTTAACGGGCGCACCCGTTGGAATTTTGCCATAAAGGGTTCTCTCCAAGACTCTCGGACTGCTTCGCGTATTCTCTGCTTCGGGCTTTCACCAACCGCCCTATCTCTTTAAGTGAGCAATACGTTACTCCTTCCGGTCAACGTCATTTTATATGCAATTATTATATAGTATATTTCGGTGTTTGTCAATACCTTTTATTTTACATAAGGTTGAGAACAAAAAAATCCATTTTTTTGAACAAGTTTTGTAAATTTTTAGCAACAGCGAATGTGAAAATGGGTTAAATCCCCTTAAAAATACGACAAAAAAGCAAATGAAAACAAAAAAATTGACAAATACGCAACAATATGATATACTTGTATGGTATAAAACACTCTCTAAAATGTTTTGGGGTGACCCATTTGAACGGAGAAACTTATGCAAATAGTTGATATGCATTGTGACAGTCTTCTTACTGTGTCTGACAGCAGAGGACTTGTAAATGAATATAATATTTCGAAAAAAAACTCTCACATTCAGTTTTTTGCCGCGTTTTGTCCAATGGCAAATCAAGCACCGGAAATTCGTCGGCAAAGAATTGTCGGTATGTTAAATACGTATCTTTACGAGTGCAGCCGACTCGGAATACACCGTATAACCTCCGGCAAAGACCTATTTAAAGCGGAGAGGGACGGTGGAATTTCTTCTGTTCTTACCATTGAGGGAGGAGGCGGTCTGTTTGCCGACTCCGAGGAGCTTATTACTCTTAAAAATGCAGGCCTTTCTGTGCTCGGATTAGCTTGGGACAAAAATGAGCTTGCATCCTCTGCCTTTGATGACATTGATGACGGACTCACCGAAGAGGGGGTGCGTATGATAGACAAGTGTCAAGAGCTCGGTATTATTATAGATGTGTCGCATTTGTCGGATAAATCCTTTTATGAAACGCTCGAAATATCAAAGCTCCCCGTCCTTGCAACACATTCGAACTTTAGAGAGCTTTGTTCCTCTCCCAGAAACTTGACTCGTGATATGGCGCAGAAAATCGCTGCACGGGGTGGTGTTATCGGCTTGAATTTGTACCCCGATTTCCTGAATGATTCGAAGAAGGCAACCAAAGACGACATACTGCGTCACGTCGGATACGGACTTGATTTGCTCGGCGATTCGGCTCTCGGCTTTGGATTCGATATAGACGGAATAGAAAGGTATCCCGAACGGATAAGAACTGATGAGAGCATACATGACAGCGTAGTTGATTTGCTTCTCTCGCATTACTCTTCTGCAACGGTTGAAAAAATTGCCGGAGAAAACGTTGTTGAATTTTTGAAAAATAATTTAGACCATTGATTTTTAAGACATTGATATAATCTTCGAAACGCCAAAATTAAAGGAGAACAACTATGGTTTTCGTGCTGTACAATACCCAAGCGGGCGCACACTACGGCGAGGACAAGCTTCGGTTGAAAATGAAAAATCTTTTTCCGGACGAAGAAATTTGTTACACGGATACGACCACAGTAGACAATAAGCAGGAGTTTATTGACAAGCTTTCTGCCGAGGATTCGGTCGTCGTTGTAGGCGGAGACGGAACTCTTAACAGGTTTATAAACGGAATTGAGGATAGAGATTACAGCTTTAATATGTATTGCTATGCAGCAGGCACGGGCAATGATTTTGTTAACGATGTAGCCGGTGTAAAGGCGGATGAAATGATTCGCATTAATGACTACATTAAAAAGCTTCCTGTAATTGAGGTAAAGGGTAAGTCCTATAAGTTTATAAACGGAATCGGATACGGCATAGACGGCTACTGCTGTGCTGTCGGCGATATATACCGTGAAAAAACAGGCAAGTCCCCAAATTATACTACGATTGCCCTTAAGGGCTTGCTTTATGACTTCAAAAAGCTTGCTGCAGAGGTCACGATAGACGGAGTTACGAAAAGCTACAAAAACGTCTGGATGGTTCCGTCGATGAACGGTAGATTCTTCGGTGGAGGCATGATGATAACACCGGGGCAGGACCGCCTTAATGCCGAGCGCAACATCTCGGTTGCGATTGTTACCTGCAAATCGCGTCTTAAGCTTCTTACAATTTTCCCCGGAATTTTCAAAGGAAAGCATGTGAAGTATACAAAGTTGTTTATTCTCAATGAGGGCGTCAAGGAAGTACATGTTAAATTCAACCGCCCGGTTGCCTTGCAAATAGACGGTGAAACCGTGCTTGATGTTACCGAGTACAAGGCAAAAAGTGCAGCTTGTATCAAGGAAATGCAACCCGTGTGACGTTTTTGGCAAAAACATATGAACCAATTAAACACCGCAGATTGACATTCTGCGGTGTTTGTGATATAAATATATGAAGATATAAACGAGGAGGAAAAACCATGAAAGTAGGGAATTTAGAGCTGAAATACGGAATTTGTCTTGCCCCTATGGCAGGTTTTTCCGACAGAGGAATGAGATTCGTTTCCCACGGCTGCGGTGCGGAATATTCGGTAAGTGAAATGATAAGCGCCAAAGCGGTTTGCTACGGCGATAGAAAAACCTTCGACCTCGCCAAAATATCAAGCGACGAGGGACCTGTCGCAATACAGATATTCGGTTCTGAGCCGGATACTATGGCAAAGGCGGCTGAAATTATTCAAGACGGCACAAAATGCGACACAGAGCCCGTAGCTATTGATATAAATATGGGCTGTCCCGTACATAAAATTTTCTCAAACGGCGAGGGTTCGGCTCTTATGAAAAATCCCGAGGCCGTATATCAAATAGTAAATGCGGTAAAGTGCGCTTCTGATGTCCCTGTAACAGTAAAAATGCGTGCAGGAGTAGATAAAGAACATATCAATGCCGTTGAATGCGCCTTGGCTGCAGAAGCAGGCGGAGCTTGTGCGATTACTCTCCACGGAAGAACGCGAGCAGAGATGTATTCGGGTAAAGCAGACCTGGAAATCATAAAAAAAGTAAAGCAAAGTTTACAAATACCCCTAATTGCGAATGGTGATGTGGTGAATTTTGAATCTGCACAAAAGATGTTTTTTGAAACAAAAGCGGATGCAATTATGATTGGAAGAGGTGCTATTGGAAATCCTTTTGTGTTTACTGAGATAATCGCGGGACTGTCGGGGAAAGAATATATCCCTCCGAGCAGAGAAAAGAGGATAGAAACAGCTCTTTTGCAGCTAAGGTTGTCTATTGAGCAAAAGGGTGAAAGAGCGGCTGTTCTTGAAGCAAGAAAACAGATTGCTTTATACCTTAAAGGGTTTCCCGGGGCCGCATCGGCAAGAGCGAAAATTAATTGCTCAGAAACCTATTTTGACGTAGAGCGCGCTCTTCATCTTTCGTTGTAAACGCAAAAAAGCTCCGTCTTACCAAAAATGACAGAAATAAGAAGGATTTTATATGAGAATTGTGCTTGCATCTAAGTCACCCAGGAGAAAAGAGCTTCTTGGGAAAATTTTTTCGGAGTTTGTAGTAATAACAAAGGAAACAGATGAAACACTGCCTCATGGTATAAAGGCAAAAAAGAGTGTAGAGCTCCTCGCTGTAAGAAAAGGAGAAGCGGTCCTTGATGTGACCGGTGAGGATGATTTGATAATTTCCTCCGACACTTTGGTGGAGCTTGACGGTAAAAAACTCGGAAAACCGGAAAGTGAAGAGGATGCTGTAAATATGCTTCTTTCGCTTTCAGGAAGAGTGCATAACGTCCATACAGGTGTCGCTGTTCACTATAAAGGCAATGTTTTTTCAGGCAGTGATACGTCCCGCGTTAAATTCGTAAGATTTCAAAAAAAGGATGCGCAGGATTATGTGTCAACAGGAGAGCCGATGGATAAGGCAGGAGCTTATGCAATTCAGGGCATCGGAAAACGCTTTGTTGAGGGATACGAGGGGGATTTTGACGCTATAGTCGGCCTTGGAATTGCCTTGACGAAATCACTTGTTGAAAAGGCACTAAAGGAGGCAAAAACGTGACACGGGTAGAGAAAAAAGCGAATTTAAACCAAATAATAACGCGTCTTGAGATGCTTTATCCCAGCGCGGAATGCGCTCTTGAATATGAGGGCGACTCATGGAAGCTCTTGGTAATGGCACGGCTTTCGGCTCAATGCACGGATAAGAGAGTGAATATTGTCTCAAAGGAATTGTTTAACAAGTTTCCGACAGCTGAAAAAATGGCAGCGGCGGATGTTCTTGAAATAGAGGAAATAGTCAAGCCGTGCGGTCTTTACAGAAGCAAGGCAAGGAGCATTAAGGATGCGTCGGTTATGCTTGTCGAAGAATACGGCTCAAAGCTGCCCGACACAATGGACGAGCTTTTGAAATTTCCGGGTGTCGGCAGAAAAATTGCCAACCTTTTGCTCGGTGACGTGTTCGGAAAGCCGGCTATCGTTTGCGACACTCACTGCATTCGAATTTGCGGACGGCTCGGCATGTATCCCGAAAAGGAGAAAAATGCCGAAAAGGTCGAAAAGATTCTTCGCTCCCTTATGGACGTAGAACGCGGCTCTGATTTTTGCCACCGAATAGTTATTTTTGGACGTGAAATTTGTACCGCGAGAAATCCTGACTGCGAAAAGTGTCCGCTCTGCGACCTTTGTCCGTCAAAAATAAAGAATAGAACGAAATAAGAAAAAATCCACCCAAGAGGAATAAAATGCAGAAGAAAAAAATCAAATTCCCGATAATTGTTGAAGGAAAATACGATAAAAATACACTCTTGCAGCTCTTTGATGCAACAATCATAACAACCGATGGTTTCGGCGTGTTCAATAACAAGGAGAAGCAGGCACTTCTTCGTAAGCTTGCTGCGCGAGGCGGAATTATACTTTTGACCGACTCAGACGGCGGCGGTAGGCAGATTCGCTCATTTTTGCAGAGCATATTGCCCCCCGAACGAATATTCAATCTCTTTATTCCTGAGCGCCAAGGCAAAGAAAGACGTAAAAAAGAGGCGTCTAAATCGGGACTCCTCGGCGTAGAGGGAATGGAAAGAGAAGTTCTCGAAAATCTCTTTAAAAACTTCACAAGTGTGGATGCGTGTGACGAAAATTCGCACGATAACAGCCGAAGAATGCTAACTAAACTTGACTTTTTCAATGATGGACTCTCGGGTTCTCCGAATTCTGTTGAAAAAAGAAACGAGCTCGCAAAGCTTCTTGATTTGCCTCGTGGAATGACATCGAAGGCACTTATTGAGGCAATTAATCTTTTGTACGGCTACGAAAGGTATCTTGAGTGCATAAATTCCATAATACTTCGTTGAAGCATCGAATTGTCGCCCTCACCGTAGAATAACTACGCCGTCGGGCTTCGCGCTCGCTTTGCCTTGGTTTATAAAATTTCTCCTACTCAAGGCATTGAATGTATAAATTGTCGCGAATTCTAACGGGAGGGGCGACCCCTCCCCTACAATTAAGGGGCAAAATAAAAATCTCACATTTTACTCTGCGGTGTTGGATTACTAAAACTTTCTACTCAAAACTTTGGGTGTATAAATTGCGCATATT
>JAZSJG010000040.1:0-7087 GCA_045534215.1 Eubacteriales bacterium
TGCTTAATATTATAGGCGGACTCGACCATTATACATCCGGCGACCTTTTAATAGGCGGACGAAGCACAAAATCGTATAAGGACAGAGATTGGGACGTCTACAGAAACCATAGAATCGGTTTTATATTCCAAAGCTATAATCTGATTCCTCACCAAACGGTACTTGGAAACGTCGAGCTTGCTCTCACTATTTCAGGCATCAGCAAGGAAGAGAGAATCAAAAGAGCAAAAAACGCCCTCGACAGAGTAGGACTTAGCAATCAGTATTATAAAAAGCCGAACCAGCTTTCCGGCGGACAGTGCCAGAGAGTCGCAATAGCGAGAGCTCTTGTCAATGACCCAGAAATACTCCTGGCAGATGAGCCGACAGGCGCACTTGACACCGTAACGTCGGTTCAAATAATGGACTTAATTCGCGAAATATCCAAAGAGCGCTTGGTAATAATGGTAACTCACAATCCGGAGCTGGCAGACAAATATTCAACAAGAATTGTGCGTCTGCTCGACGGTCTTGTTATAGAGGACACTAACCCTCTTAGCGAAAAGGAAGAAGAAGAGGAGTGCCGTGTCAGCGCTGAAATTGAAAAAAAGCAGCTTGACGAGGAGCTTTCCGTCCTCAAAACAGAAAAAGAGAAAAAGAAATTTGTAAAGAAAAAGCAAGAGAAGGCGAAAATGTCGTTTTTCACCGCCTTTATGCTCTCCGCAAAGAATCTTTTATCTAAAAAAGGACGTACAGCAATGGTGGGCTTTGCCGGCTCGATTGGTATTGTAGGTATCGCTCTCGTGCTT
Organism: Eubacteriales bacterium; assembly: GCA_045534215.1. Lineage (GTDB taxonomy): Bacteria > Bacillota > Clostridia > Oscillospirales > CAG-272 > UBA1740. Next base: position 789 of record JAZSJG010000040.1, read on the forward strand.
GCTTTCTCGGGCGGTATTAAGGGCTATATTGCCTCAATGCAGGATGATATGCTCTCAGGCAACCCCATAGAAATTGCCGAAACGGCATACGACCTCAACGCCCTTACGGGTATGATGAATTCGCAGGAAATCGAACAGATTATAAAAGAGGACGGCAGAGTCTACGTGTCATCCCTCGTCGAATATCTTGCTACAATGGGTAAGAACGTCGAAACCCTGCTTGTTGAAAACACTCTTACAAAAGAGTATATAGATTACGTAAAGGCAATGCCGAGCGAGTATTATAACGCTATGCTCCTGAGCTACGGAATAGGACTTAACTCGAATGTCTATACCGATTTTAAAGAAAGTGCCGGCAGCGCTGCGAAAAATCTCTCAATAAGCGCAATAACATCTATTTATTCTTCTATACTCCAGGACACAGAGTTCAAGGATTACGCAAGCATGATAAATACTCTTGCACCGAACTTTGCCCAAATGCCTAACAACCCCGACTATATACTCTCGCAATATGACCTTGTCGGCGAAGGCAGCAAAATGGCAACCGAAAAGGGTGAAATAATGCTCGTCCTTAACAGCGAAGACGAGCTCTCTGACCTGCTTCTTGCAAGATTCGGATACTATACGCAAGAAGAATTTATAGAGATTGTCTATAAGGCAACCGAGGACACCTACGACGAGAACATATACCGCAACAGCTTTACATATGAGGAGCTGCTCGGTAAAACGTTCAAATGGTATCCTAATGACACCGCCTTCGGCGACGTCGAAATTTCTGTACCAAACGCACCTATCCCCAATTTCAAGATAACGCAGTTCGGACATAAATACAACTCCGAGGGCTTCTCGGATGAGGGCGCTGTCGAGCTTAAGGTCGTAGGTATTCTGACTCCAAAGGATTCCGTAAGCTTCGGCTCTATTTCTTCGGGTATCTATTACACCGAGGAGCTGACCGAGCATATCCTCGAAACAAACAAAACGCTCGGAAAGAACTTCTTTGAGCATATAAACAATATAGACGAAACAAATGCAACAACTGCTGCTATTATGCAGTATTACTTACCCTATGAATATTCATACACCTATGACAGTAACCGCAAGGACGACGTTGCTGCCGAGCCCACAACAGTTATAGGATACGTAAGCCCCCCTATGGGCATGGAGGATATGATGTCCTCTATTATGGGCGGTACGTCCTCTGAGGGCGCATCGTTTGACCACGGCAAAATGAAGGAAAGAATGATTCGTGCTTACGGTGGAAATGACCTGGCAAATAACGTTCTCATATACCCCGTTTCCTTCGATGACAAGGACCTCGTTACTGACTACCTTGACGCTTGGAATTCCGATGGCGATATAACAGTAGGAAATACTGTCATAAAACCCGATGACCGTGTAGATATCACATACACCGATGCTCTTGAGCTCGTTATTAATATGATAAATACCATGATTGACGTTGTTTCCTATGCGCTTATAGCGTTCACATCTGTTTCACTCGTTGTTTCAACTGTTATGATAGGAATTATAACCTACGTTTCCGTTGTTGAACGTGTAAAGGAAATCGGCGTTATTCGTTCACTCGGCGGACGCAAAAAGGACGTCAGCTATCTGTTCAATGCAGAAACCTTTATCGTCGGACTTCTTGCAGGAGTTATCGGTATCGTTGCAACCTACTTAATTTCTCTTATAGTAAACCTTATTCTTGAGCCACTTATTAATTACGCAAATATCGCGGCTCTTCCCTTCCATGAGGCGCTTATCCTTATTGCGCTCAGCATTGCGCTTACATTGATTTCCGGACTTATCCCGGCAAGCAGTGCAGCTAAGCAGGACCCCGTGGTTGCACTCAGAACAGAATAAAGCAGTTATTCTAAGAGAAAATGATTTATAAAATTTAATCAAAAAAGCGATTAGCGTGTTCTCTCAAACGAGAGAACACGCTATGTTTATTTTTGCCCCTGTGGGAAATTTATACTCTTCTTCATCTCTCTTTGCAGGGGAAGATAAGGCGTTTATTTTCCCTCTTACCGTAGGGGAGGGGTCGAATGTGTTCGCCTATCGGCAAACGCGAAGCATTCGCAAAGCGAATATGATGCGCCTCGCTTATGCTCGCCGTGAAGCAACCTCGTTCCCCTCGGTTGTGAAGCATTGCCGTTGTGCGTCAATGTGATATGGTTGTTTTCAAACTTACAGCTGGGTAAAATGCGAGGTGCTTACTTCTACTCACGTTGTAGGGGAGGGGTCGCCCCTCCCGCATGCCAAAGCCATCGTTTTAACCGTAGCAACCCCGTCGCGCCTTTCCGTAGGGGAGGGGAAAAGTGTTTGCCCGTTGGCAAACGTGATGCATTCGCAAAGCGAATATGATGCGCCTCGCTTGTGCTCGCCGTGAAGCAACCTCGTTTCTCTCGGTTATGATGTATTGCCGCACAGCGTCAATGTAATATGGTTGTTTTCAAACTTACAGCTGGGTAAAATGCGAGGTTCTTACTTCTCCTCACGTTGTAGGGGAGGGGTTACCCCTCCCGAAAAAAGCAAAGACAAAATTCGAGCTTTTAGAAAATGTAAGAAGAACGGAACGGGAGGGGCAACCCCTCCCCTACAAATAATGGACAACTTTGATTTTCAACATCAATATTATTTAAAAACAAAAACGAGATAGAAAAGCAGTGTATTTCTGCAATATCTACCTCGTTTTTATTCGATTCTACCTAAATTCGGAAGCCATTGTTAGTCGATTGTCATGTCGAGCTTAAATCTCAAGATTTTGCGAAGTGTATTCTTCGGGAACTCTTCGTCACGAATCTTAAGCACTCCGATTTTCTTATAGGGAACGGCAGTGCGGTTGAAGTCGTCGACAAATTTCTTAAAATACTTTTCAGCATCCTCGATACCGTTTTTCTCAAGGAATTCCTTGTCGGGATATATTTCCGCAACTATGGCATTATGCCCCATGCCGCGACGACTCTTACCCTCATAAACGATTATATCAATAACACCGGGAACTGCGACAAATTCGTTTTCTATTTCCTCGGGATATACATTTTTGCCGTTTGAAAGTATGATAAGGTTTTTCTTTCTTCCCGTAATAAACAAAGCTCCGTCCTTGCCGATTTTACCGTAGTCACCGGTTCTGAAAAAGCCCTCTTCATCAAATGCGTCTTTTGTTGCATTTTCATCCTTGAAGTATCCGAGCATTACATTCGGACCTTTAACGAGAATTTCTCCTTCTCCATCTTCGTTCGGCTCGTCAATCTTGACAGTATCCATATCGAGAACAAATCCGACACTTCCCTGCACAGTTTTCTTTGAGTGGTTTACCGAAATAATGGGAGCACACTCGGTTATTCCGTATCCGTTAAGTGTTGTTATACCAATTCCGTCGAAGAAATGAACTATTTCAGCACTTATGGGGGCGCCACCCGTGATAATCATTTTAACTCTGCCGCCCATAGCTTCTCCAAGAGAAGCGAAGAGCTTTTTGCGCAAGTCTATTCCAATTTTGCGAAGAGCGTTGCTAATCCTCATCATTGTGCGAACAAGCTTTTCTTTACCCTGGTCCTTAATACCTGTCTGCATTTTGCGATAAAATGTCTCAAGATAAAGAGGAACAAGAATAAGATGCTCCGGCTTTTGCTCGCGAAGCTCCTTTGCAACGTAACGAATGCCTGCTGATATATAAATCTCCGTACCTATCATAGCATGACCGATAAACATAACGCTTGAGCAGAATGTGTGATGAGGGGGGAGGACGCCAACCGTTTTCTTTCCAAAATCTATATATGGAATAATATCGGAAAGGTCAGAGAGGATAGCTCTTTGTGAAAGCATTACGCCCTTACCCTTGCCCGTCGTACCCGAGGTAAAGACAAGAAGAGAGAGCTTATTCTCATCTATTTTGTAATCGAGGTACTCGGAACGCATTTGCTCAAAAATTTCATTGCCGGATGCTATAAGAGAATCAACAGTTTCGCCCTCTTCGCCCGACATATAAGCAAATCCTTTAATGCCGCATTTTTCAACTATATATTCCTTTTTACTTTCCAAATCCGCGTCAATCAATAAATATTCCGCATCCGCTCTTGTTAGTGTTTCGGCAAGGTCCTCGGCACTCCAATCTCTGTCAAGAGGAACTATTACAGCGCCAATGGAAAGCAGTGCAAAATAAACACGCACCCAGGAATAAGAGAATTTGCCGATAACAGCGCAGTGCTTTCCTCTTAAGCCAAGCTTTATAAAGGATACACCGAGAGCTCTTACATCCTCCCCAAGCTGTGCAAAGGATTTTTTGACAACGTCCTTGTCGTGCGGCTTTTCCTTGAAGGAATAAGCTATGGCGTCCTTGTACGTTTCGGCAGCCCATTCAACAAGCTCGCGTACATTTTCAAAATCCCGTCTTTCATGTAGTAGGTCTTTTTTCATAAAATCTCCGTTCTGCCGCTTCTGCAGCCGGTCACAGTGACCGTTTTTATTCTAAAAGCAAAGGTTAATTATATTATCCGCCCGCTTATCGATTATATCAAACAAGTCGTGACTATTTTAACACAGTTTTCCTTTTTTGTCAACTAAAAAAGAGTAAAGTAACGTAACATTTAGCTCAAAATGACAATTATCGCACTTGTCCGTGCTTTTTTCAAAGGAATTTGGAGAAATTCAAAAGTCACTTCTGCGGAACGGAGAGAATGAACCAAGGACTTGGCGACTTCTTTTTCCGTTTCAGATTTTTTGTTTAATAAAGCTGTTTTTTAGTAGAAACCGATGCCCCGACTCTACTTTTGCACCTTGACAAAGAGGGGGGGGAAGTGTATACTTTTCTTGGACTAAACAAAAAGGAGGGTGCTGTATGAATTTATTAAAAACAGATGTAAAGAAGCTGTATTTCACATTTCTGCTATCTGCATTCGGAAGCACTCTTGTCACGAATATATATTCAACAGTGGATATGATTTGCATGGGTCAGTATGCCGGACCTATAGGCAGTGCGGCTGTCGCTTGTACAAGTCCGCTTTGGCCCCTGATGCTCTGCTTTGGCTTTCTTGCCGGAATGGGCGGAGCGGTCCTTATGAGCAACAAGCGAGGTGCAGGCGAGGAAAGGGCGGCAAACGAATTTTTCACCCTCGCCATAATTCTCTCGTGTATAGCGACGGTCATTATTTCATCTACTATTATATTTTTCACAGAGCCGCTTCTTATACTTTTTGGAGCAAAGGGAGAGGTTCTCGAAGCATCTCTCGTTTATTCAAAGCCAATAGCTTATATATCTCCAACCTTTACTTTATGCGCAACCGTGTCGTGTTTTGTACGAAATGACGGGGAAGCCGCACTTCCGACAATAGCAACTGTTATCGGCGGTCTTGTAAATGTTTTAGGTGATATTTTCTTTGTTTTTGATTTCGGACTTGGGCTTGGTATGTTTGGTGCCGGGCTCGCGACATCACTTGGTCAAGCAGTTTCATTTTTAATCATTGTTTCATATTTCTTTTGGAAAAAATGCAAATTAAAATTTACAAAAATCAGCATTCCGTTTAAAAAGCTTCTTCTGATTTTTGCCGTCGGCAATTCAGCTTTTATAACCGAGATTGCCTCTGTAATTACATCTGCAGTATTTAACAATATAATAACCGAACGACTTTCTTCCGACCATCTTGCTGTATATGGCACAGCTTACGCTATATTGATAACCGTGTACTGCTTTTTCTACGCGGTCGGAAGCGCACTTCAACCCATTTCATCTGCGAATTACGGAGCGGGTAATATTGAAAGAACAGTAAAAGTACGAAATCTTGCGCTTATATTCTCTGTTTTTCTCGGAATCTTTTTCTTCGCTTTAATTCAACTGTTTCCCGATCTAATCCTGCCTCTTTATATGGACACAACTCCTGAAATCATGCTAATAGGTCCCGGAATCTTGCGTGCATACAACATTCACCTTTTCTTTGTAGGACTCGGTATAGTCACAACCTATTATCTGCAATCAGTGCTAAAGAAAAAGGAAGCATTTTTAATATCCATATTGCGTGCCCTCATACTCCCGGTCGCATTTGCTTTGCTGCTGCCCGCTGTCACATCAAACGACTTTGCTCTTTGGTGGAGCTTGCCGCTGGCAGAGCTTGTCGCAACAGCTGTCGCTATGATTTTCCTGTTCAGACCGCTTGCAACAGACGAAGACGAATAATGATGCACTCGCTTGTGCTCGCCGTGAAGCAACCTCGTTTCTCTCGGTCGTGAAGCATTGCCGCACAGTGTCAATGTGAAGTGATTGCTCTCAACCTTACCACCGGATAAAAAGTGAAGCATTC
>JAZSJG010000083.1:0-28326 GCA_045534215.1 Eubacteriales bacterium
AAATGCGACGTATGTAAGGGCAAAAGATACAATAAGGATACACTTGACGTAAAGTATAAGGGTAAAAACATCTACGACGTGCTTGAAATGTCAGTAGAAGAGGGGCTGGCCTTCTTTGACGGACTCCCACAGATTCAAAGAAAGCTGCAAACACTCTATGAGGTAGGTCTTGGATATATTAAAATAGGTCAGTCCTCCACGACTCTTTCAGGTGGTGAAGCACAGAGAGTAAAGCTTTCAACAGAGCTTTCAAAGCGTTCAACAGGAAAAACCATATATATACTTGATGAGCCAACAACGGGACTTCATTCAGAGGATGTATCAAAGCTTATAAAAATACTTCAACGTCTTGTAGACTGCGGAAATACAGTATTGGTTATAGAGCATAATCTTGACCTTATAAAAACTGCCGACCACATTATAGACCTCGGACCCGAAGGAGGAGAAGGCGGAGGAAACATTGTCGCTCAAGGCACGCCCGAAGAGGTAGCAAAATGCGAAAAATCTTACACGGGTATGTTCCTTCGTGATAAATTATAATTAATTTCGCTTTGGAGAAATATGTATTACGGTGCAATAAAGAAAAATGATATCGCAAATGGAGAGGGAATAAGAACCTCGCTTTTCGTAAGCGGTTGCCGAAACAAGTGTGAAAATTGCTTCAACCCGCAAACATGGGCTTTTGACTACGGAGCTCCCTTTACTGATTCGGTAGAAGAAGAGATATTTAATACTTTTGAAAATCCTGTGGTAAGAGGTCTTACGGTTATTGGCGGTGAACCAATGGAACCCGAAAATCAAAGAGATTTGCTCCCATTTCTCGAAAAATTCAAAAAACGTTTTCCTGAAAAAACGTTATGGCTGTATACGGGGAATTTATATGAGGAGCTTGACGGTATTCCCGGCAGTCATCCTAAATGTCTTGACATAACGTCAAAAATACTTGAGCTTGTAGATATTTTAGTAGACGGAAGATATATTGAAGAACAGAAGTCGTTGGGGCTTAGATTTCGAGGTTCAAAAAATCAGAGAATAATAGATGTCAAGCAAACTCGAAAAAACGGAAAAATAATCTTGTGGCAGGGAATTAATGAGGACCGCAAGTATAAAACGGAGGACAATTAAAATGCAAGTTAAAATCCAAAAGCTTGATCCAAGAGCAAAAATACCTACATATGGCACTCAGTATTCTGCAGGAGCCGATTTGTACAGTATGGAGGGCGAAAACATAGTTGTTCCTGCTCACGAAACGGTTATGATAAAGCTCGGTTTCGCAATAGAGATTCCGAAGGGATACGCAGGTCTTATTTTCGCACGCAGCGGAATGGCTTCCAAAAGAGGACTCGCTCCCGCAAATAAGGTTGGTGTCGTTGATTCTGACTATCGGGGCGAATGTATGGTTGCACTTCATAACCACACAAATTATGCAGTAGAGGTTGAGGGCGGAGAAAGAATAGCACAGCTTGCCATAGTGCCATTTTTGAAAGCTGAGTTTTGTCTGTCCGACACTCTTACCGATACCGATAGAGGAAGCGGTGGCTTCGGCTCGACGGGGAAAAAGTAATTCCCACAAATATAACAAAAAGGGCTTAAGCTTAAAGAATCTTCAAGTATGCTCAAAAAACGATTTTGAGTTAATCTCGGATTCTCATGGCTAAAGTCCTTTTTGTCTATGGCTCACAAATTGAAAAATCAGTGTCTTTTTCTTCTCATGCTTCTTCTTTTCCCAAGAAAAGCAAAAAGCACGGAAACAAGAATTAGACATAAGTAATTCATAAGTATCATGCCTGTAAGGTGTCCGCGGTTAATAATAGCCGTGATGGCAAACATTATTGCAACAGACGCTAAGGCGGAAACAGAAGCACATATAATTCCATTACTTGAATTGACCTTTGATGTCAGAAATGAATTAAACGCGCCTGATATGAGCAGTGCAGCAAGAGCGAAAACCTCGATTCTGCCTGACGGATTTTTCGTGTTGTTTATAACGCATGCCATAACAAATGAAGTAAGCAAAAGAAATATAAAAAATGAAATAACTCCGTAAATAATACCTCTTGACACAGAGCGCTCATTTCCTCTGTTAATCCGTTTTTTCATAAAATGCCTCCGAACAAGTTTGTTAAATCTTATTCGGAGGCATTCTTTTTTATGATACTTTGAAATTACTTTTCTTCTGCAGAAACGGAATCGGCTTCCTCTTCCTTCGTGTTCTTGCTTTCTATAACCTGAGCAGCTATGTCTGCTGCCTTAACGTCAACACTTCTTATTGCGCCCTTAAGAAAACGAATCTTCGTTCTGTCCTTCGTAGTTTCAAGAACAAAGGTTTCACCTTTAATCGAAACAACCTTTCCGATTATTCCGCCTATGGTTGTCACCTCGTCGCCAACCTGAAGAGCATTACGCATTTCAGCATCCTTTTTCTCCTGCTTTTTTTGAGGACGAATCATGAAGAAATAGAGGAATACAAACAGGATAGCAAGCATTCCGATGGTCACCCACAAATTGCTCTGAGGAGCTTCTTCGAGTAAAAATCCGAAATTTAACATTTTACAAAATACCTTTCAATGTAGTTTTCTTTGAATCATTATACACTATAAATTTTAATTTTTCAAGAACAATAGTAGTATTTTTATTGAACAGCGGCTTTTTTATAATGCTTTAGATTTATTTGTTCTTTTCTGCAGCCGCAATAATTGATTTTACTACCCTTTGAGGATATAGCCAACAATCTCTGTACCAAACGCGCATAAGATTCCAACCCTTGCTCTCAAGAAATTTTGGCTTATAAACATCGCGTTCCAATGCGCTTTCCGATGAGTAAAAGGCATCCTTGTCAAACTCAACACCCACAAGATATCTGTCTGTTTTATCATCGTAAATAGCCAAAGATATATGCGTTGAGCCAACACCTATATTGGTATGTACGGTGTAACCCAGCTTTTCAATTTTTTCTTTGATGCGCTCGTCTATTGTGGCAACGTCAGTCATAATCTCGGGATTATCTGCGCCACTCCTTGTTTGGTCAAGCGTTTTTAGGATTGCTTGAACCTCCTGGTCGTTACCAAGTGAAACAGCTCTTACATATTCGAGATATTTCTTTAAAAGCTTAGGACCTGAATTTTTTGAGCTTTCAATTTTTAAGTCCTCCGGCTCTATGCTAGTAACAACGATGATTTTGGATTTTGCACGCGTTATAGCAACGTTAAGTCTGTTTTCTCCTCCCTCGGTAGAAAGCGAGCCGAAATTCGTATAAATTTTTCCTTCAGAATTCGGTGCATATCCTATAGAGAAAATAATTATATCGCGTTCGTCACCCTGTACATTTTCAAGGTTTTTAACAAAAAGACTTACATCCTCGCCATTTTCAAATCTGTTGCGCTCCTTTAGAATGTTAGAGCGGAACTGTGCATCACGAAGAGCTTCTTTGTCGATAAAGTCGTTAATGCAGGACTGTTGGTCGCTGTTAAAGGTGATAATACCGATATTTTCGTTGTTTTTGCGAGTGTTCAGTATATTCTTTAGTAGCTCAACGATTTTTTTCGCTTCCGCCTCATTTTTCCTGTCAATCCATTTTCCCGTAACCTTATATCTTTCAATAGGTCGGTCATGCTTGTTCCTTGAGGTGTTTGGAGCAACCTCAAGCTTGGAAGAATAAAATGCCGCATTTGAGAAATCTATAAGCTCGTTGTAACGGCTTCTGTAGTGATATGTAAGGTTAGCACTTTCATACCTTGCGACCGAAAGGTCTAACAAGCTCGTTACTTCGAGTGCCGCTTGAAGCCCGGGGTCTTCCTGTACTTCCGGATCAGCTCCAAGATATCTTCTCATGAATGTCGTCGATGGGCGAAGCTGCTTTGAGTCACCTGCAACAACGATGTTTTTACCGCGGTAAATGGCAGGTATTGTATTTTCAATAAACACCTGAGATGCCTCGTCAAATATAACAAGGTCAAACATGTTTTTATTCAGCGGCAGAAGAGAAGAAACATTTTCCGGCGAAAGAAGCCAGCATGGAAACAGGGAAAGAATAAATTCCGAATAATTTTCCAACGTCTTTCTTATAGGCCAAAGCTTTTGGTCCTTTGAAATTTGATAGAGATAGTCTTTGTTGTTGCTTGCGTTGTTATAAAGATTTTCATAATCTCTGCCGGTCTTTCCGGCGGCAAGTTTGTTGGCTATCTCAAGCTGTTCCTTTTTAAGCTTGTATATACGTGAGCTTATATTTTGGAAATCTACAATTTTCGCAAGTTCGTCCTTGTATTTCTCTTCGTTTACTGTGGTTTCGTGATAAATCCTGACAGACATAATTTTTTCGATTATCGAAACGTAATTTGCATAGCTCTTGCTTTCTCTGTATGCAAAATTGAGTATGCTAATCTTGTTCTTGTCAAGACTCTCTAACAGACGGTTTACATCCCTTGCTGCAATATAATTGTCAAGGGCATCGTAAAGAAGGCGAAGATATGAAACGTTACCTCTTAAAATATTATCAATGACGGAAATGTAGCCGTCCTTTTTAAGAATCTTATTAAGGAATTCGTATTCCTCTGCAAATGATGCAATGGCATTTATTGTTTCGATAAATTTGCCCTTTATCTCTGCCTTCAGCTTTTTGGTAAAGATTTTATCAGGATACCGAAGCTTGCATTCCTGGCTTACTATAAAGTCAAGAACCTCTTCGCTCGAAAGATCCGAGTAATACGCCATAACGTGACGGTAATACGGATGCTTCGCAGTATTGAAATATCCCTTTCTTGCCTTGATTTTTTCTTCAAGCAAGCCCTTTATTTCACTCAGCGTATGAATGTCTATGTCTGAGAGCATGTGATCTATCAAGGGGTTCTTTTCCTTGCTTTGCATAAAATCATAATAAAGCTTTTCAAGGTTTTTCGCTTTTATTACAAAGAGCGCCTCGTTAAGCTCGGGATAGCTGAGTGCCATTATATCGTGGGCTTCCAAAAGCTTTGTGTATATGGCGTAATCGGTGGTGTTTTTCGGTATCATGTATGAGGAAGAATACATATCTATAAGCGAAATCCCAAATGCCTTCTTGTCACAAAGAGTGTGACGTATAGCTTCGAGTATGTCAATCTCATTAGATATTTTTTCTTCAAGAGTATGGTATTCCTTTTCAAGTGCCTCAACGTCTACAAGAGAGTCGAGCATATCTTTTTGATGGGCGCTAAGACATCTTTCATAAAAGAATTTCTTTTCTTTACATTCGTCGTTTATGTACATCGCTTTAGAGTTAAGCGCTCCAAGGCGGTTATAAACTACGTCAAGTGCCGCTTTTTTCTGAGAAACGACAAGAACCTTTTTTTTCTTGCATATTGCATCTGTAATTATATTAACTATGGTCTGCGATTTTCCTGTGCCTGGAGGGCCGTAAATGACCATGTTTCCGTTCTTGTCTACCTTTTCAACAACCTTCGCCTGTGCATAGTCAAGCATCTTGACGGAATAGCTTGAATACCTTTGTTTTTTCTTGCGGCTTACTGTCTTTTTTTGTTTTGTTGACTTCGCCTTTTTGGTGCGTAAAAGCTCGTCAATGGCACTGTTCGTAAGACGCTTTTTCTCAAGCAGTGTGTAGTCGTTGTATATGGAATTTGAAAGAGGAAATCGCCCCACAACCGCTGCATATCTTACAGAAAGATCCTTATCAGTAGGAGACTTGAACCTCGAATAATTGTAAAGATTTTTTGATTCGTTGTGTATTATTTTAATTCCTGCATCGGCAAGATATTTGACAACGTCTGAAACAGAGGAAAAACGTGAAAAATCGTCAAATTCAAGCTCAAGCTGTTCAACGTTTATTCTCTTTGACTGAGCATATGCGAAGATAAGCGCCGGATTTATACGCATTTTTTCGTTTTTGTTAAATGAAAGCTCAACTGTGTTTTCGTCGTGTATTTCAATATTGACAGGGAAGAGTAAAAGCGGAGCTTTTATAGAGGTTTTTGTAAGTCCTTGATTAAGCACACCGAAAACGAAAGGGAAACCAAGATACAATTCATATCTGCCCGTTTCCTTTTTCATATCATCGGCTTCACGAATGATTTCCTTGATTTTGATAACTTCATTTTCTAAAGCGTGGTTAATTCTTTCTCGGTTTTCGCGCTCAATCCTTTTTATGTGCTTTTCTGCCTCTTCACCGAGCATGTTATGCGGAACCTCAATTTCCTTTTGTGAAACGTCAAGGTTGGGTATGAGCTGCTTTTTTTCGGAGTTGCTTATGAGTGTTAGCTGGCGAGGGTGCTTTGAGAAAACAAAATCCGAAAATTCAAAAACCTTGTTATCACGTCCCTCGAAAATCCGACCTATGTCGTAAGAATTTTTACGTGCGATAGCTTTAAGGCAAAGACACTTGTTGTTTCCGCCAATTTCAATAAGACGTTCTTTATAATATGTATAAATGCCTTTTGCCATAGTTCTCCCCTCCGAAAATTATTTAAATAAACTATTTAACAGTATATCATGCACTCATCAAAAAATCAATACTTGGGCGCGCGAAAAACAGAAAAAAGTGCATTTTTTTGGATTTTACCCATCCCCCGTGCGAAATAATTTAACTTTTTTGGTAGTTTTGCATTTTAATGTACCGTCGCGTTGTGCTGACGTGGATACTTGTAATTGTACAAAAGATACAATTTTAACCCTTAATTTTTGCTATATTGACGAGTTGATTTTTTTAAAAATAAATGATATAATTACTGTAAAAGTAAAAAATATTACGTGGTAAACTTCAAATAAGGAGAAAAAAATATGAAAATTGCCAAAAAATTACTAATTGTTCTTCTTGCTGTAGCGCTTTCCGTATCATGCTTTGCGCTCATGTCTTCGGGAACAACAGAGGCAAATCTTGATCAGTCTATCAAGAATCTCAAAGAGTATGCCCTTTATGACGAATACGTGCTTGATGATTTCTCTTCTTTCCAGAGCAATTCACAGTATACGGTCAATAATGATGCGGGCGGATACAAGGTGCAGTTCCTCGGCAACCCGTCATATAAGGTTGTAGACGACGGCTCAGGCAACAATATCCTCCAAATTGAAAATAAAGCCCTTTTGAGACCGGCGTATACTCTTACGTTTAATGAAACAACCAACGGCTTTGTTGCGTCTTTTAAAATTAAGACCGATGACCTCGTTTTTGGTAATTTCAACCAGGGTGTTAATAATGTAAACGGTTCAAGATTTGAGATAAATCTTGTCGCAGAGCCCAAAACCGGTTCTGTTGAGACTCAAGCTGCATTCTTCGTTATGGATTGCCACGTTTATGCTGATGACCCGGAAGCACCCATGCAGTTCACCTATCTTGACCACCATGTAAACGAGCTCGGTGCGGATATATACGAAGAGAAAGCATTTGAAATGGCACCTAAGCTTGGTGAGTGGTATGAAATCAAGGCGGTGTTTGATGCTGATTCCGGCAAGTTTTCTGTTTCAGTTACGGATAGCCAAGGAAATAACGAAACAAAATCCGATGTTTCCCTCGGTAACGTAAAAGCATTCAAGAAAGCAGAGCTTCGTGTTAATAACACTCTTGACGGTCTTTCTCAGATAGGTACGTCCACATGGCTCGACGATGTTAAGATTTATCGCGGTACGTTCCTTCGTGACTTTAGCGCAAAGGAGAATAAGATAGCAGAATATCTTATCGAGGTTGACGCGTTCGCTAATGCAAGCGATACCTCTAAAGAGGACCTTATCAAAATATTTGAAGTTTACAAAGAAATGTTCGTGGATAATGCCTTTGCTTTCTCCACATCTTGCAGTAAATACGCACAGGTTTCTCCGATAGAAGCAAAGATAAAAACAGTTGTCTATCCTACGTTTGTTGATTTGTATAACTACAATATTGAAAAAATAGCAACCCTTGAAAACTATTATAAGCGTCTTTCTCACCTTGAGGATCTTGAAATCATTAACCGTGTATTTTCAAACGCAGACGGTGAAGAGCTCGGTGATTCAGAGGTGTTGGCTCTTTCAGGTATGAATGCCGATTTGCTCGCAAAGCTCAAGTCAGCAAGAAATGCTCACAAAGCTGAAATTGCAGCAGTCGATGCAACTCAGTATCAATCGGATACGTTTATATACTACACCAATTTCGAGTATGACCAGAGCAGTAAAAACTATGAGCATATGAGATCAAGATATGACTTCCTTACATCTCTTACATATTGTGACCCCGCGTATGTTTACGTAGTTACACCGAATATAATCCCTACTTACCTGACAGTTGAAGAGTGCCTTGCAGTGTATAATGCTCTTGGTGAAAAGCTTGAAATAATTGAACAGAATGCAAATACAGTGATAGCTGCGGCTGACATAGTTTACGATACAACAAAAGCTTTTGCCGCTCGTTATGAGGCATACGTTAAGATTATGGAAATATACGGCGACGGTGTCGTTTCCGAGAATCTCAGTGATGATACGTATCCCGGTCTGTTAGAAGCTATAAGCAAATTTAACGCAACAACAGATATGGCTCCCAAAATCGAGTTGCACGATAACTTTATCTCAACCGTGGGAAGAGCAAAGGCGCTTACCGAATACACAATGATAATCGCAGAGCTTGACAGCGTTAAGACCTTTATGGACGATAATACATCCGTAGATTTTCTCGAAGAGGGATATCCCGGAATTGACGCAGCGAAAAAAGATTATAATGATCTTCGCGCAAAGCTCGCTACCGATTTTGAAAACGCAGGTAAATACATTGCTGCGGTTAACAAGATAGCTGAAGCAGAGGGCTTTGCTAATAAAAAGGCAGCAGTTGCAGCAGCTGAAGCTCTTAAGACACTCGGAAACGTAAACGGAGTTCCCGGTGTAAAGGAAGCAAACGAGCTTCTCTTTGCAGCATCTTCTGAGGTTGCATTGCTTGAGGGATATAGCGCAACACTCATCAATTCTGTTGCAGCTCTTAAGGAAGAAACCGATATAGCAAAGCGCAGAGAGCTTATATTCACAGCAAAAGAGTGTATAGACAATTGTGAAGCATCCATTACAGGTGTTTCTCAGGCAAAGACGGATTACGAAGCTCTTAAGGCACAGTATGATGCTGATGTTGCGGCTATAAACGGAGCACTTTTCGCAGCAATAGAAGCAGCAAGTGAGGTTTCATCCCGCATGATACCTTCCGTAAATGCCTTCAAAATTTCCGTTCTTACATCAAATACTGCGAACTGATAACAATTCAAAAGAGCAAGAGACAGGGGGCGTCCCCCTAATCTTGCTCTTTTTTGCTTTGAAATAATAGCGTAAATTTTCAGTATGCTATTGAATAAACTGTACGTGTATGATAAAATATACGAAAAGGAAAGTTTTAATCATTTAACCGAAAGGTGTAATCCTCTATGCAAATCCATAAAGAAAAATTTGAACAGATAGTTTCAAAGCTTGATAGGAATCAAACGAATAAATATAATTATTTTCATCCCAAAAGCGCAATGGTTCCTTCGCGCGAGGAGGTAATTTCCATTATAGAGGGATTTCTCGCCCTTATGTTTGAAGAATACTTTTTTTATGAAAATAAATCTGACAAACTTGAAATCTTGGACTCTGTTTTCTTAAAGCTTAAACGCCAGATAACCGCCTCATATTCCTTCTGCTCAACCTGCAATAATAACATAGTTGACACGGAAGAGCTGGCACTTAATATATTATCTTTGCTACCTATAATTAAAGATGCTTTATTAAAGGACGTTCAAGCAATATATGAGGGCGACCCTGCATCAACATCACCTGAGGAAGTCCTTCTTTCGTATCCGGGATTTTTCGCTATAGCTATTTACCGTATTGCTCACGAGTTTTATATAAGAAAAATTCCCTACATATCCCGTGTTATGACAGAATATGCACACAGTAAAACAGGAATAGATATACATGCAGGTGCAACAATAGGTGAATACTTCTTCATTGACCACGGCACAGGCATTGTAATTGGAGAAACAACAGTTATAGGAGATCATGTTAAAATATATCAGGGCGTTACCCTTGGCGCAAAAAGCTTTGAGCTTGACAGTAACGGAAATCCTGTAAAAGCCATTAAGCGTCACCCCGATATAGGAAATAATTGTACAATATACGCAAATGCAACCATTCTCGGCGGAAATACAAAAATCGGAGACGGTGCTACCATCGGCGGCAACGTATGGCTGACTCACTCGGTTGAACCGGGCGCTGTGGTATATTACACTCAAAAATAATTGTAAATTTAATATAAAAACGGACGTTTGAATAAACAAATAGAAAAGGTAACAAGTCCTCTTTCTGCAAATTCACGTCCGTTTTTTATATATTCAATTATTCAAGTGGGCCGGCATCAGGATATTTACCGAATTTCTTAAATCCGTCTATTTCAGAGCGGCACATAGCGGTAAATATACGGTGCTTGATTCCCTTATTGTTTCTCTCAAGCTCGGATAAAAGATTTTTCATGTTTTCTCTTTCTGTGGCATGGTCCTCAGGACATAAGCTTTTCACGATTGGCAATGCTCTTCGCCTTATAAAATAGAGCACGTCCTTCTCTTGCGCATAAATAAGAGGACGAATTAAGTTTATTTTCCTATTTGAGAGATAGGTTTTCGGTGAGAAGCAGGCAAGGCGTCCCTCGAAAAACAAATTCATCATGAAAGTTTCTATCGCATCATCATAATGATGTCCCAAAGCTACCTTGTTACAGCCGAGCTCCTGCGCTGCAGAATGAAGTGAGCCGCGCCGCATTTTTGCACAAAGAGAGCAGGGGTTGCTTTCTTTCCTTATGTCGAAAATTATTTTGGCAATTTCAGTTTTAACAACCCTGTATTCAACGTTTATCCTTTTGCAAAACTCGGATACCTCGGAAAAATCAGAGCCCTCGAAGCCCATATCAATAGTAATTGCCACAACCTCGTATTTTTTTGGATAGAACAGCCGCATTTGTGCAAGGACTTCAAGCAAAACCAAAGAGTCTTTTCCGCCCGAGACACCTACGGCAATTTTGTCACCGTCATCTATCATTTGATAATCATCAACTGCCCGTCTTACAAAGCTGAGCAGTCTTTTCATTTCATTCATAGTCAAACCTTTCAAGTTGTGCGTATAATAGTATAAAAGGAGAAATTATATGCCTATTAAAATCTATATAGACCAAGGTCACAATCCAAGCGATTATAACACAGGAGCTGAGGGGAACGGATATTTTGAGCAGGATATTACTTATGAGATAGGCGTTCTTTTGTACGATTACCTCATATCAGATCCGAATTTTACAGCTCGCCTTTCTCGAAATACTCCCACAGAGGTTCTCGGTGAAAGCAATGCAGGAAGTCTGCGTGTAAGAGTTCAAGATGCAAATTCATGGGGAGCAGATATATTTATATCTCTTCATACAAATGCATCTGTAAATCCTTCGGCAAACGGAGCAGAGGCGCTCATATACAGCAGCGATTCTGAGATATCATTAGGTCTTGCAGAGGATATTCTCGAAGAAATGACACTCGTTACAGGACTGCGTAACAGGGGAGTTATAGAGCGCCCGGGATTATATGTATTAAGACGCACATATATGCCGTCTGTGCTCGTTGAAATGGGATTTATAACAAATCCTTCGAACGCGGAGCTGCTTGCCAATTCACCTCAGCTGTTTGCACTCGGAATATACAGAGGTATACTTAAATATTACGGATTAAGTTAATAAAATTGAATTAACCCTTATATAATCTTCACTGGCAGAGGGGGATGCAAGGTTGAAAAGGTATGTTGCGTTACAATCGGGGCAGTATACCTCAATTCCTTCCTTTTTAAATCTTATATCATATTCTCCTCTGTGACAGGGACAGTCTATGTTTCCGTCTGCCTCAAGCTCTCTTACAAGAAATCTTATAGCATCGTAAAGCGTAGGGTCGGGTAGTACCTCATCCTCTGTCAAATCCTCGGGTTGAATGTCCTTTAACGAATCCGCTTCAAGCATACCTATAAGTCTCTCGATTTCAAGTCCTACACGGGAAAGCTCTTTGTCGGTGTTCTCTTTTTCTCCGATAAAGCAAATATCCATATTTGAATAAGGACAGTTGAGCAAAAATAAATCTCTTGAAAAGAAAAGAGCTTGGGATACAACAAAATTATGGTTCTGCTTGCAGAAAACACAGGGAGCAGAAATACGAACCTTATTATCTGAGGTTAAGGTTATGTCCATAGCAGAATGTCCGCAAGAGCATTTTATTCTCAGCATGTTTGCCTTCAGGGCAAACTTACCTATAAATCCGTAAATCGCCTGTCCGCATTCCGGGCAAATATAAGCGATATGGGTCTGTCCTGGTGAAGCTATCATGAAACGGTATCCTCCATTATATCGGATGTGATTTTTTCATAAGTTGCGGTGTCACTTAGATGTCTAAGAAGCTCTTTTGCAAATGCAAGTGCTACACCCATTCCTTTTGCCGTTGTAATGTTTCCGTCTGTGACAACACTTTTTTCGGAAATGACAGCACCATCCAATTCTTTTTCAAATCCGGGATAGCAAACAGCATTAACCCCTTTGAGCAAGCCGCGTCTGCCAAGAATCATCGGAGCGGCGCAAATAGCAGCTATTCTGCCGCCGTTCTTTATAACGGCGGCTATTATTTTGTCGGTAAATTCGGAAGAATCAAGATTTAATGCGCCCGGCATACCGCCAGGGAAAATAACGCATTTTACCTCGTTAAGATTAACCTCTTCCTTTTCCATATCACAGATAACGGGAATGGCATGAGAGCCAACAGGTATCTTGCCGTTAATCCCAACGGTTTTTACATTAAGCCCTGCGCGCCTTAAAATATCAAGCGGTGTGAGTGCTTCAATTTCCTCAAAACCGTCTGCAAGTAATATGACAACCATAAAACTCTCCTTTAATCAATCAAAGCTTCGTCTTGCAAGCATTTCATGCCACTCATCCTTGCTGACAAGAACATCTCTCGGCCTTTGTCCGTTCGGCTCGCTTACCAGCCCCATCTCTTCCATAATATCTATGAATTTCGCAGCTTTTCCGTAACCAACGCTGATTTTTCTCTGTATTAGGGAGGTGGATATTTTACCCGACTTTACAGCAAGGTCTACTGCGTCAAGGAATTGCTGGTCGTTCAGATAACCGGTGCTTTCGCTAGAATCGTCATCGTCGTCAAAGTCCTCGCTAGCACCGCCCTTAGAGCATTTTTTGGCAGCTCTGTTGATATCTTCAAGTGCCTGAGCATCATAAATATCTCCTTTTGCCTGCGACTTAAGATACTTCATAATAGCGGCAACTTCACCGTCAGAAACAAAAGCGCCCTGTACTCTTATCGGCTTGGGAGTTCCCGAGGTAATATAAAGCATATCACCGTTGTTGAGTAGCTTTTCAGCTCCGGATTGCTCAAGAATTGTCTTGGAATCCTGGAAAGATGCAACCTTACAGGAAATACGAGAGGGGATATTGGCCTTTATAGTTCCCGTAACGACGTTAACGGAAGGTCTTTGTGTACCTATTATTAAGTGTATTCCTGCAGCTCTTGCCTTTTGAGCTATGCTCATTATAAGGTCCTCTGCCGGCTTTCTTACCTGAATCATAATGTCGTTAAGCTCATCAATTACTATAATAATTTTGGGAAGCGGCTCACCAAGCTCCGGGTTTTCACGCATTTTTTCATTGTAAGCATCTATCTTTCTAACCTCATGCTTTTCCATAAGGTCATAACGCTTTTCCATCTGCTCAACAGCCCACATGAGAGCTCCGGCGGCTTGCTTAACGTCGGTAACAACAGGGACAAGCAGGTGAGGAATACCGTTGTATCCGTTAAATTCGACTTTTTTCGGGTCAATCATTATGAACTTGACCTCATCGGGTCTTGCTTTATATAGGATGCTTATGAGTATAGAGTTAATGCACACGGATTTACCCATACCCGTGGCTCCTGCAACAAGGACATGGGGCATCTTTGCAATATCCTCGAATACAGGATTTCCCGTAACGTCTTTTCCAAGACAAGCAAGTGTCTTCGAAGAAGATGATGAGAAATCAGTAGAATTAACAAGGTCGCCAAGGAATACTGTAGCAGGTTTTTTGTTGGGTATCTCTACACCTATTGCTTTCTTACCGGGAATAGGAGCTTCCATACGTACTCCCTCAGCTCCAAGGTTAAGAACAATATCATTAAACAGATTCATAACCGATTGAACCTTAACACCCATAGCGGGTACTATTTCATATCTGGTTATTCTCGGACCTCTGTCAACGCCTTTTACGGATACTCTTACACCGAATTGCTGAAGTGTATTTACAAGATTCTCCGCATTTTGATTTATCTCATCTTGGTCGCCCATATCAATTTCAGGGCCGCCCTTTGCAAGTAAATCAAGAGGTGGATATTTGTATCCGGAATAATCCGGAGAGGAGCTTGTGGGCTTTGTATTGTTCTTTTGAGGTGTGGGCGTGTCTGATTTTTTGAAAATCAAGTCGGAGGGCTGGCTGTTTGTGAGGGCGTCATCTCTCTTTTCTTCAATATCTTGATTTTTGACTTCTAATTCAGAATCCTCTTCTTGACTGCCTGTGTCATTTTCTTCATTTTCAAAGAAAGAGAACATGCGTCTGTATTCTTTAACATCCTCATTTTGTTCTTCTTCGGGAATTTCTTTTTCGAATAAAGAGGAGTCCTCCGCATCAACCTCTTGCGCTTCAGCATAACCGTTAAATTCTTCGTCCGGCTCGTCCTCTTCAAAATCGAAGTCATTTGGCGGTAATGGGTCAAGCATGGAACGTGAGATTTTCAAGCTTTCTTCCTGCTGCGGTTCACTGTATTCCACGGTTGGTATTTCGTCAAATGATTTATCGTCGAAATCCGAAAAATCAAATTCGGTTTTTGTCTGTTTTTCAATTTCTGCAAAAATTTCTTCCGGTTCGCAGCTTTCGGTGAGAGGTTTGTCAACTGCCGCCTCTTCAAATGCCAAACAGCTTACGGGTTCTGATACATAGGGCTCAAATGCCTGCTCCGTAGTCGGCTTGGCAACCGTCTGTTCCATAGTCGGCACTGCAGTCGTCTGCCCTATAGTCGGCTCGGTAGTTTTCTGTTCAAAAGATGTTTGCTCTTTCGGGGTATTTATCTCAACTTCGACAGTTGCTGCGGAATACGCCTCACGTGCCTCAAAGGCGGCTTTCTTTTTCATTTCGAAATCGGCTCTTCTACGTGCCATTTCAATATCAGCTTCGGTAATGTTGGAAATCGGTTCGCTTAATTCTGTTATTCCCTCGGGCTCTTGATAGGACTTCGTTGAACGGTAGCTCGATGGCTTTGTCGCTAAATCTTGATTTAATTTGAATTTGAATGGGTCAAAATCAGACGTGAAAACACTGTCAGCAGAGTCGTCTGTTTGTGAAATGCTCGTTTTTTCGTAAATTATATCTTCTTTTGTTTCATCTTGAACAATGTGTTCGCTTTGATCAACTTCAAAATCATCGTCATGCGGGATGTCATAGTCGAATATTGACTCTTTGTTCTTTGCCTCGTTATCCTCGAATTCGTTTTTGTGGTGGACCTTCTTTTGTAGAATAGGAGCTCTTGACGGGTCATCTGCCGCTTTTGTTTCATCTATTCCGAGCTCGGAAATTTTCAAGCTTGAAAGACCGTTGTCTACGTCAAAAAAGTCATCATCCGTTAATTCTCTTTGCACTGATTCAAGCTCGCGAATCTTGCGCTTGGTTAATTTTTTCTCCTCTTCATTTTTAGGGATTTGTTTTTCTGATTTTTCTTTTTTGCGACCTTCCTTTTTGGTGAAAAAATCTGAGATGGAATTCAAAACGTTGAGTAAAACCTTTGAAAATGCGCTCTTTCCCGACATGAGAAAGTAAGTAATGTATAGCGCAAAAATAAGAATCGGAATTATGATTATACCTACAGGACCCAGTATTTTATCAAGGCAAAATGCAAGAATGCCGCCGATAAATCCGCCGCCTTTGTTTTTGATTCCGTCAAGGTAGAAATCCTTAGGAGCAAAAACAAGTGCCTCCGACGAATAGGTTATCGCGTGGGTAAGCATTGATATCATGCATACGGTAATTACCGAAAAAACAATTCTTGAAACTGTCCTTTTTTTCTTGTAATCGGAGGGATAGAAAAATGCATGAATAAGCAGAATGAACGGTATGAAATATCCGCCTATTGAAAATAGACCTAGCAGACCGTTAGATATAAGGCGGCCCAACAAGCCCGTTTTTTGCGTTATAAAGCATAGGCCGCTGAATACAGCAAGCGCAACTAAAATTATAGGTATTGACCTTCTGAAGCCGGAAAGTGTGGCGTAAGAGGTCTCAGTTGTACGCTTTTTATTAGACATGTATCTTATTCCCCCAATGCGTGTGATATTCCACTCTATATGATACCAAATTTTTGCAAGAATTACAATAGGTAAAAGCATTTTTTTAATCAGTACAATGTAAAACTTAGAAAAAAACATAAAATAATATTTTGAAGCGCGCGTATATACTTGACAAAGATTTAGTTATCTGTTAAAATGATATCTGTATAACTATGTGTATTTTGCGTTTTTACAAAAACGTTGTGCATACAGAGGAAAGGGTTTTATTATGCAATTATACAATTCCGCAACAAGGAACAAGGAAGAATTTATACCAAGAGAAAGCGGCAAGGTCACAATGTATACTTGTGGACCTACGGTTTATCATTTTGCACATATAGGCAATCTGCGTACTTACACTATGGAGGATGTCCTTGAAAAATATCTTCGTTATATGGGCTACGAGGTAAAGAGGGTTATGAACATAACTGATGTCGGGCACCTTACAAGTGATGCTGATACAGGTGAGGATAAAATGCTTAAGGGTGCTCGCCGTGAGAATAAAACAGTGCTTGAAATCGCGGAATTTTATACAGATGCGTTTTTTGCGGATTGTGAAAAGCTCAATATTAAAAAGCCGGATGTGATAGAACCTGCAACTGCATGCATTCCCGAGTTCATTTCTATGATAGAAACATTGTTGAAAAAAGGATATGCTTACGAAGCGGGCGGAAACATATATTTTGATACCTCAAAGCTTGATAAGTATTACGTGTTTAACGATTTTACGGAGGATGACCTTGAGGTTGGAGTAAGGGAGACTGTGGAAGCGGACGGCAATAAACGCAACAAGGCGGATTTTGTTCTCTGGTTTACAAAATCAAAGTTCGATGACCAGGAGCTTAAATGGGATTCTCCCTGGGGAATCGGATATCCCGGTTGGCACATCGAGTGCTCATGCATTGCATCAAAGCATCTCGGAGAATACCTCGACATTCACTGCGGAGGAATTGACAATGCGTTCCCTCACCACACAAATGAAATAGCTCAGACCGAAAGCACTTTTGGTCACGAGTGGTGCCGCTACTGGTTCCATGTACATCATTTGAACACAGGAAGCGGAAAAATGTCAAAATCCAAGGGCGAATTCCTTACCGTTTCGCTGCTTGAGGAAAAGGGGTACAATCCTCTTGTTTACCGCTTCTTCTGCATGCAGTCGCATTATAGAAAAAACCTTGTTTTTACGTGGGAAAATCTTGATAACGCGGTAATTGCATACGAAAAGCTGGTTCAAAGAATTGCAAAGCTCGAGTCGCATGGCGGAAAAGTAGATGAAAATGTATTTTTGGCAGCGAAAAAGAAATTTACTGACGCGCTTGACAATGACTTGAATACATCTGTTGCGGTAACTGCGCTTTACGACGTATTCAAGCTTGATACAAACGATGAAACCAAGATTGCCCTTGTTAATGATTTTGAAAAAGTCTTAGACCTTGGACTGTTTGACGCGGTGAAAAATATTAACGAAAAAGAAGCATCTTCCATATCCGATGATTTTGTAAAATACATTGAAGAAAAAATAGAAGAACGTCGTCTGGCAAAGAAAAATAAAAACTTTGCTTTGGCTGATAGCATACGAGCAGAGCTTCTTGATAAGGGCGTTGTTCTTATAGACACCAGAGAGGGAACTAAATTTACACTAAACAATAATTAATCTAAAGTAAAAGGAAAGGCGGTGGTCGTATGTATGAAAAGCTAAAGGCGGATGTTGCCTTTTTGAACTCTGAATATGAAGCTGCCGCTGATATGTATCTCGAGGGTGCAAGAAACGGTGATGCCCTCGCATCCTTCAATTACGGATACTGTCTTTTGAAGGGCTTTGGCCGTCCGTATGACCCCAAAGAAGCCAAGTCCTATTTTTCCTTTGCTAAAAACCTCGAAGGCGGTGCGGCTGAATATAATCTTGCCGTTATGTATCTTCACGGTGAAGGTGTAAGCAGAAATTTTGAACGCGCAAGAGACTATATGATTATGTCAGCTGAGGACGGATGCCTTGAAGCTCAGCTATATATGGGTATGGCTTATACACTCGGTTGTATGTTTGAGCCGGATATAATCAGCATATGTATGATTCCATACCACAAAACAGAGTATAGAGATATAACAACCCCCTTGATATCTGGGTTTGTCCCTGATCCCGACGAGGAGGACATGAGATTTAGTGTGATACGGGCAGATGCCAGGTCTGCTTTCGAATGGTTCAAGGCGGCATCGCGTCATGACCCTACATATGTCGAGCCCCTTGTCGCAAAGGGAAAATATCTCTATGCAAAGTGTTATATTGACGGACTCGGAACCGATTTTGACAGAGAAAAGGGAACACGCCTTATGCTTATGGCGGGCAAAAGCGGTTCTCGTGAAGCCGTTGCATTTTTAAAGGAAAACGGTGTGACACCCCAGATGATTTTAGAGGCAGCGAGAAAAAAACGATAATTGAAACAAAGAGGAGTTAAGCTGTGAAAATTAACATTAACAAGACAGTGCAAGCAGTCCTGCTTTTTTTAATTCTTGCGATGCTGGCTTTCATCTTCATCCAGTCGATGATTCCACCGGAAGAATCGCTAAAGGAAAGCGATAAGGTCGGGGATATTGTTGCGGATATAATCCCACCCGAAAGCACCGTGGGCGAATATATACAGATAAATCTGAGAAAAATAGCGCACTTTGTTGAGTTTGCTATTCTTGCTATTCTTGTGTCGCTTTATGTTGTTCTTTATCTTAACGACTATAAGGTTATGCTTCTTACATTTCCTATTTCCCTTATTCTTGCCGTGCTTGACGAAACAATACAGATTTTTTCAAAAAGAGGAGCTTCTGTAAAGGATATATGGATAGACTTTCTGGGGTTTGCCGTTGTGTCCCTATTATTTTACACGGTATATCTCTTATCAAAATATATTCGCTATAAATGTAAATAAAAATAGTCAAAATTTGCAGGTGACAAATGGTAAAAATTCTTGATGTTGAAAAAAACTCTCGCGCCGAAAAAGCAGGAATTATTCCCGGTGACGAGTTAATGTCAATAAACGGAAATGAAATAGAAGATGTTCTTGATTACCGCTTCTATCTTGCCGAGCGAGAGGTGCTCATAGAATGGAAGCGTGAGGATAAACCCTTTTCCGCTAAAATTAAAAAGGGCGAATACGACGATATAGGTCTTGAATTCGCCACGGCTTTGATGGATGAAAAAAACTCCTGTCGAAATGCCTGCGTATTCTGCTTCATTGACCAAAATCCCGTGGGCCTTAGAGAAACCCTTTATTTTAAGGATGACGATTCGCGTCTTTCTTTTCTTCACGGCAACTATATCACCCTTACAAACATGTATGATAAAGATATAGAGCGGATTGTAAAAATGCGATTCTCGCCTATAAATATTTCAGTTCATACAACAAATCCGGAGCTTCGCGTTAAAATGATGAAAAATAAGCGCGCCGGTGACGTTCTCAAATATCTTGAACGCTTTATGGAAGCCGGAATTCAGATGTGTGCACAAATTGTTCTTTGCAAAGGTATCAATGATGGCGCGGAGCTTTTGCGCACGATGCAGGACCTCTCGAAGTATTACCCGACTTTGCAAAGTGTGGCAATAGTTCCTGCAGGGCTTACAAAATTCAGGGACAAGCTGTATCCTCTTACGGATTTTAATGCAAGTGAAGCAGCCGCTGTCATAGATATGGTAGAGGATTTTGCAAAAAAACATAAGGAAGAAAACGAATCTCGACTTTTTCACCTTGCAGATGAGTTTTATCTGAAGGCATCAAGACCAATTCCACCGTCCGAGAATTACGAGGATTTCCAACAGCTCGAAAACGGAGTTGGAATGCTTCGTTTGTTTTTCGATGAGTTCGGAGTTGCGTGCGAGGATATTATAGAGCTATCGCGTAAGTTAACAACCGAAAGACACGTTGCAGTTGCAACAGGTGTGGCAGCATATCCGATGATATCAGAAATGTCGAAGCAAATTATGGCGATGTGCGAAAGAATAAAAATAGATGTGTATTGTATCAAAAATAACTTTTTCGGCGAATCAATAACCGTTTCCGGACTCCTTACCGGTAGCGATTTTCTTGAACAGCTGAAAGGACGGCTGAATTGCAAAACTCTTCTTATTCCTGCTTCTACAGTACGCAGAAATGATGAAGATTTTTTATGCGGAATGAAACTTGTCGAGCTTGCAGAAGCTCTAGATGTCAGTATTAGACTTTGCGAGAATGACGGGTATGATTTCTTAAGTGCTGTATTCGGCTGTTGAAGAAAGGAGAAAATATGGCAAAACCAGTAGTTGCATTTGTCGGCAGACCAAATGTCGGAAAGAGCACACTTTTCAATAAACTTATAGGTGAAAGACGTTCCATCGTTGAGGATACTCCGGGTGTTACACGAGACCGCATATATGCTGAGGCAGAATGGTGCGATAAACGTTTTATACTCATTGACACGGGTGGAATTGAACCAAAAACCGACGACACAATACTCAAGCAAATGCGCATTCAAGCTGAGATTGCCGTTTCTTCGGCTGACGTTATAGTCTTTATGTGTGATATCAGGGCAGGACTTGTTGCCGATGACCGAGATATCGCCATAATGCTTAAAAAATCCGGCAAACCGATTATCCCGGTTATTAATAAAATGGATAGCATTGGTGCGATACCTTATGAGTTTTATGAGTTTTATGAGCTCGGATTTGAAAGAGAACCGATAGCTCTCTCCTCGCTTCACGGAACAGGAAGCGGTGACCTGCTTGACGCAATAATCGAAGAATGTGACTTTGATAGCGCAAGGGAGGAAGAAGAGGGAGTTATTAATGTTGCCGTAATAGGAAAGCCAAACGCGGGAAAATCTTCCATTATTAATCGCATGTGCGGTGAAGAACGTGTAATTGTTTCGAATATCGCCGGAACGACACGAGATGCTGTTGACACAAGAGTTGAAAACGCTCACGGTATTTTTAACTTCATTGATACAGCAGGTATTCGCCGTAAGTCAAAGGTCGAAGACAGGATTGAAAAATTCAGCGTTCTGCGTGCAAATATGGCAGTCGAAAGAGCTGACGTATGCCTCCTTATAATTGACGCAAACGATGGAATAACCGAGCAGGATGAAAAAATCGCAGGTATTGCTCATGAGGCAGGCAAGGCCGTTATAATTGCAGTAAATAAGTGGGATTCAATAGAAAAGGAAAATTCCACGGTAAATAATTTCAACACGAAAATCAGAACTGCACTGGCATATATGCCGTATGCACCAATAGTTTATATTTCAGCAAAAACAGGGCAGAGAGTTTCTAATCTTTATCCGCTTATCAACAGCGTTTATACAGAAGCAAGCAGGCGTGTAAGTACGGGTATGCTCAATGATTTGCTTAATGATGCAATGACACGTGTACAGCCCCCCTCGGATAAGGGAAAACGTCTAAAAATTTACTATATGACTCAGGTTTCAACAAATCCTCCAACATTCGTTATTTTCTGCAACTCAGAGGAGCTGTTCCACTTCTCGTATAGAAGGTATATAGAAAATTGTTTGCGCGATGCTTTTGGATTTTCCGGAACTCCCATTAAAATCGTAATTAGGCAGAAGGGCGAGGATTCAACCTCGAATTAAATATGTTTATTGACAATATAAAAATTTATTTGAAGGCAGGAAACGGCGGAAACGGGGCCGTTTCATTTCACAGAGAAAAATATGTTGCTGCCGGCGGACCGGACGGAGGAGACGGAGGAAGAGGCGGAAATGTAATCTTCCGTATTGATGAGGGCGCAAATACTCTCCTTGCGTTCAGATATAAGAGAAAATTCGTGGCGGAACCGGGCGGTGACGGAAAAGCTGACAAAATGCACGGTAAAAACGGAGCCGATATCGTTGTCAATGTACCTCGCGGTACGCTTATAAGAGATGCTGATAACGGAAAAATAATTTTCGATATGGCAAATGCTGATGAGTACGTAATCTGCAAAGGAGGCAGAGGCGGTTGGGGTAACAGACATTTTGCAACTCCAACAAGGCAAATTCCAAGATTCGCAAAAAGCGGAACAAAGGGAGAAGAAAGAGAGGTTATCCTTGAATTAAAGATGCTTGCTGAGGTTGGACTCATAGGATTCCCAAATGTCGGCAAATCCTCTATTCTATCAAGAATTTCGTCGGCAAAGCCCAAAATCGCAAATTACCATTTCACAACCCTATCTCCAAATCTCGGTGTAGTACACGTCAGAGAGGGAAGGGGCTTTCTCGCAGCGGATATTCCCGGTTTGATAGAAGGCGCATCGGACGGACTCGGACTCGGACACGCATTCTTGCGCCATGTGGACAGATGTCGCTTGCTTTTACATGTTGTAGATATTTCCGCTCAGGACGGAAGAAATCCATCGTCAGATATTGACAAGATAAATCTTGAACTTTCTAAATATTCCGAAGAACTTTCTAAAAGACCTCAAATCATAGTTGCTAATAAAACAGACAGCACAGATTTCGAATCTGAAGAGGTAAAAGAGTTTATCGAAAAATGTAAGAAAATGGCCCTTGAGGTTGTCTATGTATCAGCAATCACCGGTGAGGGACTCGATAAGCTTGTCAAAATGACATCTGAAAAGCTTAAGGATTTACCTCCCCTTACGGTTTATGAAAGTGAAATTACACCTGAGGATGAGGCACTGCGCAATACCTCTTCCGACAAAACAACTACAGTGCACAAACAGAACGGTAAGTATATAGTCGAGGGCGAGTGGCTGTTTAATTTTATGGGGCAGATTAATTTTTCAGATTACGAATCTCTCAATTTCTTCCAAAGAGTTCTTGTTAAAAACGGAGTTATAGACAAGCTGCGTGAAGCAGGTGTGGAAGAGGGGGATACTGTTAGTATTTACGATTTTGAATTTGATTTCGTTTATTGATATCGGAGTGCTTTTGTATGCTTTACGATCTTGTTATTAAAAATCGTTCCTATCGCCGCTTTAACGCTAAGAGGCGTATTAGTACAGATGAGATTGCAAAAATGCTTGAATGTGCCAGGTGTTCCGCAAGTGCTGGAAATCTACAAAGAATAAGATACGCAACTTTTAATGAAAAGGAACAGTGCGATGCCATAGTTAAAAGCTTGGGCTTCGCAGCTTATCTCAAGGATTGGAAAGGCCCAAAGGATAGTGAGCAGCCCGCAGCATATATAATATTACTTACGGAAAAAGATCCGGACATAAATCTTTCCATCGATATAGGAATTGCTGCACAGTCTATTTTGCTTTCAGCGACGGAGATGGGGCTGGGCGGCTGCATGCTGCGCAATTTTTCAAGTGAAGAAATTAAAAATCTGGTAGGAAAAAGTGACTATGCTCCATGCCTTGTTATAGCACTTGGTGAACCCGATGAAAAGGCATATATAACAAATGTTAAAAACGGTGATATAAAGTATTACCGCGACGAAAATGATTTTCATGTTGTACCCAAACTATCGCTTGAAGATTTAATAATAAACTGAAAAAACTCTTATCCGGACTGTTAAAACCGGATAAGAGTTTTTTCTAAAAAGCAGAAATGCCGAATGCCTGGTTTATGCCACCGGATATTATGTCGGCAGCTACATTGACAATTTCATCAATCTCTTTTGGGGATACGAACATGGAAGTTTTGGGCATGGAGGACGCTGCATTGGCATTTTGGAGAGCAAAAACCCGAGAATCTATAACCGTCGGGACACCTATAGCAATAACAGGTGCACCAAGAAATTCTTTATTCAAACCGTCACGCATGTTTCCTACTCCGCTTCCGGGGAAAATTCCCGTATCTGATATTTGAATGGTAGACCCCAAACGTTCTTCGGAGTGTGTCGCTATAGCATCCACTGCAATAACCGCATCCGGCTGGAATAATGAGCAAATCCCCTTTACTATCTTTGCCGTTTCAATCCCACTTTCTGCCATAACACCCGGAGCAAAAACGGCTATCGCAGAGCAATCAAGGGATAAAAAAAGCTGCTCGTCAAATTCCTTGATATGCGCTGTTGCTTTCACGTTAAGTGCTGTCCTTGTTCCAACCGAGTCGGGCGTGAGATTTGGGTTTCCAAGACCTATTATAAGCAATTTTTCCGGACAGACAGAGAGCTCATCAAAAAGCATGCATAGTTTTTTTGCTACCTCCTCCTTTGCGTCCTCTATTTCCTCATAATTAAGTGAGTCCATGCGACCCGTGTTAAATGTATCGTATATTCCGCAAGGCCTTCCGATGCTTTTTTCACCCTCTGTAGAGGTTATTTTTACTGATTCCCAAGTGCCAAAAATTCCTCGTGTAATCCCGTATTCAACACCGTCTGTACGGATATCAGCGCGCCGGCGTTCAAGTGCAAGGTCGGTGTAGCATCCCGATGAATCATATCGGTCGAAATAAAAGTATTTTTTCAATATTTCACCCCACAAAACAAATATTTATCGTGATTTTAGACAGAAAAATTCCGTTATATACGGCAGTATAAAATATTTGTCTATTTTTTACAATATGTCATCGCTGAGTTTGTGCAATTCAACGAAAATTCTTTGTCTGTAAAATTGACATTGAAAAAGTACGACTTTTGTGATAAAATATATTAGAATTATATTCGTGAAGGCCGATATTGAAATCGGCATAGGAGATACATATGAGAAAAATTATTAGTGCGCTTCTTGCATTGACAATGATTTTTGCTTCAATGCTCTCACTTTCTTCTTGCGGAGAGCCGAAGGATGCAGGTGCTGAAATCAAAGTTTATATCGGAGAGACAGTCTTCGATTTCGACCCCTCGGATTACTATGTCGACAGTAACGCCGATCAAGTAATGAGCTTGCTTTATGAGCCATTGTTCTCGGTAACCAAGAAGGGCAAGATTAAGTGTGCCGGTGCAGAAAGCTATGAAGTCAATAAAGAAAAAAGGGAAATAGTAATTCAGCTTCGCGAAACCTATTGGTCTGACGAAACTCGCGTTAAAGCGGCCGATTATATTTATGCGTGGCGCGACGTTATTCTTAACCCCAACAATGCAAACCCTGCTGCTGCACTTTTTTACGGAATAGATAATGCTGCTGAAATAAAGAGCGGAATCGACGGCGTATCCCTTTATTCCTTTGGTGCAAAGGATACCGGTGTTTACGAAATTACAATCAATTATGCTGAAAATGCTGACTATAAGCAAATTCTTAAAAATCTTGCCTCGGTTGCAACATCACCGCTGCGCCAGGATATCGTTTCCTCTGCCGCTACCTATTGGAGCAAGGATATGACATCCATAGTAACCAACGGTCCTTTCAAAATCAGTGAGCTTAATGTGGATGCAGGTAACTTTGCACTTGCAAGAAACCTTGGATATCATCAGAAATCCACTGTAAAAAATTATACCGAAAATGTAAAACCAAACAAGTTGATTTCATTTACAACTCCCGAGGGTAAGGAATTAACAATTACCTACAATGACCTTGCAAACAAAACGGTTTTCTACATGGGTAATGCAAGTCTTGCCGATAGGAAAGAGCATAAGTCTTCTGCTAAGCGCGTTGATGATCTTTCAACATATACATATGTGTTTAACACGGAAAATCCGCTTTTTGCGATTAAGGAAGTAAGACAGGCACTCTCTCTTGCTCTTGACCGCCAAGCTATTGTAGAAGCAATTACGTTTGCAAAGCCCGCTAACGGATTTTTGCCCGACCCTGTTGCAAAGTCAATATACGGAAAGAAAATTGCAAACAGATTGGAAGGAAGTGTTGCTGATGCAGAGGCACTTCTCGCAGGTGTTAATTTTGACGGTATCTCCAAAGCATTCACCTTGACAGTTAATGATGATGAGGAGAGCCGCGCTATTGCAGACATTGCCAAAACAGCTTGGACAGCACTTGGATTTACTGTTACGGTTAATGCCGTTTCTTCAAGGGCTACAACAATCATAGATTCAGCCACCTCCGAAGAAATGATAATAAAGGATTCCGAAATTCAAAGACTTGTCAAGGAAGCTTCTTATGGCAACCGCGAGTTCGATATTATCGGAATTGATTGGCAGATGTATTCCACTGATGCATTTGTTGCTCTTGCGGCATTTACATCTAACATTAACGGAAATGGTCGCGATTTTTCAAACGGAACTGTAAGAACCGCTATTTCAGGATTCTGCAGTGCGGATTATGACAATTATCTTAATGTTGCACTCAATGCTTCAAATGACGAGGACAGAGATGCTGCGCTCCGTGAAGCAGAAAAGCTCTTGCTTGATTCGGCATCTGTAGTTCCTGTGGTTTACAATCAGAGCTTTGCCTTTGTAAACAAGGATCTTACAAAGATTTCTACCGACGCTTTTGGAAACTTCGGCTTTAAGAACGTGAAGCTTAAAAATTACAGAAAATATCTGGAATCCGAAGAGGATTAACGATTCAACCCGCAGAGGGCGGTGATAGTTTAACTGTTACCTCTTCTGCGGGTATTTTTATCAAGGATTATTAAATACTCCGCACACGATATTGTGCACAAGAAAAGGATGCGTATGAAAAAGAAAAAATTTACACTGAATACAATGACGGATATAAAGGTATTTGTCTTATTCATTCTGGATAACCTTGGGTATCCTCTCGATCATACATCAGTCATAAGCATTTTGTCCGAAAATACGGATAAAATAATATTCGGTTATGACGAATGTTTACGCGAATTAAGTGACGCAGGTCATCTGCTTTATGATGAGGTTAATGGGGAAAAGTATTACATGATTTCTGACACGGGTCATATGATAGCTTCTGAACTATATGATACTCTCGACAAGGATTTCAGAGACCAGAGCTTAAGATATGCAGCGAAATATTTTTCTCTTTCCAAAAGCGGAGCGAGAGTAAAATCCATCGTTGAAAAGACAGAAAACAATAAATACCGAGTAACAATGAAGGCATATGACCTCGAGGATGAGGTCCTCTCGGTTTCAATAACCGTTACATCTAAGATAGAAGCTGAAAAGATGGCTCGTAATTTCGAAGCAAAGCCGGACGGCCTTTACAGAGGCGTACTTTTCTCGGCAACAGGTCGATTAGAGTTTTTGTCATAAATTACCAAAAATTGATAATATTTACAAAAATTATTGATGCCAAAACATCAAAATTGTACAAACTTTTGTAAAAAACTTCCTTTTTTTGACAAAAGTATTGACATAATATTAAAAAACTATTATAATTAAAGGGTATCAGAGCGGAGATTTTATGACTTTTTACAGTAAATGCGAGCCTGAAGATTTGATATCTATGACTCAAAGCGGCGTGGATGCAGCTTTTTCCGAATTGGTTCATCGTTATATGCCAATGATTAACAAGGCGGTGTACGGATTTGTCTCTCCCGGCATTCGTTACGATGAGGTCTTTTCAGAGGCGTGTGTGGCTTTGCATAAAGCAGCACTGTCATACGACTTGCAAAAAAAAGACGTTACATTTGGCTTATATGCGAAAATATGCCTTTACAGACGTCTTTACGATATGTCTTCAAAAGCCGAAAGGGAAGTTGAAACTGTCGGCATTGATGTTGATTCACTTTACACGGAGTGCACTGTTGAAAGCCGTATGCTTGAAAAGGAGCGTATGCGTAGGTATCTCGAAAGAGTCCGTAAGGTTCTTTCCGAATATGAATACCGAGTATTCCTGCTTTATCTTGACGGAAAGAAAACAGCTCAAATCGCCAAAGAGCTTTCTCGCGACGTAAAGTCTGTAGAAAATGCTAAATCGCGTATGTTTCGGCATCTTCGAGAGGAAAGTGAGTTATTTTCTGATATTTAATTCGTTTATATGCCCAGGTAGCTTAAGGGAGAGCGTTGTTTACAAAGGCGTTGGTTGAAATCCGACTAAGGGCAAAATTATATACCTATCAAGTGAGGAAAAGGAAACCATGTACGAGGACAAGACACTGAAGTGCAAAGATTGCGGCAACGATTTCGTGTTCACAGCAGGTGAGCAGGAATTTTATGCGCAGAGAGGATTCGAGAACGAGCCC
>JAZSJG010000052.1:0-27130 GCA_045534215.1 Eubacteriales bacterium
CATTTTTCTATCTCCTTAAATTTAGTCTAAAATTACTCTGCAACTACTTCTTCAGCTGCTGCTTCTTCTGCTGCAGGTGCTTCTTCCGCTGCAACCTCTTCAGCTGTCTCTTCCTGAAGTCCGCCGTGTGCTGCTATAACAGCATCTGCAAGTGCGCCTGCGATAAGCTTGATTGCGCGAATTGCGTCATCGTTACCGGGGATAATGTAGTCTGCATCATCGGGATCGCAGTTGGTGTCAACTATAGCGATTACGGGAATGCCAAGCTTCTTTGCCTCAAGAACTGCGATTCTTTCCTTGCGAGTATCAACAACGAATACTGCAGAAGGAAGAGTTGTCATATCCTTGATACCACCGTATGACTTCTCAAGGTCCTGCATTTCTTTAACGAGCTTTGCAACTTCCTTCTTGGGAAGGAGATTGAAGGTTCCGTCTGCCTGCATTTTCTCAAGGTCCTTAAGACGCTTAATGGACTTACGGATTGTCTTGAAGTTGGTAAGCATACCGCCGGGCCAACGAACGTTTACGTAGTACATTCCGCATTTCTGAGCTTCTTCTTTAATTGTGTCGGCTGCCTGCTTCTTTGTACCAACGAAGAGAATTGTGCCACCCTCTGCTGCAAGCTCTGCAACATAGTTGTGTGCCTCTTCAAATTTCTTAACGGTCTTCTGAAGGTCTACAATGTGAATACCGTTTCTCTGAGTGAAGATGTACTCTGCCATCTTCGGATTCCACTTCTTGGTCGGGTGACCGAAGTGAACACCTGCTTCAAGCAACTGCTTGATTGAAATTTCGAACATTTTATGTTCCTCCTTGGTTTTTCCGCCATAGCGACATAATATTGCGACTCATTGACTGAGCACCGGCAATAAACCTACTCGCTATGTGAGATATAATATTGCTGCAAATTAGCAGCCATAATATAATATCATACGCGAAATAAAATAACAAGGGGTTTTGAAAAAGAATTAAATATTTACAATTTGTTAACAATTTATAGATATGTGGGCAGCAGAATCAAGCATTTTTTAACAGTTTCTGAAATCAACGGCAGGTCTGAGTACGGCAGAGGATTTTTACCCTTACCGAGTTCAACAGTAAAAGACGGTATATCCAAAACGTATCCTGTGTAATCACAAAGTCCTCCGTACATCGCACTATCAGTTGGATATGCAGCCATATAGCCGATGGCCTTAGCGAAGCGCTGTGATATACGTCTTAACTTAGGGGTATCAGGTGCGAAAAATATTTCTCTGCCCTGCGTATGAAAGGAAATGACAGCTGACGGCATAATCATTCGAACAAGACTTGCCAATGCACTCGTCTCCGGCTCGCTTTCGGGATATTCGCCGCTATATTTGGTTTTTCCGGGTTCTATTGCATGTATTCTCTCAAAGAGCTTATATTCGTAAAACCCGTAGTTGTAATTATGATTTAAGTCGACTCCTCTTGCATTTGATTGCCATTCGGAAAAGATTTCACCTCCGCCGTTCATTTTTATCTGTCTTGATGAAAGAGGGTTTCCCTCTGTTCCGAAAAGGTGCAACCCGACGCCGTCCGGATTAAGACACGGCACTATCCAAAATGTAAACTTTTGTAGCAAAAAACGCGTATTAATTCCATAGCAAGTAGCACCTCGTGCAAATTCTTTTTCGATATTTGACAAAAATTCATACATCGCTGCAGCGGTTATATATTCAAGGGCATGGTGAGCTCCCACAGCCAAAATAATTCTCTTCCCATACCCTATTTTATAACCCCATATGTCCTTGCCCAAAATACTTTTCGCTATTACTTGACTTTCTCCGAAACCGTTTTTCAAAAAGCTTTCATTGAATATTTTTACACGGTCCTTTTTGATATTTTCCATTTCACTGTTATCTTGGCTATTCATAGCTTTTATCTCCTTTGACAAAAAACGCATTTTTTAACTTTTATATCTTGAAATGGTGACACTTTTATGATAAAATGCTTTTTGTAAGATAAATGAAAGGACTTCGCACATGAAATCCACAAAAAGCAATTTAATACCGAAAATTTTAATTTCTCTTTCGGTAACACATCTTCTTTTATTCACAATTTATTATCTGTCAAACTATGTTTTAGAGTTTCGCTTTTGCTATTACGTATCAGATTTTCTAATTGAATTTGCAGAATCCGCTCTCCCGCTCACCGTAGCTGTATTTGCGCTTGTTGCATATTCAAAAAGGCGTTTCAGTTATGGTTTTGCGGCATTATACATTTTGATTTTCACTTTGCCGTGCCTTATTTACGCATTACCTTATAATTACCTTGACTTTTTCTATGCAGAGCTTAATACACCCGATGCGATACTATTATCCTTGCTTTATTCACTTTTGAAAGTAGCGGTATCCTTTGCCGAGGGACTTTTGCTCTTCCTTCTTATGATATTCGTTTTGAAAAAACTTGCGAAAGCACCAATAAAAAATCAAAACGACCTTTTTTCGCTTCTTTCGGCTGAACGCTACTTTAATTTTGATGTGCCAATTAATGCGGCAGTTTTTTCGGCAGCGCTTGCGCGTTTTATTTACAACCTTGGGTTTGAGATATACGACACGGTGCTTTACCTTATAAAATTCTCCTCTTCCATCAGACCCGAAGAGATAATTTACATGGTCGTAAGCTACATTTTCATTCTGGCAACTCTTGTTCTTTCGCATATGATTGCTCTTACGGTTAAAGACATTTTTGTCAAAGGCAATTAATTTAAGATATAAAAACAACCCCGTATGTAACTTGAAATTATATTTCGAGCTTACACTACGGGGTTTTTATTCGGTTTTTAATCAGTTCTTCTCTAATATTTTTTCTATCTGCTCAATAAAGCGCATTGCCATACTGTAAAATCCGAGGTCTGTAGGATGTATTCTATCAACAGTGCCCTCTTCACCTGCGAGCTTCATAAGCTCGGGACCGGATATGAAATAAACGTTTTCGTCCCCTTCGGAGCGCCATCTGTTATAAGATGACTCTATAAAGTCCTTGCGACGCTGATGGTCTGCGTAAAGATATGCATCCGGCTTGCTTGTAAGTATTATCGGAACATTTGGGTGTTTTGCCCTTACAGCTCTGTAAAATGGCTCGTGAGTTTCTACAAGAGTTTCATACGTAGGAGAGTTGTGGTCATAATCAAGAATGAATATCGACATATCAAGGTCTGCGACATAATCGCGTATTGCCGCCTCGCCTCTGGCACTTCCGGAAAAGCCGAGATTGATATAATCTGCGTCAAAATGTCGCGAAATATATCCCTGGTAACAGGTTCCCGGACGTGAAGCACAGCCGCCTTGAGTGACGGACGAGCCATAATAGACAAAGGGCTTTGAAATTGTATAGTCGGGGGCGCTCTTTAAGCTTGAGCCGTCTTTAAGACCGATGTAAAGCTCGTGAACGTCATTATAAAGCGGAAAATTAATTGTTACAAGCTGTTCGCCATCATATCTTTGGTCAACAACGCTCTCAAACTCATTAGTGAGGTCAACAGGGGGAAGAAAGGTATTAACATATCTTTCTATTCCGTCATGCTTTACATACATATCAAAACCTGCAGCACCGGCAGCCGCCATCTTCACTGTATTGGTCCGATTTCCGAGCTTAACTTTTATTGCGACGTATGGACTATCTGTTATAAATCTGACTCTGCCTCCGGCTGTATTGCAGCAAAGAGAAAGCACTCCGTCGTTGGTATTTGCTGCAACATCATCAGGAATACGGCGATATTTAACACCGTCATGATATATACCGTAAATTCTAAACGGCTCGCTAAGAGCATTATATAACACAACATCATCCTTGTCTATATTCGCACAAACGGCAAAATTCTTATCTATTTTTTCAATACTTGACATAGTGTTCTCCTTTGTTTTGCTTTGTGTCAATTATACCTTAGGGCTTAAACAAAGTCAATAGTTTGTTGACAAAACAAAATGTTAGGTCTATAATGTATATGAACGAAAAAAAAGGACGTTTATTTATGCAAATAAGTGACAAGGATTTCATATCTGAGCTTACGAAAACATTCAAAACCAATTCGCTTGGCTCGCTTCTCAATACTCAGAAAAGTGAAAAGCTGCTCATGCTTACCAAACGCATGCTTGAGGAAAATGAAAGATACAACCTTACAGCGATTACCGAGCCGTCGAAGATTATATTAAATCACTATGCCGACTGTGCAACACTATGCTCTCAAATTTCAAAGGGTGCATCTATAATAGACGTCGGCTGCGGTGCGGGATTTCCCTCTCTTCCGCTTGCAATATTAAGAGAGGATTTGAAAATTTTTGCAATAGACTCGACTGCTAAGCGCGTTAACTATGTAAAAGAGACAGCTGAGCTATTAGGACTTGAGAACATTTGCACCGAAGTAATGCGTGCCGAGGACGGAGCAAAGAACGAGCTTTACAGAGAGAAGTTTGATTATGCCACAGCAAGAGCCGTTGCGGAAATGCGAGTTTTATGCGAATTGTGTCTGCCTTATGTTAAAGTTGGCGGAAAAATGATTGCTATGAAGGGCAAAAATGCGGAATTTGAGCTTTCCGGCTCTAAAAAGGCGCTCGCAGTTTTAGGCAATGCACAAGCAAAAATCGAAAAAACCTTCGTAAAATCAGATGAGGATTGCCTTGAGCACGCATTAATCGTAGTTTCCAAGAAGACAAAGACTCCGCAAAGCTATCCCCGCCCCTACGCACAGATATCAAAAAAACCTCTTTAATTTTCAAACGTTAAGAAAACGCATTTCCCGCGCTCGTCCCACTGCGACAAAAATCACCATACACAAGGTGATAAAATTTTATCGGAGGTGGACAGGCATGGATATGTTTGAAGAAGCTGAAGCGTTAAGGGGAATGATAAATTTATGCAAGGAGACTCAAAGCGGTATTGCAAAAAAAATGGGGGTAAGCCAATCCTACGTTGCAAACAAGCTGCGGCTTTTGAATTTCCCGGATTACATACGAAAAATTATTCTTGACGCTAACTTGTCGGAAAGACACGCGAGGACACTTTTGCGCCTAAAGGATGAGGGGCAGATAGAAATTGCTGTTGAAAAAATACGGCTCATGCATCTTACTGTTATGGAAAGCGAAGCTTTGATTGACACTATGCTTGTTGAAAAAATGCAAGAAAAGCTTTATGAATACGACGGGTGGCAAAGAATTGAAAAATTTGAAGAGCTTTTAAGTGCAGGGATAAAAAGTCTTGCGCTTGCGGGTATTAAAGTGTTAAAGAGAACGGATTTTTACGCTAATAAAAAGCATATAATTCTCTCTATTGACGAACCGCGTTCGAAAGCATAACAACGCATACCGAAACAAGTATTTCACATTTACATATGAAACTCAGGCGGCTCTGCTAAATTTGCAGAGCCGCCATTCTTACATAAAAATATTATTCAAACTGCTTCGGGATGCTTTTCCTTGATTACGGAAAGCGCCTCATCATCCGCACAAACCACTACCTCACCGGCAAAAAACCGTAAAATTGAAGCGGGAACACGCGGCGTTACTTCTCCAAAAAGTGCTTCTTCAAGAATTTGTGCCTTTCCCTTTCCGAGCGCTATTAGCAAAATCTTCTTTGCTGACATTATCTGACCGACGCCCATAGAGAGTGCTTGAGTAGGTACGAGGTCGCGAGATGCAAAAAACCTTGAGTTTGCATCAATCGTGGATTCTGTTAGGTCGACAAGACCTGTGCCGTATGAAAAGTAATCGGATGGCTCATTAAATCCAATATGTCCGTTGTTTCCGATGCCCAAAACCTGAACGTCGATACCGCCCATTGATTCAACAACCCTGTCGTATCTTTCGCATTCGAGCTTCAAATCCTTTGCGAGTCCGTTTGGAAGGTTTGTATTGTTCTTATCGATGTCAATATGATTAAAAAGATTGTCATTCATAAAGTACGCATAGCTCTGATCATGCTCAGGGGAAAGTCCAACATACTCATCGAGGTTTACAGTCTTTACTTTTTTGAAAGAAATTTCACTTTTTTTACATTTAGATATGAGCTCTTGATACATATCGATGGGTGAAGAGCCGGTTGCAAGACCGAGGACTGCTTCAGGGTTATTTTTCACGACCTCTTCTATAACCTTTGCGGCATTTTTTCCTGCTTCAAGCTTGGTTTTTGCGTAAACAATTTTAATCATTTTTTCTCCTTACCGTGCACACAAGATACACCAACAGAATTTTCAGTTTCACAAAACGCACAGAAATTACAATTCTCTACAGTAAATGTATTTTAGTTCCAAAGCGATTATATCACCTTTTTTTTCCATTTTCAAGTAGTAATTTGAAGTTTTTTATGCTTGTGTTCAAGCTGTATTATTGACAACGACTTTATTAAACAGTATAATTTTATGCAGGAGAGCATTTCAAAATTCGGCTTTTACATTTTTCACAAATAGAAAAACAAAAGCGGAACAGGAGATATAACTAAATTGAAGTTTATACATACATCGGATATACATCTTGATTCGCCTCTTACTGCAAGACTTGGTCCAACCAAGACAAAACAGAGAAAAAGAGAGCTTATTGACAGCTTTAGAGGTATGGTACGCGAGGCGGAGGAAATGGGCGCCGGAGCAATCATAATAGCAGGCGACCTGTTTGACAATGACAAGACAGGCATTCGTACAATAGACACCGTAATAGGAATTATCGAAGGCGCAGCCGACCTTACATTTTTCTACTTGTCGGGAAATCACGAGAAAGACAGAATTCTGTCCTCCGGCATTTCTCTGCCGTCTAATCTTAAAATTTTTGGTGAAAATTGGACTTATTTTGAAATAGCCGGAATAACTGTAGCCGGACGTTCAAGAACTTCTTGCGGAATGTTTGATTCATTAGAGCTCGACCCGCAAAAGAGAAACGTTGTCGTTCTTCACGGCGAGCTTCGGGACAAATCCGACGAAAACGGGAAAATAGGTATTAAGGAATTTTGCAACTTGCCGATAGACTATCTTGCTCTTGGGCACTACCATACCTATAATGAGGTTGTTACAGACAGCGGCTGTTATGCGGTCTATTCGGGCACACCCGAGGGTCGCGGATTTGACGAAACCGGAGATAAGGGTTACGTAATTGTCGACGTAACCGACAGAGGCGTATTCCATAGATTTCAGAGAAGGGCAAAAAGGCGTTTGCATATAATTGAAGTCGATATAACAGGAGCGAACAGAGATATAGATATTGAAAACAGGATTGCAAAAAAGCTTTCGCAAATTCCTTTTTGCGACATGGTTCGCGTTTGCCTTACCGGAGAGCACGAGCCGGAATCAAACCGCAACACCGAGGCACTTGAACTGAGATTTGCTTCTGATTACTATTATCTTGAGGTTAAAGATCTCTCAAAGCTTCGTATTAATGCCGACGATTACAAAAACGACCTATCTCTCAAGGGAGAATTTATACGTCTTGTCCTTTCAAAATCGGAGCTTTCCGAAAGCGAAAAAAACGAAATAATAGAGTGCGGAATAAGGGCGCTTGCCAAAGAGGAGATATGATATGCGACTTTTAGAATGTTACGTTGAAAACTTTGGAACTCTTTGTGATTTCAAGCACTCATTTTCGAGCGGACTAAACGTTTTAAGACAGGACAACGGATGTGGAAAAACTACTCTTACCGTATTTATTAAAGTTATGCTTTACGGTCTTGAATCAACCAAGAAAACGAAGCTTGAGGAAAACGAAAGAAAGCACTACACTCCTTGGAATAGGGGGCGATTCGGAGGTTCGTTGACATTTGAAGTAAACGGCAAGCATTACCGCGTCGAAAGAACCTTTATGAGCAAAGGAAGTGAGGACGAATTCAAGCTTTACGACTGCAAAAGCGGTAAAGAGAGCTTTGATTATACGAATAATCTAGGCGAAGAAATTTTTGGTATAGACAGCGACGGATTTGAGCGTACTCTTTTCCTCTCGGAAATGAATTTATCAGTTAAAAATGACAACAAAAGCATTTCTGCAAAGCTTTCCGACCTTGTAGGAACAGGCGGTGACCTTGGCGTAATGGACGAAGCTGTAGAGCTGCTTGAAAAGCAAAGGAAAATCTATCATAAAAAAGGCGGCACGGGAGAAATCGGAGAAATAAAATCGAAAATTTCAGCCCTGGATTTACAGCTCGGAGATATAGCGAGAGCGAAGGAAGAATATGAAAATCTGGGGCTTCGAATTGCAGAGGTCAACAAAGCGCTAGCTACGCTTAACGACGATAAAAAAATGATAGAGGACACTATTTCGAAAGCAGAGGAATCAAAGCTAAAACGCACCTTTGAGAAGCAGTATCTTTCTATGAAAGAAATTCTTGAAGATGACCTTGAAGCCCTCAAGCCGTTAGAGCGTTTCTTTGCGTGCGGTATACCGAGTGAAGAAGAAATTTCCTCAGCAAGAGAAAGCTATATTGAGAGCACAAGAACACAAAAGAGCGAAGCTGCGGCTAATTACGGAAAAGAATTTGAGGAGCTTTCAACTTTCTTCGAAAACGACGCTGAGGAAGAAGAATATGAAAATGCTAAAACAATCCTAAAACAAATTGATGACAGGCATGCTGAGCTTAGAGTTATTGAAAGAACTGCAAATGAATCACCAAGAGGCGTTGAGTCTGATATAAGCGAAGCTGAAATTGATGCGTTGCTCAAAAATTTTTCCTTTGAAAAAGACAAAAAAGCAAGCTCGAGCCGCACTGCGCTGAAAATTCTTTTTGCAATAGCAGCAGTCATGGGTGCGGTTTTGGGCGCGACGGTAAATCCCCTCTTTTACT
Organism: Eubacteriales bacterium; assembly: GCA_045534215.1. Lineage (GTDB taxonomy): Bacteria > Bacillota > Clostridia > Oscillospirales > CAG-272 > UBA1740. The sequence goes on from JAZSJG010000052.1 coordinate 8,779, forward strand.
TGCTGTGCATTGCGATTATCGCTCTTTTTCCGTTTAAAAGAAAAAATACTGTCACAGAATCCGACATTGCGCTTGCCGAAAAAATATTTGAAGCATTCGATATAGAATACAGCGGAAGCAAAATCGAAATACCGCATCTTCTTGACAGAGCAAAAATTTTAGTTGCAGAAAACACTTCCCTGCTCACAACCTACAGTGCAATACAAAAGAAGACAGAAGCGCTGAAATTTGAAATAGACGAGCTTAAACAGTCCTTGCTGAGCTTTGTATCGAGATACCCTGTGGACAGAGCCGGTGATATATACAGTTGCGTATCGGATATTATCAACAAAAAGCGGCTCTATCTAATGCTTAAGGAAAGGGTGCTTAATGACAAAACAGCTTCAAAAGAAAAGAGCTTAATTGCTAAAGCGCATGCCGAAAAGGCGCGGATATTCCTTTCAAGATACCCTACGGTATCGGCAAAGCCATTTGATGAAATAGCCGAAAAGCTTTTCTCATATAAAACTCTTTTGCGAACAGTGGAGAAGTCAAAGAGTACACTTTTACGATATGCAAGCGAGCACAACATATCCACTGAAAGCATTAAAATTTCTGATGATTCAGTCCCGCAATTTACAAGGACGGACATTGATAATTTAGACATAAAAATATCAGAAAATGAGCGAATTAAAACTCTTCTTACAAGGCAATGCCTTGATTTATACGAGCAAATAGAAAATGAAGAGAGCTTAATTCTTGAGCGAGCTGAGCTTAAAGAAAAGCAAGCGCTTTACACAAAGAAACTTTTTACTATTCAAAAAACAAAGGATTTCTTAAAAGAAGCGAAAGACATGCTTACATCGAAATATCTTGCTAAAACAAGGCGAGCGTTCGACAAGTACATTAAGACAATTTGCAACGAATCAAGTGAAGAATTTGTTATGGATACTTCATTTGCAATTATGAAAAACGAACGCGGCTCATACAAGCCGAGCGAGGCATACAGCAAGGGGACGAAGGATGCATACTCTCTTGCGGCAAGACTTGCCTTGATTGACTCTCTTTATGATAATGAAAAACCGTTTATTATTCTCGACGACCCGTTCGTAAACCTTGACGACGGTAAATTTACATCTGCGTCAAAGGCGCTGAGGGCTATAGCAAAAGAAAAGCAAATCATATATATGACCTGCTCGAACTCAAGAGTTATTTAGACGCTTGTTTGGCAAAAAAAGTCTTTCGTGGTAAGTATTGCACTAATCAAGTATATACGGCGCAGGTATTTACTTGTCATATGTAACAAAAACAGAGTTGCTTATTTGGCGAATTTGCAAGATTTTATCAAATGTAGGGATTTTTTTGTTCGAAAGACCTTGAAAAACAATTTGACGTATAGTAAAATAAATACATCAAAAAACTAAATTATTATTTTCTGGAGGTTTTTATGAAATTAAGAAAGATTTTCAGTCTATTGCTTATACTTGCAGTAGCGTTCGCTTTCACAGCTTGTGGCGAAACAAAGTCTTACACCGTTACATTTGATTCTGACGGCGGAAGCGCAGTTGAAGCAGTCACTGTTGAAGAAGGCAAGACGGTAGCAGAACCCACAGCACCTACAAAAGCAGGTTATGATTTTAAGGGCTGGTACAATGGCGATGCAGCTTGGGATTTTGCAACAAAGATTACAGCAGATATTACACTTAAAGCTAAATGGGAAGAGAAAGCTCCTACTGAATATACAGTAACTTTTGATTCCGATGGCGGAAGTGATGTTGCAGCTCAAACAGTTGAGAGCGGTGCTAAAGCAACAGCTCCCGAAGCTCCTACCAAGGAAGGTTATACCTTTGCAGGTTGGTTCAACGGTGAGGAAGCTTGGGACTTCGATACAGCAGTTACAGCTAACGTAACTCTTAAGGCAGCTTGGACACTTAATACCTACACCGTTACTTTTGATGCAGACGGCGGAAGCGACGTTGATGCAGCTACAGTTAACCACGGTGAAAAGGCAACTGCTCCCACAGCTCCTACAAAGACCGGTTACACATTCGCGGGTTGGTTCAACGGCGAAGCAGCTTGGGATTTCGAAACAGCAGTTACAGCTGATGTGACTCTTAAGGCAGCTTGGACTATCAACACTTACACTGTTACATATGATGCAAACGGCGGAAGCGCAGTTGAAGCAGCTACAGCTGACTACAACACAACAATCGCGGCTCCTACAGCTCCTACAAAGACCGGTTACACATTCGCAGGTTGGTACAACGGTGAAGCAGCTTGGGATTTTGCTAACGATAAGGTTACAGCAAATATAACACTTACAGCTAAGTGGGAAGAAATAATTCCCGATAAGTACACTGTTTCATTTAACACAGCAGGCGGTGCTCCCGCAATCGATTCTCAGACAGTAATCAGCGGTGAAAAGGCAACTGCTCCCGCAGCTATTACAAAAGCAGGTCACACATTTGCAGGTTGGTTCAACGGTGAAGTAGCTTGGGATTTCGCTAACGACAAGGTTACATCAAACGTAACACTTACAGCTAAGTGGACAATCAACTCTTATAACGTAGTATTCAATCCTGACAACGGTGGTAACACTGTTCAGGAAACAGTAGTATACGGTCAGACTGTTGCAGCTCCCGAAACAAATCCTGAAAAGACAGGTTATACATTTGCAGGTTGGTTCAACGGCGAAGCAGCTTGGAACTTTGAAGATGCAGTTACAGAAAACCTTGAGCTTATAGCTAAATGGACTCCTATCAACTACACTGTAGCATTCAATACAAACGGTGCAACAAGCGAGCCCATCGCTGATGCTACTGTTGCTTACGGTGACAAGGCAACTGCTCCCACAGCTCCTGTAAGAACTAACTATGAATTCCTTGGTTGGTTCCTTGAAGGTTCTGATACAGCTTGGGACTTCGAGAACAACGTTATTGAAGGTAACATGACTCTTATCGCTAGATGGAAGATGAACACTGAAGGCGGCGTCATCCTTCCTCCTGCAGGAGTTTAATTAAAACTTCATAACTAAGTTTAATTCTTGATATAAAAGAAGCGTTTGCAAATTTGCAAACGCTTCTTTATTTTTCTTAAAATTAGGGTTATCTTTTCTTAAATAAAAAAAGCACGTACGCCAAAATCTTTATTTCAGTGCAATGAGTTCCCTGTTCTGAAATTTGTGATTTAGAGCATGCGTGCTTTATTATTTTGATTTTAATTATAAATTGCTTAAAAATTAAACTGTTGCGAGCAATTTCATTTCTTCTGAATTCTGTGCGTTTTTATTGATTTCTTCAGGATTTTTAAATGTAGGAACAACAGACATCATTGCTTCCTTAATGCTTTCTGCGGCGATTTCGTTTTCTGCATAAGCTACAGCATCCTTCAAAACGCGCAGCTTTTCATCAACGCACTCTCTTGAAAGGGGCAAATCGCGTTCAATGAATATCATATTGTTTTCGGTTTTATCAAGATTTTCGGTCTTTATAAGCAACTCCTCATAAAGCTTTTCTCCGGGACGAAGACCTGTTTCTATTATTTCTATATCCCTGTAAGGAACATGTCCTGAAAGCTTAATGATATTCTCTGCCAAATCAAGTATTTTTACCGGCTTGCCCATGTCGAGAACAAAGAGTTCATTTCTTTTTGCCATTGCTCCAGCTTGAATTACAAGACCTGAAGCTTCGGGAATTGTCATGAAATACCTTATTATACGCTTGTCCGTTACTGTTACGGGACCGCCCATTTCAATCTGTCGCTTAAATAACGGTATTACTGAGCCGTTTGAGCCCAAGACGTTACCGAATCTTACGGCAGCGAAGGTTGTTTTGCTATCTTTTCTACACTGAACTATCATTTCGCAAAGTCGCTTTGATGCGCCCATTACATTAGTTGGATTTACTGCTTTATCGGTAGAAATCAATATGAATTTTTCGGTGCCGTATTTTTCTGCCATATCCGCAGCATTGTATGTACCGATAACATTATTCTTTATTACTTCCGCATTGCTATGCTCCATAAGAGGAACATGCTTGTGAGCGGCTGCATGGAAAACAACATCGGGTCTGTAATGAGCGAAGACCGCCTCAAGACGTTTTCTGTCTCTGACAGAACCTATTTCGACCTGAAGGTCCAAGGTATCCCTGTATACTCGCAAAAGCTCCTGCTGTATATCGTAAGCATTATTCTCATAAATATCGAAAATGATAAGCTTTTTGGGATTAGCTTTTGCCACCTGACGACAGAGCTCACTACCTATTGAGCCACCACCGCCCGTAACAAGAACGATTTTGTTTGAATAATACTCTATAGCTTTTTCATCAGCAACCTTTAGTCCGCCTCTAAAAAGCAGGTCCTCGATTTTTATTTCACGTATAACGCCCTTCGCGCCTTCACCGCCCGCAGCGAAATTTATCGGTTGATCATACACCTTTACCGGACAGTTTGAGGCACTGTAAAACTCATACATTGCTTTAAGCTTGTCTCCGCTTGCCTTGGGAACGGCTATGAATATCTCTTGTACCTGCATATTTTTAATTCTGTCAAGGATATAATTGTCGTCACTGTATACCGGCAAATCGAGAATTCTGCTTCCTATTTTAGCAGGGTCATTATCTATAAAGCATATAGGGCGGTATTTTGAATACGTATTCAGCTTAAGCTCCTCTGCGAGAAGAGTTCCTATTTGGCCTGCGCCTACTATTGCTATGCCTATTTTGCTTCCACCATGCTTTTCGGTTGCTTCTCTTGAAAATCTGTATTTTTGCTGATATGCAAATCTTGAAACAAGTGTTACGACGTTACACATTGCGACTAATGAAATCGTCTGGTAAAGTCCTATGAATATTCTTTGCGCGAAATAAGTCACGAAAAGACCTGTTATACCACCTATTATATCAGCGACAACTATTCTTAAAAATGCCCACGAATTAGCATAGCGCCATACTATAGAATACACTCTTACTCCAATTCTCGCGACAAAAACAAAAAATGCCGAAACGACAAAATTAACAAGAATTGCAGGTGTTCCTATGTTATAGTATCCGGTTTGGGAAACTATTTGGAGGGTTATTGTAAGAAGATATGTTAGCGAAAAGATACCCAAATCGACGCTCAACATAAGCATTCTTCTTTTATTTCCTATGAAGCCCATTATTTATCCCCTTTGGATTTTCACCTTTTATTTAAATACTCTAATATATATATTATAATATAAGTACCATATTTTGTCAACAGAAATATAGTAGATTAAGATGAATCGCTCTTGCATATTTTTTTATAATATATCATTATAGAACACAAATTTAGAATTGCTGCAGTGATGTTTATCAAAACTGATGCAAAATCGTAAATAAGAAAAGAATAAACAACCCATGCTACAAGATTTAACAGAAGTGCACTTTTTACAGCTGCAAAGCTTTTTGCAAGATGAGCAGTTATGCTGTAAATCATCGCGGCGATGGTGGGAATAAGTCCTATTATTCCGTCTGTATTAAACGCTGCACCTAAAATTCCCGTAAAAATGAACACTATGGCTACATAGGATGCGTTGTAAAATCTGTAATATATTAAAATGTTGCGCAAAAGAGCTATAAACATAACTATTACAGCTGAAGCTTTGCCAAAAACTGCTTGAGCAATTAGTAGTATTACACACTCTATTGCTTGGTAAAGATAGCATTTTCTTTTGTCACGTGTTAATGAAGAGAGGCACAGCATTACTGCGGAGCTAAGCGAAAGCAAATTTCCAAGTATAATTCTTGTCATAGAGCCCTCCTTTTTTATTTATCATTCCCTATTGCAACAAAAAAAACACCCTTGCCTAAAAAACGGCGAGGGTGTTAAATTCATAGTACGAAAATTTTACGAAGCGACTCTTTGAAGGGAGGAACTATTGCTATAATTATAAGCATCATTCCTATCAAAAAGAAAGAACACAAGGGGTAAAGAGACCAGAGCAAAATATCATGCGAAATACTGAAATTAAGATGTATAAGTATTTCAATGAGAACGCTTAAAGCTCCAACCGCAATAGATGCACCACCGTATATATAAAGATATCCGCAGCGTAAATAGTAGCTTAAGATTGCCACAGCAGAAACTATCAATGCAATCGCACCGAGTATCGGGAATGCAAAGGATAAAAACCATCCGCCACCCGTCTCAATACTTATATACAAAAGGAAAAGACCTATTGCAACGAAATTTACCGGTACGAAAATTGCAGGAGACGCTCTTCTAAACCATTTTGGTAAAATGAGGATTACGTATCCGAGCAAAAGTCCACCTATTACGTAACCGCTCCAAGTAAAATCGAAATTAAGACTTAAATCGCATATTCCGCTTATAACTGCGGCTATGACAAATAAAAAGCTTGCTATGAAGTATACGCCTTTAGGGTTGAATTCTTCCTTTGGATTGACGTATTCCGGATAAAGCGGCTCGACCTCTCCGTCGGGCTCTGTATAATACACGGGTGTCATGCACAAAGGACATTTACGCTCAGTTTTACCTAATTCAACACCGCATTTAACACAATACATAACTACTCCTCTCTTAAACAATCACGCTTTGGTTTTGGGAAGATTGCTTTCCACTTTAACTGATATGCCAAGCTCTCGCAGAATGCGGTAGAGGCACATTTCAAGACGTGGCTCTTTGATATTTCGAATAAAATTCAAATTTGCTATACCGTTGTAAGTTATAACACTTAGATTGTAAGGTGCATTTGATTGAACGCTTAGGATAAAATCAAATCTATCTACGTACTTTTCCATTTCATCCGGCAATTTTACTACACCGAGATTTGAAAGAGTGAGCATGGATTTTTTCTCTCCCACCATATAAAACACCGCTTTCATTACGATATTTTTGAGAAACAGCGGTGCTATTTTAAGGAGCAGGGATTCCTCATCCTTGACATTAGTGCGCATTCTGGACGCCATATTCTTCTTAGTGATTTCTAGCTTTATTTGATTATGCACCAGCTGACATATTTCCTCGAACGTATATTCTCCGAGGCGAGGGTCTATACCCGGTGTCGCATATAGTGCGAAATTGCGCAAGGTTTTCGAGCCGAAAAGCGTTCTTAAATTACATGGCACAAGCACCTTGACCGGCTTTTGTCTTCTCAGAGATCTTGTATCCTTGTTTTGTAGGAGCACTCCTGCTTTAATCACGGCAGCTGTAAGGAATTCTGTTACGCTTACTCCATACTTGTGTGCCGTTTGCAAAAGCTCGTCGGATTTAATTCTAAAAGCCACGTTATGACAGAACCCGTCGGGCTCTAAATCGCCAAAAATTCTATAAGAGTCTGTATCCTTTCTACTCTGCGGAAATTTTCCTGCGTGGCGAACCAAGCTATCTTCCAGCTCTTCCTCCGACGGTGGTTCAAGGCGGTCGAGAATGCCATTTCCTGTTGGAACTTTCTCTGCGTATTTTTCGGATATATATTCGGCAAGAAGTGTTTTTAGGAAAACAAGTCCGCCGTTACCGTCTGTGAGTGCGTGAAAGAACTCTACAGCTATTCTTTTATTATATGCTATAACCCTGAACGCGCAAGAACGAATATCATCAAACGGCATACGTGAAAGAGGAAATGCTTTTTCCTCTTGAAGTGTGGGAGCGTGTGCAATTTCTTCAAGATAGTACCAGAACGTACCTCTGCGAAGTCTTACAGCGATAGAGGGAAATCTGCGCACTGTCACATCAAGTGCTGCTTGAAGCACCCTTGTGTCGACCTGCTCCTTAAGGGTAGCAGAAAGACGGAATACATTAGTCCATCTCGCGCTTGCCGCTGCGGGATATATTTTACCGCTGTTATCCAACGTCATCCAACGAAGCTTTCTTTCGTTTTCCTTTGGTAAGCATTGCTTTACAAAATCATTAATTTGCTTATAATCAAGACGCACACTTTTGAGATTATACATATGGTATGCGTGCCACATTCCACTACGTATAGTAAGCTTTGAGGAAACGCCATATGAAATCATTTTTTCGTGCATTGTCTGAGCATCGGATAGTAAAATTTCATCACCGCCTGCGAAAATCAAGGACGGAGGTAGACCGGTAAGGTCTGCAAAAATAGGAGAAACAAGCGGGTTTTCTGCATTTTTGCGATTCTCCAAATTCTTTTTATCCTTACCCTTTTTACCTGATGCAATGACCCCCGTGTAACAATCCGAGAAGAATTCTAGGCGTTCTTTTGTAAGTGTAGGGTCGCTTTCCTTATTTGTCTCATAGGACGCTCCGCTAAGCGTGAGGTCGCACCAAGGAGATAGGGCTATTATGCCTGCCGGCATATCTATACCCTTTTGCTTGAGCTTTAACGAGAGTGCATAACAAAGTCCGCCTCCGGCGCTTTCGCCTGCGAGAATAATGCTATTTGGATTATAACCCGACTTAAGCAAGTACTCATATGCTATAATGGAATCATCTATAGCTGCAGGATATGGATGCTCCGGAGCAAGACGATATTCAAAGGTGGCGCATCTCATACCGCATTCAGCAGCGAGAACAGATGCAAAACCCTTAGCATATTCAATGCCGCCACAGGTGTAACCGCCTCCGTGCAAATAAAGTATTATGCCATGTCTTATCTCGTCGCGAGGCAATACCATAGCGGCTTTAATTCCGTCAAAGTCCTCATCGCTTATAACTACATCACGCCTATGTTCAAACCCTATAAGGCGTCCAAGCTTATCCTGAACATTTCTGGCCAAATCAAGACTTGCGCCGGTTGCGACCGGCTTGATAAGTTGAAGCTGGCTTCGGATAAATTTATCTGAAAATTTCATTTACATACTCTTTCCAATAGTATTTTTATCCTTTTCTCTGTGAAAAATCGCTGCAAGTGCTGTTCTTTTTACTTTAAGTGCACTCTTAGGACAGAATTCCTGACAGCAGAAACAACGAATACATTTTTTTCGGTTTATTTTAGCTTTTTTGTTTTTTATCTCTATTGCCTTGGCAGGACAGATGCCCGCACAAACAGCGCATCCGACACACATTTGTGGTTTAAGCACGGGGCGTGTCTTAAAAATTACCCCCATAAGCTTACTTGCGATACGCTTAAAAATATTTTTTCCGTCTCCGGAGAATTGTAAGGATTTATGCTCCACGACCTTTTCAAAATCTATAATCTTCAGCTTGTCGTATGTGCCTATCACTTTCAATTCTTCTATGGTTTCGGGTATTAATTCTCTTCTCTTCGCAGCAAGAAGTGTCGGGATCTCCTCTAAGGAAAATCCGAGCAAATGCGCGGCTAACATATCTAGGGTGTGTGGGGAATGAGACGCCAAAAGAAATCCCATTTTCTTGGGTGTGCCTGCTGTTGGACCGTTCCCCTCCATACCAACTACTGCATCAGCAATAGATAGTATCGGATGGAAGTATTCATCAAGGTCTAGCAGCATATCCGCAAAATCCTCATAGCGTGGAAATCTGTAGTGATATTCCGGCTTTATAACACCGGGAATTGTTCCAAACATGTTTTTTGCAGCGCAGGACATGCCCATCATACCATGGCTTTTCAGCTTTGCAAAATTTATAATTAAATCCGCTTTATCAAGATACCCCGTGTAAGTAAAATCACGCAAAACGCGTCCCTCGGGAAATTTAGTATAATGTTCAGAAAAATCATAGTTCAAATGAACACTTTCATTTTCAAGCGCGTGCATACCCGTAACATTGTAAACCCTGCCTACGAACGCAGAATTATAAAGTCCGCCGGGGCTGTCACCGATTATTACCTCTGCTCCCTTTTCGTTTAGCATCTCGCAGAGTGCGCGAAGCAAGATTGGGTGTGTTGTAGCAGCTTCTTGCGGTTGCATAGCTGACACCAAGTTAGCTTTTATCACGACATGCATACCGGGCTTTACAAAATCCAGGTGGCCTAACGGAGTTAAAAGCTCCTCCAGAGCCCTGCGTGCTTCGCTTTCGGTATATTCACTTAGCGGTACAACAGACACGGGGTCTATAAGAGAATAAAACTTAGATTTATGCTCCATTACGCTCTCCTTTCGTAAAAACTAATAAAAACGAACACTATATTCATAATATCATAAACGCGCGCAAAAGTAAATATTTAATTTAATTAAAAACTTTTCTGTAGTTGACATAAATTTCGCGAAGTGATATAATCCAATTAACAAGGAGGTAGCAATTATGGAATTCAACAGTTATGAATATTCCGTAGAGCAAAAGCCGGAAGGCAAAAATCTTTTATGCCGTATTCTTTTGATATTTTCCTATGCTCTTTTCGTGCTGCTCTACCTTTCCTTGATTATATACACTCGATTGATACCGCTTGGCGCATTTACGCCCCTTTTTGTTTGGATTTTTGTTTTTTTTACTTGGAAATATGTTTGCCCCAATTATAAATATCAAATTGATGGAAATCAGCTAACATTTAGTGTACTGTACGACATGAAGAAATCGAAAAAATGCTTTATTACAAAGATATCCGATATAATAGAAATAGCACCCGTGTCGAAAATTTCAGCTCCGATTAATAATTTCTCACGCAGAAATACATATAACGCGCTTCCCTCTAAAAATGCCTTCGATGCATATGCCGCAATCTTTTTAATGGAAGGAAAACGGTGCATTTTTGTTTTTCAAGCGACGCATGCTGCACTTAAGCTTTTGAAGCTTTACAATCCCAAAACAATCACGGAAAAAACCAGACTATAAGCAAACAGAGAGCGAGGGCACCTAGAATGACATACACCGACAAAGAGAAAACAGCTCGGCTTCGGCACACTTTTGAACTGAATTATAAATTGACACGGCTCTATGCTGCGTATCTCGAGCACTGCCCCGAGCTAATAAATGAAAATATGATAGCTTTACTGTGCGAGAACTCAGAAATAACAGAAAAAGATGCGCTGATTGCACTTGTCAGCGAAATTCTCGGTCTTGACGAAAGTAGGAGTAATGACGATAAAGTTCTAATAAGAAATTATATCCGTCCTTCACTGCGAGTTCTTCATGCGAAAAAATATACCGAAAATCCGTACTATAAAAACATTAAAATAAAGAATATAAAAGACGGAAAGTGGGAGTTTAAAACAGAAAGCTATCCCCCATACCGTGCAATGATTTCCGGTGACATGATACTGAATTCCGACTTTACGGAAATCCCACCTTTAGGTTTTTTTAATGAGAGGTTCGAGTTTCTTGCTGTTCTTGAAAACGAAAATGAATGGATGACTCTTACACCCGTTGACATAGACACTTGCGACAAGGCAATTGATGAGGCATTTGGAAATGTAATCACCTTCGGGCTCGGGCTTGGATATTACGCATATATGGTATCACAGAAGGAGTCGGTCGAAAAAATAACAGTTGTCGAAAGAAGTCCTGAAATAATCGAGCTTTTCAAAAAGCATATTCTCCCACAGTTTCCAAATGCGCAAAAGGTAACTATAATTGAAAAGGATGCATTCGAATATATGGAACAGCTTATGCCAAATGAAAAATACGATTATGCTTTTGTCGATATTTGGAGAGACGCATCTGATGGCGCACCGATTTACGAAAAGATGAAAAAACTTGAATATTTATCGCCTAACACGCAATTTTCATATTGGATAGAAAACTTTTTGATTTCGAGGTTGAGAGCCGAAAGATACAAGGATGTATGCTGTGCCATTGATACGAAAGATGAAAATGCACCGAACAGTTACGAAGAGCTTATAAATTTTTTAACGGAGGTTGTATAAGAAGATGGGTATACCGCATGATTTTGAGCCAGAGAAGCTTATAATTGGTATAATATACTGTGATACCGAAATTTTAGAAAAAGCACTTGTACAGCTCGAGAAAAAGTTTGGCCCAATTGAGAGTGTCAGTGAAGAGTTTTCTTTTTCAGATGAATACTCTTCTTATTACGATAACGAGCTCGGTGGTAAGGGAATGCGCCGAATTTACAGCTTTGTAAATCTTGTAGACCCCTCTTTGCAAGCAGATATTAAGGAATACACGAACGAGCTTGAAAACTCTTTCTTTAGGAGAATAAATCTTGACCCCGGTTTTATCAGTCACGGACGTCTTTTACTTGCGACGACAAAGCCGACGGGATTCAGAATTCCATTGAAGAACGGTATTTATACAGAGCTTACTCTTTTTTATGCACGCGGCGGATGGCACAAACTTCCATGGTCATATAGGGATTATCAATCAGAGCGTGTGCAAAGATTTATTACAAAGGTAAGAAAAACATATCTAAATCAACGAAAAGAGTTGAAAGAAAACAACAAAATATGACAAAACAAATAAAAAGACGTCAAAAGCACCATCATGGTGTAATTGTGCGTCTTTGCTTGTTTTTTGAACAGCAATACAAATTAAAAAGCGCAACCAGCAGGTGGTTGCGCTTTTATTGTTATAGGAGATGAAATTACTTAACTTCAACTTCTGCGCCAGCTGCCTTAAGCTGCTCAGCGATTTTCTCTGCATCTTCCTTAGAAACGCCCTCTTTGATTGTCTTGGGAGCTGCTTCAACAAGGTCCTTAGCGTCCTTAAGACCAAGGCCTGTGATTTCACGAGCAACCTTGATAACTGCAAGCTTGTTAGCGCCTGCTGCCTTAAGTACTACGTCGAACCCAGTCTTTTCTTCAACTACGGGAGCTGCTGCGCCTGCTACAGGAGCTGCTGCTACGGGAGCTGCGGATACGCCGAATTCTTCTTCAAGTGCCTTAACGAGATCTGCGAGTTCAAGAATAGTAAGACCTTTAACGAGGTCAAGAATTTGTGTTGTCTTTTCGTTCATTTTATTATCCTCCGAATCTAAATTATTAATGAATTAAGTTGCAAAATTAAGCTTCTGCAGGAGCTTCGGCAGCTTCTTCTGTGCCGTTTTCTTTGTCGATTTTCGCCTGAAGAACATAAGCAAAACCGTAAAGCGAAGACATGAGACTTCCCATCATCTTTGCTACGAGAACTTCCTTTGTAGGAGTTGCTGCAAGAGATTCTACGCCTGCCTTATCAAGAAGACCACCATCAACGAAACCGGCTTTGATTTCAAAGCATTCGATTTTGTCTGCGTACTCCTTCATAATTTTTGCAGGAGCGATAGGATCGTTCTGGCTTGTTGCGATTGCAGTCATTCCGGTAAGATACTGTTTCATATCACCGTATCCTGCGATTTCGCATGCTCTGCCGGTGAGGGTATTCTTCATAACGGTGTATTCTACACCGGCTTTACGAAGAGCCGCACGAAGAGCTGTGTCTTCCGATACTTTAATGCCTTCGTATTTCACAAGAACGCCTGCCTGCGCGGACTGAATCTTGGCAGCGAGTGATTCTACAACTTGTTTCTTTTCTTCAAGAATCTTATTACTTGGCATTGTTCCACCTCCATAAAATTATTAAAACAAAAAAATCCTTTCCGATAGGCGCAAATACCTCCGAGAAAGGACAAACAGAAAAATACTATTCGACTTGTCACACCTCGGCAGGAAAGCTTGCACTTTTACCGGAACCTGCTGTCTTAGGATACCTTGTATATTATAATGGATGTTTTTTCATTTGTCAATACAATTTTCAAATTTTTTAATTTTTATTTATGTTTTTGTTTCGCCGGAAAATCTATTGACATTTTTTTATGTTTATGTTATCATTATTAAGCAAATATGCGGATGTGGCGGAATTGGCAGACGCGCTGGTTTCAGGTAACGCTACCTCTGTGTAATTTCTGCGGAATATGCTGAAAGAGTCTAACTCAATAGTAAGCACCGCCTCGGGTGTTCTCCCCGTGTAAAAATAGAGGACGAAAATTAAAAAATGCAGGGGTGTTGGAATTGGCAGACAAGCAGGCCTCAGACACCTGTGTTTTTAACATGCGGGTTCAAGTCCCGTCCCCTGCACCAAAAAGGAATAATACGAACCTTGATAAGTCGAGGTTCGTATTTTTCTTTACAAGGGATTACTTCGGTATTCAAATTTCTCGATAAAAAATAACGCAAAAGGGTGGGAACAAAATCCCACCCTAAGTTTACTGCAAAAAACATATTTTTGCTTGATTTATTAAAAGATAACATTAAAACAAAACTTTAATTTTTTCGTGAATATTTCCTTGGATATCCTGTATGTCTTGTACATCAATCATTCCTAAAGATTGCATCATATACACCATTGCCCACACTTCATCAAATTCTGCCGAGAGTTGATCGTGTCCGTTTATCAATTCAAATGCAATGTCGTACGGCGAAAACTTGGGAGCGCCGCATTGATGATTGTCTTTGAGTCTTTCTGCAATGTCCCTTGCCAGCTTTGAATTTCTAACAGCAGACTCATAAGAGAAATCTTGTAATAGCTCGCACTCAAACTCATACATACTATCATCTTTATCTGGACTATACCAATACAAATAAAGAAATATTGACGACTCAAGATCAGCTTTATCTGAGGGATTCCATTTCTTCATAATTTTATAGAATTGAACCATGAAATTATGGAGTGTGCGGAAATCATCCTCGGATAAAAAACTACCTTGACGAATCATAAAATGTGTTTCGTTATTTCTTAACCGTTGCAACAGTTTAAGTTCTTTCGTTAACATTTTGCCTTGTTCGAGACAACCGGCAAATAGTTTTTTATGTTGCTGAATAAGCTTATAAAATGGAATCGTGTGAAATCTTGAAATTTCATCACTTGATAGTGTTACAAAAAAACGATTTAGGTCAGTTGCGTTGGAATAATTTAACGAAAGTTTTTCGTCTATTTCATCTTTTTGTTTTTTTATGAAGGCAACATCGTGATCATTATTATTCAACATCATTTGCTTCATAATAAGTTCAACGGCGTTATGAAGCGAAGATACAAAGTTTTTCTGATATTGGAGTGTTGCCTTTCCGTTTTTTATATCATTACAATAACGTATAGCCGCCGCCCATGCCTCAAAGGCATTATCTATTAAGATTGGTTTCATTGTTGCCTCCCCTTGTGATATAAACGTATTGATTACATCGTCATATACAGAAAACAGACAAAGTTTTACGAAAATTAGTTCTCTTTATATCGAATAATACCATTACTACCGCCGAAAAAATCCCTTTAATTTATCTATTATGGTTTGCTTTTTTTGATTTTTGGAAGAATTGGGTTGTTGAGCATTTTGTTGCGCTTGAATATTTGATTTTAGTATTTTCAAATTGTTTTTTCCATTCTGGTGCCCTTTTTCAGCAGAAAAAGTTAAATATCTTAATGCCTTGCCCCAATCTTTCGTTGTTCCTTTTCCATCCATATAGAGCACGCCAAGATTATTATAGATCACAGGATCTTCGCTCCCTTGTTCTATCGCCATATTGTAATACTTAACTGCCATTTCATAATTTTGTGGGAGACCTCTTCCAAAATGGTATTGTGATGCTAAATTCCCACTGGCAACACAAGAAATATCACTGTTAGCGGTTGATGCAGCTAAATACAATTCTGCAGCCTTTTCTCCATTTTTTTCAACGCCATCACCGTATTCATACATCTGTCCTAAATTGTTAAGCGCACCAGCATGATTTTGTTTTGCCGCCTTTTCAAAACAAAATCGTGCTTTATCGCAATCTTTTTGTATGCCCAATCCTCGCCAATATATATTACCAACACAATATAAAGCGCGTGCATGTTTGAGTTCGGCTAATCCTTCACACAATTTAAGGGCTTCGAGATGGTTTCCTTTTGATCTAAGTTTATATGCTTCATCAACAATCGAATCAAATTGCTTAAAATAATTTGCAGTTTGATAGGATTCATCATCCATTAGATTGTATTTAATAGCTTGTACATATACAGCAACATTATAGGGGCAGGCAATGAAGGCATTCTCAAGGATTGCCTGTTTACTATTAGATAGTGTTAGATTTTTAAGGAGATCATTAGAACGACCAATATCAATGTAATCCAAAGTCTTTCCGTCAAACTTGCCGTGTGCAATCAGATCAACCACATATTTGTCCAAAAGGTCATATGCAAAGACTCTAAGTGCAGTTTCCATGTTCGGAATATATGTATTGTTGATATAGTTACTTTTTTCACCGCCATACTGTGAATCCAAGCGAGAACGAAGGTCGCTCATATCCTTTTGGTATTGAGCTTCAGCTTCTTTGCTTTGCTCTTTGAGCTTAGATGCTTCCATGGCAGCATATATGGCATGGTTAACAAAACTGCTTGACCATATGGAAAATCCCA
This sequence comes from Eubacteriales bacterium, assembly GCA_045534215.1. GTDB lineage: Bacteria > Bacillota > Clostridia > Oscillospirales > CAG-272 > UBA1740. The sequence continues at coordinate 24,946 of JAZSJG010000052.1, forward strand.
AGCCAGTTACATGTGATTCAGCGTTGCTTACTGCATTTTCATAGCCTGCTTGCCACTCATCCATTTCTCTGATAAGCAGCGACTTCATTTTCTCCAATGCAGCTTTGTTTACTTCGGAATACAGCTGATATCCCTTGTTATTCTTCAAATAGTCGCTGATAGTACGTGTAAAAATGCCATTATCACACAATTTGGCTACGAATTTGCCAATTTGTTGCTCCATTTCTGCAGCCAGATCTTCATCTCCAAGTAAGCCGATATTGTCTTTTGCAATCTCATTTTTCAGTTTGCAAACAAAAACACCGAATAACTGTTTCTGTACATTATCCGTAAAGTTCAACAAATCGATGTAGGTTAATACGTCTTCTGGTATAGAAAAATCTTTCTTTAGGAAGTTAACAATCATTAAAAATCACTCCTTTTCTAAATCAATACATAAAAACATTTCCTTGGAGTATTACGTTTAAGTGTATTATATCACAAAATTGCTTATAATTCAACATATTTCCTTAATCAAAAATTATAATAGTTTGTTTTACTTTTATGAAATCAGGTTCGTACATTCTCCTCTCTGGGGCACCACCAAGAGCCTAAGTTGAACTGTTCAACCTTGGCCCTTTTTATTGTCTTGCGATGAAAGAAATGTAAATAGGGTGGGATAAACGCCCACCCTATTTTATTGAAACAAATGACAGTTCTCCCATTTATAAAAGCATTATGTTAGATTCAATCCTTCAAATTTAATTTTTGTGATTTTTGGGAATATAGATCTTTTCTTTTCTCTTAGCTTTGTCTTTATATTTTAATAGTATCACAAAAACAGTAGATAAGGCCAACGTAAAGAAAGTCACTGCAAGCACAATGAAAATCTTTTCTATTTCGTGTGTAGGGTCTGATGGAAATGTTGTAGGATCGGTTAAAATAGTTACGAACATCGTTAAAGTAGCTGCCAATATTGAAAACATTATGCTCAGTGTAGACACAACCTTATTTCTATAATCTATCTTTTCAATTTTGGTGCTATTTGTTATTTCTTTCTCGATTTCTGTTATGAGTAAAGACTTGTTCCTTTCAGCATTCAAATTGCACAAATACTCTTTTAGTTGCTGAGTATATTCTTGTTTTTTGTCAGCAGATACATATACGTTTTCGACGATTTCTCGTATTAACTCTTCACAAACAACACGAATAGAATATAACTCTTCGCTTTTAACTTTATACTTTCTTGCCGTCGAAAGAATAATTGCATCTATAATTTCTTTTTCAGGCAATCCTTTCTCGGCAATATATGGTTTTAAAGAACGAATTATATCTATATTGGCATTGTTAATCTGTTCTAAATATCTTGTGTTTTCTTTTCGATTGAAAAACTTTGCGGTGATAAGGTAGACAATAATTCCGCTAATAATACCGCCACCTATGCCAACAACCCAAGAATTAGATAATATATTTGCAAGGGACTCCCACATATTGATACCTCGACACGTAATGTTGATTGTTATAAACGATTATAACACAAAACAATAAAAAAATCAACACTATACGACACCATATAACATAGTCATTAAAATCTAGTGATTTAATACATAAAGTTTTTTGCATAGTCTTTTTCAAGTAAGGATAGATATCAACTAATCAAAATAAAACTTACACTCTACGCAAATCGTAGAGTGTAAGTGATTTTCTGCATAGGTTAACCATGCTTTGTGTACTTTATTTCTTTACGACCAAGATATCTCCGTGGCTTTTGTACATCGGATCGTCATCGTCGTGCAAGAAGTCTATGTGCGTGGAGAAGTCGGCATTCAGCTGGATTTTGATTTTCAGCTTTCCTTTTCGCTCGGTTATGATAATCTTCTTAACGAGCATTCGCAGGCTCGCATCGCTTATCGCACCGTTTCGGATTATCTCGTCGAGCATATCTATGCCTTCTTTGATTTCAGCCTTACGCTTCTTGATGGTTTCATCGTAATTGCGTATGTCCCGGGTCTGCTCCGTGAAGCTCTTTATATTGGCTTCGCAGGATTTGAGCATTTCATCGTACACGTCTGCGTGTTCTCGGTCACGGATTCGCTCGAGGAGGATTAGTTGCTGGTCTTTTCTCCTCTGGTCGAGCTTTGCCGTAAGCTCGGCTATTTTCTTTTCTGCGGTGTTCCGCTTCGAGAGCCACCTTTTGACCTCGCCC
>JAZSJG010000023.1:0-13223 GCA_045534215.1 Eubacteriales bacterium
AAGAACACCGTCATCCGTGAAATAATCAGCATTTTCTGAAGAAACAACAATGTTGGCGAGAGAAGACATATTTCTAAAAGCACCGGAATCTATTTTTGAAACATTTTCCGGGATATTGATTTCTTCAATCGAAGAGCATCCGGAAAAAGCAAATTTTCCTATTGACTCAATACTGTTGGGTATATATATATTCTGAAGCGAGGAGCAATTAAGAAAGGCATTGTCCGAAATGCTTTTCATAGAATTGGGAATATTCACCAAAGAGAGCGACGTGCAGTTTTCAAATGCTCCGTTGGCAAATGAAAGGATGCTCTCAGGCAGATATATTTCTTCAACTGATGAAGAGTCTATACGGCCTACCATTGTTACCGATTTTCCGTTATAACTATCCGGAACAACAAGGCGTGTAGCATCACCGCTATAAGAAACCGAGTACTCTTTATCACCTGTGCTTGATATCAATGTAAATGTAAGAACATCAGAGCCCTCTTCGAATTTAGCATAGAGGTCTACAGTTCCGCTCATTGTTTCAGGGATATTATATGGGAAAGTAATTTCTGTGTAATAGCTTGCATCAAGATACCAACCCATAAAACAATAGTTGTCAAGCACTGTATTCGGCAAGCTATGTATTACCTCACTGAGCTTGTAGGTTTTATCTGCAACGGCAGTTCCCTCGTCAGTTATAAAGTGGAACGTAACTGTTTTCTCCACAAAGCGTGCGTATAGAGTAGTACAGCCGTCCTTTATATTGTATGAATCGATATTATAAACACCTGCATTATTCTGAAAAACGCCCTCGGCATCTATCATCATAGTACCATTGTTATTCTCGTTATACCAACCAACGAAGTCATAACCGGAAAGCTCGGGAATAGGAATAGTACCGGTTATGTTCGAATCGTACAAAACAGTAATTTCAGCGGGATTTTCCCCCTGCTCCGCACTGCCGTAATCGAATTTTATCGTGTACTGGTTTGCAGACCAATGCGCATAAAGCACATTCGGGTTCTCCGAATTCCAAACACGTCCTGCGCTGCTACCATCGGAATCGGTATAAACTGAGCCGCCCGCAACATCTGAATACCATCCGATAAAGGTATATCCGGTTTTTATTGGGGGAGCAAAGTTATATGGACTACCTGACGAAACAGATTCGGTGCGGACAAGATTTGTACCGTCATATAAATCAACGGTAGTATCAGTCTGAACACAAGATGAAAGTGCAAAAACCGATAAGCCAATCGTCAAAACTGCTAATAAAATAAACTTAAAATGCCTTGTTTTCATGAGAAACCTCGCAAATAACTATAATATAACATTATAATTATATAACACGCGTTAAAATATGTCAATACGCGCGCAAAAAAAAAGCCGTTTCAAATTTTGAAACAGCTTTTTGTATTAAAAGTTTTCGGGATATACTCCTGTTTTTTTCAAGTTACTAAAAGCTTCGACCACACACGGCTTATCTTCCTTATAAGTAACACCGTACCATTTATCAACATTATCGATTACTGTAACGTCTGCCTTTCCCTCATTTATCAATTCTGCCACAACAACAGGCAAGTAGAATTCGCATTTTTCTGGGTCTGATTTCAGATTTTGTTCGAGGAAAATTGAAAATCTTTTTGCGCATTCGTCTATGTATTCGGGAGTAAAGCCCCAAAAGTTCATTGAAACAAGTGTATCGGGGTCCAGGGTATACCTATCGCCGTCAAGCACATAATATACCTCACCGTTTTCTATGCCCACATTTTTTCTCTCAACTATCGAGGTTAATTTCCCGTGTTCATCTGCCTCGCACACACCCCTTGAGACTGTGCCCTGCTCTGTTACGGTATTTTTCACTCTATAGCCAATCATTGAAAAATGGCATTTTTCATCTGTTTCATTTTTTTCAAGGAAACCATACATCTCTTTGAAGGCATTTACACCGTAATAATCATCGGCATTAATCACCGCAAACGGTCCTTTAACGACATCTTTACAGCAAAGTATGGCATGTGCTGTTCCCCATGGTTTTACCCTTGATTTAGGACACGAAAAGCCGTCAGGCAATTTATCAAGCTCTTGGAAAACATATTTTATATTTATTCCCTTATTCTCAAGATGTGAATCCAAAACGCTTCGGAATTCCTTCTCAATTTTTTTGTTGATAATAAATGTAAAATCCTTAAAACCGGCTCTTATAGCATCGTAAATTGAGAAATCTATTATGATGTGTCCTTGTTCGTCCACAGTGTCTATCTGCTTCAACCCACCATAACGGCTTCCCATTCCGGCAGCCAATATCACAAGTTCTGGCTTGTTCATAAAACACTCCTTAGAAAAATTTGTAAAATTTACCACAAAGAATTATACACTAATAAATGAAAAAATACAAGAGAAACTCAACATTTTTAACTAAATACGCTTTTTGCAATGTATATTCAAATAAAATTTCCCCACTTTTATACAAAAGAAAAGATGTCAAAAGACAGCATATATCTTGAAATCGCGCTGAATTTGCTGTATAATAAACAATAGGAGGGTGCTTATGAGAGAATTTAACATAAAATCTAATGACGCGAATCAACGTCTTGACAAGTTTATCAGTAAAGCACTTGATATACCGACAAGTCTTTTGTATAAATCCATACGCTTAAAGAAGATAAAAGTAAATAGAAAACGAGCCGAACCACAACAAATTTTACAAATTGGCGATACCGTTCAATGCTTTCTTAACGAATCTCTTTACAAGCAAACAGACGCCCCTGCAGAGCTTAGCCTGATACAGACAAAGCTTTCCGTGATATATGAAGATGATAACATTTTGCTTGTTGACAAAAGGCCCGGGATTTCTGTGCACGAGGATGAGCACGAGAGCAAAAACACATTAATTACACATATACAGGCATACCTTTTTCAAAAAGGTGAATATAATCCGAGTGAAGAAAAAAGCTTCGCACCTGCTTTGTGCAATAGAATCGACAGAAACACCGGGGGAATAGTAATAGCTGCCAAGAATGCCGAATCGCTGCGGGTTATGAATGAAAAAATTAAAAATCGGGAAATTAATAAATTTTATCTTGCTGCTATACACGGAGTTCCTGAAAAGCTGTGTGATACCTTGAAGGGATTCCTGCTTAAAAATGAAAAAACCAACACAGTAAAAGTTTATGACAAAAACCCTCCTAAAAATGCAAAATCAATAATCACTAAATATAAGGTAGTCGCAAAAAACGAAAGCTCCTCATTGATTGAAGTAGAGCTTATAACCGGACGAACACATCAAATAAGGGCGCACATGGCACACATAGGACACCCCTTGGTTGGAGATGGAAAATACGGTATCAACAAAACCGACCGTTCGCGAGGATATAAATATCAAGCACTTTATTCATATCGTTTGAAATTTGATTTTAAATCAAACGAAAGAAGCACTGTTTTAGATTACTTGAACGGAAAAGAATTCAAAATAGACAAACGTTCAATATATTTTACTAAAGAATTCTTTAACTAAAGACAGGCAGATGAGCTCTTGATTTCTCGTCTGCCTGTTTTAATATATGTATTTAATAACCAAGCTTTTCAAGATTGCGCTTTATGGTCGCTTTTTTCCTAAAAGAGTACGCTCTTTGTAAGAAATCGTCATCGCTCATTTCATCCAAAGCGCGGGAAGTCAGATTATCAATTCTCTTGTCGTAAAACTCGGCAATCGGTGTAAGTACCGGATTTTTATTATACGGACAAACTGTTTGACACAAGTCGCACCCCCATACCGTGTTAACTTTTCTCATCAATTCAACTTCCAAATTGGAAAGTTCACCCTTGCGCTGTGTGATTGCCGAAAGACATTCATTTTCACTATTCAAGAGGGCTTTCGTAGGGCAAGCAGTCTCACATTTGCCGCATCCGATACAAAATTCTTTATCTTTGTATGCAAACGTGCCGAAGATACTTACGGGAATATCGGTTATAATTTCTCCTATAAACACATAGCTGCCGTATTTTTCATTTATCAGCAATCTGTTTTTGCCTATAATACCGAGTCCCGAACATGCTGCAGCATCTCTTTCATCTATAGGAGAGTGATCACAAAACGCAGCAAGCTTTACGTTTGGCAAAACGTTAGAAATTGCATTGCATATACGTGAAGAAATTTCCAGAAAAATTGCATGATAGTCACGCGACACCGCATATCGTGATAAATTTACAGGGTCTGCGGTATAGTAAGGAAGCAAAAATATCACGACGCTTTTCGGGGTAAAATTGCATTTGCCCATCAATCTCTGATTTATTATTTTGCATATTTCAAACGGTATTACGGAAAAATATTCAACACATTCTTTTTCAAATATTTTTCTAAGTTCTTGGAGCATTTTTCACCTCTTCAAATGCTTTTTCTTGTCTATTATTTTATCATACACATCAGCTTTTTGCAACATATTTCTTGACTTTATTCGTGACGTATAGTATAATTATATAGCATTATATGAAAGGCGGTTTTCAATATGTTTTCTCTTAATCGAGGGCTATTGGTATATTTATTTGAAAACAACACAGATTTTACTGTGCCGCAATACGTAATTACTTATGCGGCATTCGTCATTATTTCGATGGTATCTGCTTATTTACTCGGCAGCATCAATTCCGCAATAATTATATCCAAAGCTCTTTACGGTGACGATATACGCCTCCACGGCAGTAAAAATGCCGGGCTTACCAACATGCTCCGCACATACGGTGGCAAGGCGGCTTTGCTTACTCTTTTAGGTGATATATTAAAAAACGTACTTGCTATTTTTGTGGCTGCAATTTTCTTTGGATTTAACTATATTCATGGTATAAGTGACAGCGACGGATACTGTTATATGGCAGGGCTCTTTGCAATTCTTGGCCACATATTCCCAGTGTTCTACAAGTTTAAGGGCGGAAAGGGTGTTTTATCAACTGCTACGGTTGCTTTGATACTTACGCCTATTCCCTTCGCAATTTTGCTTCTTATTTTTGTAATTATAGTTGCCTCTTCGAAGTATGTTTCTCTTGGTTCTGTTTCGGCTGTCTTGCTCTATCCCGTGCTTGTAAACGGATATTTCAAGGTTGTTCTTCAAGGAAACACACCCGGAATTATATCTCTTTCAACTATCGTAATTGCGATTATCGTTGTATGGTGTCACAGAGGCAATCTGCAAAGAATTTCCAACAAAACCGAAAGAAAGCTTTCTTTTGGAAAGAAGAAAAATCATGACGACGCCGAAGGATAAATTCAAAGAAGCGGTTTTTCTCTCCTTTGAAAAAGAGATAATTAAAAAAATCGTTTTTTCACGCCCCATTAACACGGAAACAGCGAAGGTTGTCGCACGGCTGTGTGCTCATCGCGGCAGAAAGTTTCTAGCTTTTGAATATTTTTTGCCCGGCGATACGGTTTCACATAAAAATCTTTCGAGGGAAGATATTGGCTCTGAAATAGAGCATCTTTTTGCCGTTTACAAGCAAGCAAATCTTATTACTACGGTAAAAGATGTCGAGTGGAAGACCTCAATAAAGGGTAAAGAAATAACCCTCGGTGCCGATGCACTTATACAAAAGCTTTCTTGTGAGCGTCCGTCATTTGAAATTGCTATTGAATCTCTTGAGAACAAAAAGAATTATATTCTTGAGGGCGGTGAGGATTTTCTTATTACACTCGGAATTTCAGACAAAAACGGTAGGGTTCACGATAAAAAACAAGGAAAATTCCGTCAGCTTAATAAATTTCTTGAGCATATTGAGGCATGCTATGACAATCTTCCTAAAACAGATCCTATAACGATATATGATTTATGCTGTGGAAAAAGTTATTTAACCTTTGCTGTTTATCATTATTTTACGGTAGTAAAAAAACGCTGTGTTTATATGCTGGGAATTGATCTTAAACGCGATGTAATCTCATGGTGCGAGCAAACCGCAAATGCTCTTGGATACAGTGGTATGCATTTCATTTGTGATGATATATTAAATGCCCCCAAAGATATATCTCCCGACATGGTAATTTCTTTACACGCATGCGATGTTGCAACGGATATTGTTATAAATACCGCTGCAGCGCTTTCAGCTAAGATTATTCTTTCAACTCCTTGTTGCCACAGATACATGAATGGCAAAATAAAATCAGAAGAGCTTTCATTTATAACAGAATTTCCACACCTTGCAAACAAACTCTGCGAGGTGACTACGGATGCCATTCGTTTGTTGCGCCTTTCTTCCTTGGGTTACAACGTTTCGGCGCTTGAACTAACAGACCCTGATGACACCCCTAAAAATACGCTTTTAAAAGCTATTAAAAATGAAAAAATCAGTCAAATAGAGCTTGAAAAACGGAAAGAAAAATATCATAGGGCGCTTGATTTTATACTTCGTGACGGAAAGACTAATTATTTAGAAGAATTTTGCAAATAGTTCAGCAAAGGTTGTTTAAAACATGATCTACAAAACGAACAATGTTGAGCAAACAGAAGCTTTTGGTTGGGAGCTGGCTAAAAAGCTCGACAATAAACAAATTCATAATGCTTTTATCGCTTTACAAGGTGAAATGGGAGTTGGTAAAACAGCTTTTACAAGAGGATTCGCCTCATACTTCAATATACGCGGTGTTAAAAGTCCGACCTATACAATTGTTAATGAATACAGCGCTCAAAGAACCATATATCACTTTGACATGTATAGGATAGAAGGAGAAGACGACCTTTACTCAATTGGGTTTTATGATTACATAGAATCAAACGCCTACTGTATCGCTGAATGGTCAGAGAACATTTCAGCTTTTTTACCTGAAGATATAATAACAGTAAGGATAGACCGCACGTTTGATTCTGAAAATGAAAGAATCATTAACGTAACAGCGAGGGGTAAATATGAGAATCTTGGCATTTGACAGTACTGCAAAATCCGCCTCCGTCGCAGTTAGCGAGGATGCACAGCTTCTTGGCTTGTATAACATCGACAACGGATTAACTCACAGTGAGCTTTTGCTTCCGATGGCGGAAAATCTTCTTAAGTCACTTAAGTTAACATTTTCGGACATAGACATCTTTGCGACTGCAGTCGGTCCCGGCTCATTTACCGGCGTGCGTATTGGTGTTTCGCTTGTAAAGGGACTAGCTTTCGGAAAGAATAAGTCCTGTGTTGCAATTTCTACTATTGAGCAACTGGCCGAAAGTTTATCGAGTCTTAAGGGCATCCTAGTCCCGGTTATGGACGCAAGAAGATCTCAGGTATATACCGCAATATTCGAATCTGACGGTGAAAATTTGACACGCCTCACCCCAGACTCTGCTATTTCCATTAATGAACTTGCTGCGAAACTAAAAAAATACTCCGATAAAGATATATACATTAACGGTGATGGATATAATTTAGCAAGGAATTCGTTAAAGCAACTCGGTATTGAAACAAAAAATACTCCCCCGTTACTAATCAACAGCAGCGCATTTTCCTGCGCCTTGGTTGCTTTGAAAAAAATTCAGGCAGGCGACTTTACTGATGATAAAGAAATTCTGCCTACCTATTTAAGACTGCCTCAAGCACAAAGAGAACTTTTGGAAAGAGAAAAACATCAATAATTAATTAAACTTTTACAGAGGTTAACAGCTATGACTAAAAGAAAAATCTTTATCGGCGCAGACAGTGCCGGATACACACTTAAAGAGGAGTTGAAAGCTCATCTTGAAGCTCTTGGATATGATATCACTGATTACGGCACAAATTCAACAGAATCCTGCCACTACCCTCTTTTCGCCGCTAAGGTATGCGAAAGTGTACAGCTTGCTCCTGACGATTCTTACGGTATTCTAATCTGCGGTACAGGTATCGGAATGTCCATGTGTGCAAATAAATTTAATGGAATAAGAGCAGCGGTTTGCGCTGACACCTTCTCTGCAAAGATGACCAGACGGCACAACAACGCTAATGTTTTGTGCATTGGGGCAAGAGTAACAGGTTCTTGTCTTGCGACAGACATATTGGATATATTTCTTGAAAATGAATTTGAAGATGGCAGACACGGAATACGAGTTGCTATGATGAGCGATATTGAAAGCAGCCAAAAGAAATAATATAAAAGAGTCGGATAATAACTCCGACTCTTTTTTCTATAAACGGCTTAAAATATCGAAATCGATTTCAGATGAATGTTCGGGTATATATGCCATAAGATTTACCGGGATCTCATTTCCGTATTCACTTATTGCCGAAAGTTCCATTGATTTTGCGGTTCCGCCATGTCTTTCTTCTGCGATTATGTAATATGCACCGTATTCATCAAAAAAAGCGCGCGGCGGACGTTCAAATTCATCTTCCGTAAGTATTTTTGCTGCAGATATAAGAGATTGTAAGTTCGAAAATTTATAGACTACCCGTCTTGTTGAAAGCATCGCTACCTTGCTTGATTTGGATATAGTTTTTTCAGCCCCCTGTGATATAAGACCGAGCTTTGTCACGAATATTTCGCATCCGTCTTTAGACGGATAAAACTGTATAAGCACTTTATCTCCTGACGCCTCGAAACCGCAAGATTCTCTTGCAACATCAAGTATACGCCAAAACGATCTTCTGATTTTAGGATTATCATAATCTATGTTGTCACCGTCAATTTCGTATTTTTTCATATCTTCGCGACCCATCATTATTTTAAGCTTTGAGTCGCTTACAACAAGAAACTCCATTATACCATCCTCCAAAAAAACAACCATATACAAAACTATCTATTCTCTGTTAATATTATACTGCAACAAAGATAATATTGACAGCAAAAATATTTGCAAAATATGTTCCTTTATGGTAAAAAAGAAATAAAATAGGGTTGTTTTCGTATATTTTCTATTATTTTCAAAAAAGAAGTTGATTTTTACCTTCTTTTATGGTAAAATGCTTTTCGGTGAGTTCGCAACCTTCCTCACCTATCGCAAAGCGAGAAAAAACAAAACTAAAGGAGAAATTTAATGAAAAGGAAAACAACACTTTACCTCACAAGAGCATCGCTCATAGCAGCCCTTTATACCACCTTTACGTATCTTACCTCTTTCTTCGGACTCGCAAGCGGAGCTATTCAATTCAGAATTTCTGAAATGCTTTGTATTTTGCCCGTTTTCTTTCCCGAGGCAATTTTAGGCCTCACTGTCGGCTGCTTCCTTGCAAATATTCTTACAGCAAGTGTTATCTGGGATATAATTTTTGGAACACTCGCAACACTAATTGGAGCTATAGGTGCATATCTTTTAAGGTTTTTACCTTCGAAGCTCATTTTTTTAGCCACGGTCCCAACCATTCTTGCCAATACACTTATAGTACCACTCGTAATCATTTATGCTTACGGTGCTCAAGATGCATATTTTTATCTTGTCTTGACGGTTGGTATAGGAGAAATAGTTTGCGCGGGAATTATGGGAACGTCCCTCTATTATTCATTATATAAAAGTCGAATTGTAAAACCTAAATAGTTTTCGCTTTTACAAAAAACTAATAATTTCGGTGTAAACGAACAAAAAACTTTAATTTCACAAAATGTCGATTTTCGTAATTAATATTCCATGTATAAAAAACGAGATAGAAATGCAACATAAGTGCAATATCTACCTCGTTTTTTTTATTTGTTTACAACAAAAGTGAAAGTGCTTTATTAATTTGTCTTTTTAGTAATATATTCATGAATCGCCTTCGCCGCAACTTTTCCAGCCCCCATTGCAGATATTACCGTTGCCGCTCCAGTCACAGCATCTCCACCGGCATAAACCGCTTCTTTGCTAGTTTTTCCGGTGCTCTCTTCAACTATTATACCTCCTCTGCGGTTGACATCAAGACCGTCAGTAGTTGATTTGATAAGAGGATTAGGAGATGTTCCTATAGACATAATAACAGCGTCAACGTCTAATACATATTCGCTTCCCGGTATTTCTATTGGACGGCGTCTTCCTCTTTCATCCGGCTCTCCAAGTTGCATTTTTATACATTTCATTCCCGTAACGAATCCATTTTTTATATCACGTCTGTCATTAGGGTTTTCATATCCCAGAATCTCTGCAGGATTATTAAGAAGAAGAAACTCTATTCCCTCCTCTATTGCATGCTCAACCTCCTCTTTTCTTGCAGGAAGCTCTTCCATGGAACGTCTATATACAACGTATACTTTTTCAGCACCAAGGCGCAAAGCAGTACGTGCGGCATCCATAGCAACATTTCCGCCACCGACGACTGCAACTCTTCCGCCCTTCATTATTGGGGTAGCTGACTTTTCAGAATATGCCTTCATGAGATTGCTTCTTGTAAGAAACTCGTTGGCAGAATACACACCTTTATAAGATTCACCCGGTATTCCCATAAAATTGGGAAGTCCGGCACCGGAGCCGATAAATACTGCCTCATATCCCATATCAAGAAGCTCATCAACAGTAAGTGTTTTTCCTATGATGACATTTGTTTCTATTTTTACGCCCATTGCTTTTAGATTATCTACTTCCTTTTTCACTATAGCTTTAGGAAGACGAAATTCAGGAATGCCATAAACCAGAACACCGCCTGCGGTATGCAATGCCTCGTAAACTGTAACATCATAACCTAGCTTTGCCAAATCTCCTGCACAAGTAAGACCCGAAGGACCTGAGCCAACTACAGCTACCTTATGACCGTTTTTATTCTCAATCTTTGGAACCTGCCCACTGTGTGCGTTGTGCCAATCCGCAACAAATCGTTCAAGTCGGCCTATTCCTACCGGTTCTCCTTTTATTCCTCTCACGCATTTTGATTCGCATTGCGTTTCCTGAGGGCAAACTCTTCCGCAAACGGCAGGCAGACTTGATGATTTTGCAATAACCTGGTAAGCGCCTTCAAAATCTCCCTCTTTGATTTTAGCAATAAAATCCGGAATGCGTATATTTACCGGGCAACCTAAGGAACAAGGCATATTTTTACAAGCTAGACAACGAAGCGCCTCATCTATTGCAGTTTGTTCACTGTATCCTGTTGCAACCTCGAAAAAATCCTTTGCACGCTCTTCGGCGCTCCTTGTAGGTATAGGATTCTTTTGAGGATTCATATTAAATTTTGCCATTATTCCACCGCCTTTTTGAAGAGGTTGCAGCTTTCTTCATGTCTTTTTAGTTCAAAATCTTTATACATCACAGCACGCGACATTGCCTCATCAAAGTCAACCTGGTAACCATCGAAATCGGGTCCGTCTACGCACGCGAATTTAGTTATTTTTTTACCGTCCACGTTTAATGTAAGACGGCAGCCGCCGCACATTCCTGTGCCATCAATCATTATTGGATTCATTGAAACGTCGCATGGAATCGATGTGGGTCTTGCTGCTTCAACGACAAATTTCATCATAATAAGCGGACCTATAGCTATAATTTTGTCGAATTTTCTGCCTGAGGAAAACATTTCGTTTAGAGGTACACACACATTTCCCTGTCTACCGTAAGAGCCGTCATCTGTCATAATGTAGAGCTCATCAGATGCATTTTCAAATTCTTTTTCGAGTATAACCAACTCTTTATTACGAAATCCAACAACAGAGGTTACGTTAGCGCCAAGGCGCTTAAGTTTTTCTGCAATAGGTAAAGCTATTGCGCAACCAACTCCTCCTCCGACGATGCATACATTCTTGAGATTATCAACATTGGTAGCAACACCCAACGGTCCTGCAAAATCGCTTATATATTCTCCCTCTGAAAGATGGTTGAGCATTTCAGTTGTAGCACCTACTACCTGAAATATAATTTTCACCGTTCCCTTTTCTCTGTCATATCCCGCTACGGTAAGAGGAATTCTCTCCCCCTCATCGTTAACGCGAAGAATTATGAATTGTCCGGCTTCCGCCTTTCTTGCGACAAGGGGAGCTTCAATATCCATCATTGTAACAGTTGGGTTAAGGCATTTTTTATTTATGATCCTGTACATATTTTTCTCCATAAAAGTGTTATCATAAAACTATAGATAACATTCTACCACAATAAGTCTATTTTGTAAAGATAAATTTTGTTTTTTTTTCGCAAACAAATGTCCCTTAGCGCAAATTTTAGCGAAAACTCTATAATCGTATTCCATTGACTTCGAATTTTCTGTAAAGATTAAAAATGGCTGAACCATTAGATTCAGCCATTTTTAGTTCTAGAATTAACGATTTTTACACTTATCGTACTCGGGATTAAACGAATAAAAGTTTTTTTGGTTAAGTGAATCCTGGGTACGTCTTAAAACGTCGCCAAATCTCTGAAAATGAACAACCTCACGCTGACGTAAAAATTTTATTACATCATTGACATCGGGGTCATCTGACAAACGAAGAATGTTGTCATAAGTTGCTCTCGCCTTTTGCTCTGTTACTATCACGTATTCGCAACGAAATTGAGCCTTGCAAAAGTGCGAAAAATCCATATAAATCAAGGGGTTACCACACACAGACCGAGAAAAAATTTCGGGTACAAGGCGCACCGCAGAAAGCAAGGCGAAGGCGTAGTATTCTACGTCGAGCCGCTTTCGAGGAGCAACGCAGTAACCGGAAGAATTTTCGACGGTATGTCAGAAATTCCAGTGAATTTCGATGGGTACGTTTCGTGTCCCCGAAATACGCTTTCCGACCATGATTTTGTCGATCAAAATCTCCACCATTTCCCGTGTCAGATGCTCTACCTTGACGTACTTTTCAATCAATTCTCGGCGGTTATCACCAACGGCGATTTTGACGTCGATCTCAGCAATTTGCTTTTGACATTCCAGCATCTGCGCTTCCAGGTGTTCTTTTTGCGTGGTGAAGTCTTTCGACAGTTCTATGAAATCCGCTTCACAGATCAGCCCCTTCACCTTGTCAAGATAAAGGTCACGCACGCCCTTGGAAAACTGATTGATCTTTCCTTGATAGGTCGCAATTTCGGCTTCGATTTCTTGCTTTTGCGTGAGGAGTTCGGCGTTAAATTGCACCTTGCGCTCTAACTCGTCCATGTCAAGATCTTCGGCGTTCAGTCGCCGCAGTTCCGCAATGACCATCCGTTCAAGTCTGTCCACCGAGATAAACGCGCCCTCGCAAGCACCTTTGGCGTAGTGTCGATTGGGGCATTGCAGAAAGTGTCTACCGCCCGATTTTGACGAGCGCATGACGTATCCGCAGGACGCGCACCGCACCTTCTTGGCAAATAGTCCTATCGTGCCGACCTTGAACGGCTTTGCTCGCTCGGCGATCATCTTCTGCACTCTGTCCCATA
>JAZSJG010000079.1:0-2123 GCA_045534215.1 Eubacteriales bacterium
GAGTGACGCTATCGGTCATTACGCGACATCCGTGTCGCGTGCGACCTCGTTTGGACGTCCTGTCCAAACGTAGCTGATAAACAAACGGAGTAATAAGAACGACTAACATCCTACGCAAAATTCCAAATCAATTTTATTCCATGAGGCGGTTCTTTACTGTTTCAAAGAGCCTTTTGACACTCGAATCCTTTTTTGAAAAGGACGTCGGTTTCCCGACGGGGCTGATTTTGTAAAAGACAGATACGAAGAACGGTTGGTACGATTAATTTTAGAGTTGTGTTGCTAATGAAAAATAAGTATAATGAAAGAAAAAAGTTTAAATCTGAGGAGGCTGTTGTTATGAAAATAGAAATACATCCGGAGGGAATTTGGTACCACGGTTCTAATAAGATTTTTTCAGAGTTAAGAACAAATAGTACTATTACGCAGTGGAAAGAACTTGCGGAGGCGTTTTCTCATCAACCTAGTCGACTTGGATATGATGACAATGGTGTAATTGGGCATAATGGTACAGAAAAAGGATACTTGTATATTATTGACGAACCGGTAACGATAGATGTCGATATATATCAACATCCAAGAACAACGATGGATGAAAATGCAGAGTTTTTAACAAAAAGACCATTAAAGGTAAAAATGATATGTGAATTATAACTTCCACATTATCAAGCCTGTGTAATCAAAGTAACGGAGGTACAAAATGAATAAAATTATTTCGGACATTTCTGACTATATATTTGTTGCTGATAATCCGCAAAAGGTAGATGCGATATTTCTTCCGGGAGGGTCTTACTCGGAACTTCCGGAATATGCGGCGGATTTGTTTCATAAGGGATACGCCCGCTTTCTTGTTCCCTCGGGAGGAATAGGTATAAAGCGTGACAAGTGGCAAGGAGTGAGTTCGAAAGCGGATGTTTATACGGGAGATTACCATTCGGATTGTGAGTTCTTTACAGATGTTCTCGTGAAAAACGGTGTAGACAGAGAGGTTATTATTTGTGAAAATCAATCGCAACATACTAGGGATAACGCATTCTTGTCGCGTAAAGTAGTTGATGAAAAAGGAATAGAAATAAAAAGTGCAATGATTGTTTGCAAAGCATTTCATGCCAGAAGATGCTTGATGTTATATCAAATGGCATTTCCTGAGGTGGACTTTATCGTATGTCCGGTTCATTGCTATAATATTTCGAAAGAAAATTGGTTTGAAACAGAGACCGGTATTGATAGGGTTTTGGGTGAACTTGCGCGTTGCGGAAATCAGTTTGTAGAAGATGTGAAGAATTATTTGTCGTTCATGAAATAATACAGTTTAGAGGATAGACTTTTCCAGAAGCCTGTCGCATCCTGCGGCGGGCTTTTTCCTGTTTTATAAGAAGGAATAATTTGTCTGAATAAAACGATTTTTTCGAAATAAAAAAAGTTGTCTCAATAACTTGACAACTTGACATAATTATGTTATCATGAAAAATGCACTATTGTGGTGTGGTGTGCCCATATAAGTATATTATAGCACATCCTGACGGAAAAAGAAAGAGTTTTTTTATCAATAAAAAAGTCTTATTTTTCGGCAGACCAAAATAAATTCAAGGGGTGAAATTCTTCATGGAAAAGAACAGAATTAAGCCGATGCAAGTAGGCAAGGGTGTCCGCATGAGTTTCTCCAAGCAGAAGGAAGTGCTGGAGATGCCGAACCTCATTGAGGTACAGAAGGACTCTTATCGCTGGTTTTTGGAAGAAGGATTGGATGAGGTATTTAAGGATATTTCTCCGATTTCGGATTACAGTGACCATCTGAATCTTGAGTTTGTAAGTTTTCAGCTTTGCGAGGACGATGTGAAGTACAGCATCGAAGAGTGCAAAGAGCGTGACGCGACCTACGCAGCACCGTTAAAGGTGAGAGTAAGACTCCATAATAAAGAAACGGACGATATCAAAGAGCATGATATTTTCATGGGTGATTTGCCGCTCATGACCGCTACCGGTACGTTCGTAATTAACGGTGCGGAACGTGTTATCGTTAGCCAGTTGGTTCGTTCCCCTGGAATTTATTACGCAATCGGTCACGATAAGATCGGTAAGACCCTGTACTCCAGTACAGTTATTCCGAATCGTGGTGCATG
>JAZSJG010000101.1:0-15971 GCA_045534215.1 Eubacteriales bacterium
CTGTTGAATATGACGGTTACAACTGGCATAAGGACAACTTGAACGAGAGAAGAAAAAATCAATTATGCAAAGAAAATGATATATTTTTGATAAGAGTACGTGAGAATGGACTCGAATTGTTTGATGATTGTTGCTGTATAGTCAGAAAAGATCGAAAACACAACAGTAGTTTAAACCAAATTGTCAAAGAGATTTTTTCATATATTGATAATACAATTGAAATTGATGTTGATGTAGATCGTGATGAAAGTAAAATATATGAATCATATATTTTAACCACTAAATCGAAAAGTCTTGAATCCACATATCCGCAAATTGCTCAAGAATGGCATCCTACAAAAAACGGGCAATTGAAACCTGATATGGTTACTTTCGGCTCAGGTAAAAGAGTGTGGTGGATTTGTGAAAAAGGTCACGAATGGCAAGCAGGTGTTAACTGGAGAGTACAAGGCAATGGTTGCCCAGTGTGTGCTAACCAACAAATACTCTCGGGGTATAATGATTTAGAAACAAAATATCCACTAGTTGCAAAAGAATGGCATCCAACTAAAAACGGTGAATTAAATCCCAATATGGTTGCATCTAGATCTAGCAAAAAGGCTTGGTGGATGTGTGAGAAAGGCCATGAATGGGAGGCTTCGATATCGAGCCGAACAGACGGCAGAGGATGTCCGATATGCGCTAACAAAAAAATCCTTCCTGGATACAATGATTTAGCAACCAAAAATCCCAAGCTGGCAAGAGAATGGCATCCTACAAAAAATGCAGATTTAAAACCTAACATGATTGCACCAGGCTCAAATAAAAAGGTTTGGTGGATGTGCGAAGAAGGTCATGAATGGCAAGCCAAAGTGAATGATAGATCAAATGGAACTAATTGCCCTATCTGTAGAAAGCGCAAGAAGTAATAGCATTCGATATGAAGATTCATTAAGTAGCCATCTTTTAAATCCTATTACTATGTAAGAGTTCGAAGTCATAGGCAAAACTGCCGAAAATATCTTTTTTGTAGCCCATAGACAGAAAAAAGCACACATTTGTCTACCAAGACAATGTGTGCTTTTTTTTCAACGAAATTCGCCTTTGGCTAGTGAAATATGGCTTCGCCATGTGAAATAGCTCCGCTGTGAAATATTTGCTACGCAAATGTGATGGGCGAATTTCATTTCACATTGCGACGAAGGAGCAATATTTCACAATTTCCAAAGGAAATTATTTCACATTCGGCAGGTGCCGAATATTTCACTTGAAAAACTTACCGTGCTATGATATAATAACGGCAGAAAGGCGGTGAATTGTCATAATTAAATCTGCAAATAACGGATTTGAATTGAAGCCAACTAGCCTGTTCCTAAAAATCGGAGTATGTGCGACATTTATAGAATGTGTCGGATTATACTTTTTCATTCCCGTGCTTATGGAATTTGAGGGCTCCATAGGTGACTTTGCCGTATCCGCTTTTATATGCCTATGGCTTGGCGTGGTTTTTTGCGGCGCACTCATATCTTTCTACAGATACAGCAAAAAGGTCGTTATTGATGATGAAGGCATTTCATATAACTCGATATTTGGTAAACATCATTTAGATTGGAACGAAATTCAAGATTATGGTTTGTCGTATGATGGGCGGAGTCAAGACGGAGCTGATTTTTCGAATTCATACATAATTTATTTTGCAAAAGAACCCCAGAAGAATAAAAATCCATATAAAAAGAAACTGTCCAAAAATGCCTTGAAGATAAATATCAGGGCTGATGATTACGCTTGTTTTTTGGAATGTGTAGTTCCGTTTTGCACAAGTAAAACAGATGTGCAACCTTTTATCCCACAGGACAAACCGCACTTTTTTTGATGCATTAAACAATTTTGATTTGGTGTACTTTTTGCTGTTCTTACCTGTATTTACACACCTTTTTACTGCTCTTTGGCAACAAAAAAAGAACATTTGTCTACCAAGACAAATGTTCTTTTTTTGAATGATGTTTGCCCTCGGCAAATGATGTTGGCTTCGCCTAATGATGTTCGCTTCGCGAACGATGCGTGCCTTGCGGCACATTGAGGCAAACATCGCATCATTGCCAAACGAAGTGGAGCAACATCATATTTGCGAAATAAATGCATCATATCATCGCAGGCAAACATCATTTGACATATCAGAGGCTTTGTGATATTATATACCTAAGCAATACTTATTTGAATTTTAATGGAGGATAATAATTATGTCAGCTCGTTTTGTTGCTTTTACAGAGAAAGAAAACGCAGATTACATTATTGATGGCTACGGCTTTAAGTATGTAGATTTTTCGTCAGATGTAGCTACGACAATCATGAAAGATGCAACGCAATATAAGGTAATCAAAATAGAGGTGGAGCACTACAGCCATGAGGACATGGGCGACTATACTTATGAGACGGAGGTCGCATCCTACGAACTTGACGAGGTGAAGTCTGTTTCGGAAAAGATTTGGTTGGAAAACGAAGGAGCAGGCGATATAATTGTTGACGATGGGAAGTTCTTTGGTGTTGTATTTTTCACGGGATTTACCGACTATCGCGGGGAGGAACAGTACGGATTCATTCCACTAGATTACGTTCACGACCGCAAAGACCTTACAAAATATTGCTCACCGGAAATTTCAATTTTGCTGCCTAAGGGCAAAGACATTTCCCAAGCAACAATGCACATTACTTCTGAGGACACGGGGCGCACAAGTCGTTCCTGGGATATAAATTTCTATTTGGAAAAGAAGTAGTACGTAGTATTTAACCCACAATTGAGCATCGCCTTTACACAAACTAAAAGTTATGATAGCATTGGCAGAATTTTATGGCTGATTTTCACTCTACTGCCGGTTTACTTCTCCTCATTAAACCGCCGGTATGTGTACTTTATGCAATAAATAAGTTATACTGTGTACGAAAGGAGAGTAGTTGTGAATCAATTGAAAATAGGCAGGTTTATTGCCGAATGCAGAAAGCAGAAAAAATTAACACAGGTGCAGCTTTCTCAAAAATTATATATCACCGACAAAGCAGTATCAAAATGGGAAAGAGGACTGACAATGCCTGATTCTTCAATTATGCTTGAGTTGTGCGATATTCTCGGTATCAGTGTAAATGAATTGTTAAGAGGAGAAAGAATTAATATGGAAAATGAAAATCAACAAAATGAACAGCTCTTGCTCGATATGACAAAAGAGATAGAGTATAAAAACAAAACAATATGGACAGCCATGTGGGCGATTATGACTGTATGCATTATTGGCCTTTTGGCAGGTTGTGCTGCGATATACTTTTTAATACCCAATGAGGTATGGCAATTGGTTGCGGTTATCGGGCTTGTCGTTGTTTTCTTGGTGCCTTGCTTCTATGCACTTAAGCTTGAAGTAAGCGTTGGTGTTTATAAGTGCAAGAAATGCGGTCAAGAAATCGTGCCTACCTATTCAGAGGCACTCATGGCTATGCACATGGGAACAACCCGTCACTTAAAGTGCCCAAAATGCAACAAACGCTCTTGGTGCAAAAAAATACTGAAATAATGATTTTTATAACAAAGCACGCACTGTTACGACAACAGTGCGTGCTTTTTCTTGCTAAAGCCACCTGTGGCGGAAAATGATGTAAGCTAATCGTTTTTTTAAAAGACAGTAAGCATTACAGACGTAAAAAAACAGATTTATGGATATAAGTCAAAAATGTTGCTTTGAATTATTGAACTTCCACTTAATATATGTTATAATATATTTTACTATATAAGCTTAATGAGGTTTTTTGTTCATGGATACTACAGCAAATTCGCTTAGCAAAATGAATATGTTGAATAACATTATATGTGGGGATGCTCATGAAGTGTTAAAGACATTTCCCGACAATTCCATAGATTTGGTTGTCACGTCACCTCCATACGATGATTTGCGTACTTACAACGGATTTTCTCTTGATTTACATGCTATTGGCCAAGAGTTGTTCAGAGTTGTCAAAGATGGAGGTGTTGTTGCCATGGTTATTCAGGATTCAACTAAAAATTTTGGTAAATCGCTTACCTCCTTCAGAACTATAGTTGATTGGTGTGACAACATAGGATTTAAGCTCTTCGAAACGTGTATATATCACAAAAACGGTACAGAAGGAGCTTGGTGGAAGCAACGGTTTAGAGTGGATCATGAATATATGCCCATTTTTGTGAAAGGTACAAAACCGCAATATTTTAATAAAGAACCGCTCAAAATCCCTTCTAAGCATGGCGGCAAAGTAATGTCTGGAAGTGGAAATCGCAAGACAGATGGAACTACTACACAGGTTGTCCGCAGAGCTATAAATCCGATGAAATGTAGAGGAACGGTATGGGATTATCTGATGGCGGGTGATAAAAATCCACTGAAGCGTCAGCATCCGGCGGTTTTTCCTGATAAAATCCCTTTTGATTTTATCAATTGTTTTTGTCCCGAAGATGGTGTTGTTTTGGATCCCTTTGTCGGTTGCGGTTCTACTGCTGTTATGGCAAAGGTATTGGGTCGAAAATTTATAGGGATCGATATTTCAAAGGAATATTGCGAGCTGGCGGAGAAACGTCTGGATAAGGATGGTCAAAAATGTCTAAAATAGAAGATTTATTGCGCAACAGACAAAATGATAAAGCAGATTTTGAAGCCATTCTTGAAGCATACCCTTGGATTGATGAAAGAGATCGATACTGCATTTTAAGTCCTGATAGCGACGGTTTGCTATGTGGTCTTTTTATGTCAAAGTTTCGAGGATGGAAAATTGTGGGTTTTTATGATGCCAAGGTCGCTGTGGTTAACAAAAGATATGTTGAAAGTGATATCATTCTTTTAGACGGGGAAATATTTAGAAAATCTGTTAAAAGTGTGGGTCATCATATGCTCAAACTAAATAAAAACAGAAATGTCGATTTTTCTGCTTTTGAACAGTGTATTCAGCCGAATTTAATAAGAAATTATGATGGAAAACATGATTTCAGATTGAAATATCCGCTAGCAACAATCCATTTATTGATAAGTATTATTTCTTATGCTGATTATAGAAAAGGGAAACGAGAAATCTCTTTAAATGAGAAGGCGATTGCTCCGTTGTTTTTCACGGACGGAGTTTTTAATGTGCTGTTTTCATATCCGGAAAACGTACTTAATTGGCTTCCGTATTTAAGAATAAATGAAAGTTGGAATCCACTTAAAAACATTTTCGAGAATAATGAATTTTCAGTTTATGAAACAATGAATCTCATGCATGATTTTTTCAAAAAGAGGGATGAAATAACTTTTGGCAAGGAGAGAGGCGACCGATTAAAACTTTCTTCAAAAGACGGCAGCCCTTACAACATTGAATCTGACGGAAAATCGCTGGTTAAAATCAATAATGAAGCCGTGAAGAGAATTAAACAGTTTATATCCATTTTGGGTGAATCAACCGAGTGGGGCTTCAATGAAGATAGTTGGGTGTGCTGGAAAGGGTTGAACTTTTACAAGTTCAACAAAAAAGACTTCAAATCTCAAGGGTGGAATTTGACAAACCAATGCTTCGAAAAATTTTTGGAGTTGAATCCGTTATCATGGGCAATGACTTCAGGAGAAAATATTGAGTTTACATTAGGTTCTGATGAATTTTTGAAATAGTAGATAATGAAAATATTTTCTGCAAATCTAACGCTCGTAGAATTATACGAATAACAGAATGAAGATTTTTGTTTGTGGAGATAAAAATGAACTGGATTAAAGAAGCATGCAAAACTGAAGAGAGAAAGCTTGTATATTTGCACAGTGAGTTGCATAAAATTCCTGAAACCTGAAACAACTTGCCAAGACCCCAATCTGCGTGAATTTCTTTCGAAACGCTTGATTTCTCTTTCGGAGAATATTGCAAGGGCATACCGTGCAACCGCTACGGTTGATTTGATTAGGGGCTCTTCTACTATTGAAAATGATTCACTCCTTGCAATGCAAGCTGCCGATGCAGTTAAGTCAGCTTTAGGTGAAGAGCATGTTGTCGAAAAACTAAATAGGGCACTTATTGGCTCAGACGATTTCGCAAACTATACAAAGACAAAGCCGGGCGTATATTTCTTTTTGCACACCAACAATAAAGAAAAGGGCGTAATCCACCCAAATCACAGCCCTCTTTTTGACGTTGATGAAGAAGTGCTTTGGCGAGGTGTAGGGGTATATGTTGCGATTGCAGATAATATATAATTAATTTTATAATGAATTAGCTTTAAGGATGTTTTTATGAGCATGAAAAAATTTGAAGGTATACTTATATGCACTGACCTTGACGGCACTCTTCTCAAAGAGGACAAAAGTATTTCAAAGGAAAATCTTGATGCGATAGAATATTTCAAATCAGAGGGCGGTATTTTCACCTTTATCACAGGCAGAATGCCAAAGCTTGCAGGAAAAATGTACGAGGCGGTGAAGCCAAACGCCCCGGTCGGCTGTATTAATGGCTCCGGTATTTATGATTATGCCGCAAAAACATATTTGTGGAAAAATCCGCTTGATAAAGAGGCGATAGAGCTTGTGGAATTTCTTTGTAAAAACGTAGAAGAGCTAGGATTTCAGCTTGTAGGATTTGAGCAGGTTTATATCTGCCGAGAAAATGAAGAAATGAAATCATACCGTGCTTTAAAGCAAGTCGACACGCCCGTTTGTGATTACAGGAGCGTAACTGAGCCGCTAGGTAAGATTTTGTTGGTTATAGGTAAAGAAGAGGATATGCTCCATACTATAGAACTTATCCACTCGCATCCTAAAGCCGATAAGTTTTCCTATATACGCTCAGAGAGAACTCTTTATGAAATACTCCCCAAGGGAGTAAGTAAGGGCGAGCTTATTAAGCAAATTGCAAAAAGAGTCGGCATTGATATTTCAAAAACGATTTCTATTGGCGATTATAACAATGATATTGAAATGCTTAAGGAGGCGGGCGTCGGAATTGCTGTTGCCAATGCAACAAAAGAGGCAAAGGCGGCGGCCGATTTCATCACTGTCAGCAATGAAGAGAACGCAATAGCAAAGGTTATATACGACTTGGAAGACGGAAAATTCGGAATATGATATCCGAGTTTAAAAAGATGAAATAAATTAACAATATATTTTTACAATGATTACAAATTAAAGGAGAGAAAAAATGGCACAAGTAATTAGAAAACCTCAAACAAAAGAACCAATGGCGGCTTGGCATATAGGTTCGACCTTTGAAAAAAATGCGACCTTTGCTTACGGTCATCACTATCTTATAGTCCAAGACGGCAAAATTATTGGCTCTACCATCGGCACAATAGGTAAAAAGCAGGTTAAGCTTAATAAAAAGTTCTTCAAAAATCTCAAATGCAGTCTTTTCTCAAAGAAGGTTAAGGCAGATATATATGCTTTTGCCAATGGATTTTACGGTTCTCAGCTCGGAACAAGAATAGACGGATTTTTTCCTCCCAAGACACGCGAGCAGTACCGTATAGTTGCATCATTTTCTTCCTACTATGTTATAGATGATATAGAAAAAGTTTACAGAACATTCATTCAAAAGCCGGGAGCATATTTTTATACAATAGAAAATATGGTAAATGTATTCCGTGAAATCTCCAAGATGGAGCTTGAAAGAATTGCTCCTACGTTTACCTGCCCAAAAACAACGTATTACCTGATGGAATACAATAAGGAATCAAAGGACCCAGGTGTTCATGAGATTTTTAATAAGTATAAGGAAGCTATGGTCCGCCAATATAAAGAAATGGGATACAAGCTTTCTATAAACCTCGGAAAATAATTTACATAATAAAAGCACGACTTGGAAGTCGTGCTTTTAACTTTTTTTTATTAGCTCTGTACGTGTTACGAAAAGCTTAGAATTTTCAACCTTGAAGAAAATTTCATATTCGGCATACTTAAAGCCATAAACCCTTTCTCCGTCCTTTTTATATGCTGGTCGAGGGTCGTTTTCAAGAATGGCTTTTATCTGTTTCCTTTTTTCTTCGGGGATTTTTTCAATTTCTTTTTCGGGAAATATTACCTCTAATCGATATTCAAGCTTTTCGTCCGAGAAGCCGCAGGTTGCTTCCTCGTGGGAATCCGTAAATTTAAGATACGGCTTTATGTCGTATATCGGTGTGCCATCAAGAATATCAGCTCCGCTCACTATAATAATATCTCCCTCATTTTCGGTTTTTACTATTTTCTCAAGCTTGACCGAGGAAAGCCCAATTGGATTTGGACGAAATGGGGAACGCGTTGCAAAAACACCGACTCGCTTGTTACCGCCAAGCCGAGGCGGACGAACAGTGGGCGACCACTCTGAAATAATGCTTTCGGAAAATTGCCATATCAGCCAAAGGTGTGAATATCCGTCAAGTCCGCGAAGTGCTTCGCTTCTGCGGTATTCCTCTTCAAATACAATTCGCGCCATTGTACCTTTAGCTATTCCGCTTTGACGCGGTATGCCGAATTTTTCCTTGAAGTCGGTATAAATTCTTGCAATTATCTTTAATTCCATAAAACCCCTGCCGTGTTTTTTCTCCATTTTATCACAATTTATTGAGTTTTTCAATAAAATGGTGTCAATTTCAGAGCAAAAGTAAAAAAGAAGCATAAAAAAGCAAAAAAATCCTTTTTCTTATTCCTTAAATTCTTGCATTTTGGAATTTAGTGTGTTAAAATTATTATGTATTGTTATATTTTGGAGGATAATATATGAAAATAGACCTCTTTCATAATAAAATTATAAAGGATACAGCGACCCCCGCCTTCATTGACTCGGTCAACAACTCGCTTATCCCTAAGCTTTTGGGTAAATACGGTGATGAGCTTGAGTGCGTTCAGATGTATGAGGATTACATAAGCTCCGGGCTCACTAAGGGCGGATATTTCTATTACCCATTGACGCTTGTTGTATCTTCGCAGCTTGTGCGTCAGTGGATTAAGTGGCGCGTGGATAAGAGAATTTTTGAAAACGCTGTTCCGTATTCATATAAGGGGACTGCAAGACTCGCAATCGAGCTTGTAGAGGATGTGCCCGAAGAAATTTCTATTAAGATTGATGAAAAAATCGGATACTTTGACAAGGAATGCGTTAACTTTAATATACAGACCGTGGCTGAGGACAAAACATTCCTTTGCGGCAAATATTCACAGAGCTTTGTTGACGAAATGGTGCGTCAGCTCTCGTATGCGATAGAGAAGTTTTTCTCTGTGTCCGGTATAGAAAAGAGCACTGTAGAAGTACATATGGTATTTGCTCCTGGGACTTATATGGAGCATGTATCATGCGGCGTTACATACCGTCGTTTGCTCATGAGTGCAAAGGGATGCGGCGCAAGAGATTTCTGGATTATGTGGAAGAGTGCGTCAGGGGATAAGATATATACCGTATCCGACCGCGTTGAAAGCGAAGACATTGTATTTGAAATAGCGGATAATGTTCCCCAAAAAATCAGAGAGAAGGAATACAGATTCCTCGTAAGAACCTCCTCGGACAAATATCAGTATGCAATGGGCAGAAAGAATGTGACTGAGTGGAAGGAACTGATTAAGCGAGTTGTTAAAAGAGGAGAGCTGATAAAGCTTGCTGTGGAGGAAAATGACGAAATTTTCGATACCTCTATAACTGCTCGTTTGCATGAAGCTTTAACGTTGGATGCTGCGCTTGACGAAATGCAAGAGCAAACAAGCACTCAACCGGAAGAGAATGTGCAGGATTCCGACTTAAGCGCTCTTCTTAAAAATGCTTTAGGCATCATGGATACCGTACCGCAAGAGACGGTAGCTGAAGAAGCAAAACCGGAGCAGGCAGATAAGGAATTTGATGAGCCGCCGTTCGATGTAGCAGAAGAGGAGAAAATAGAAGAAGCTGAAATTTTGGGAGACGACATTGAAGCAAAACCGTCCGAACTTGAAAATGAACAGCCATCCTCTAATCTTGAGGAAGAATTAAGAGCTAAAATCGAGCGCGAGTTAAAGGAAAAATATGAGCTTGAAGCAAAGCAAAAAGCTGAAGAGGAAAATGAACGTTTGCGCCGCGAGCATGAGCAGCTCCTGGCTGAAAATGAGCGTCTTGTCGCTTTAGCGCGTGAGGCAGAGGAGCAAAAACTCTTAAGAGAGTCGGAGCTTCAGGCAGAAAGCGAAAAGCTTAAACGCGAAATAGAGGCAAAAGAACGCCAAGAGGAAATCGAGAAGGAACGACTTCGCGAAGCAGCAAGACTTGCCGTAATTGAGCAGCAAAAATATGAAGCTGAAAGACAAGCCGCCCTCGAAGAGCGTCTTGCAAACGAAGAGCGTGAGCGCCTTGAACGCGAAAGACAGGAAAGGGAGGCTGCAATAAAGGCAGAAGAGGCACGTATCAGAGCCGAAATTGAAAGAAAAGCTCTCGAGGAGCAAAGGGCAAAAGAGGAAAAGAAGGCGTCTATTGCCGAGGCAATAGCTCCTCAGTATAATTATGTATCCAAAAATGCCCGTCTTCTCTTTAAGCGTCCCGTTGATCCCAATATTACAAAGCGTATACACGAAATCATAATTACTACAATTAAATACTTCAAGAAGGAAGATGTGTATATCAAGATTAAAGCTACCATTCCCGATTCTACAACTATAAATCTTAATTTCGTTAAGATACCGGAAGAGGAAACGGAGCTTCTTATAAACATCATAAAGGTGCTTGGCAAAAGTGATCTTGGCATTACTAAGGTTTATCTTGAGTAAGCGCGCAAACAGCAAAACGGCAGAAGCGATATGCTTCTGCCGTTTTTAATATGCAAAATTTTAAGCGATATAAGCCCTCTTTATTCTGACTGCAATCTTTGGTCTGTCGGAATAATCTGTAGGAATAGAGGCAATTTCATCTACTGTCTCAATTCCTGATACAACCTTGCCGAAAGCCGCGTAGTAGCCGTCGAGATGTGGAGCGTTTTCATGCATTATAAAAAACTGTGAGGACGCGGAATCGGGGTTGCTTGAACGCGCCATGGAGATAACGCCTCTTGTATGTTTTAGGGAATTTTGATATCCGTTTGCCGCAAATTCACCAACTATATGCTCCGTAGAGCCGCCCATTCCGTTTCCAAGCGGGTCCCCGCCTTGAATCATAAAGCCGGGGATAACTCTGTGAAAGGTGAGTCCGTCGTAAAAGCCCTCGGATACAAGCTTTTCAAAGTTTTTAACGGTTATCGGAGCTATCTCGGGGTAAAGCTCTATTTCAATTTTGCCGCCGCTTTCCATTTCAATAACTATCATTTTCTTCTCCTTTTTACAGTTATATTTTTTTGTGTTTTTGCCTATAATTATGTATAAAGCGGGAAAATATTTCCACACGGCAGTAGCTTTGCCGTGAAAGACTTTGATTTGTTTTTTTGAGGTGCAGGGAAATGAAAAAGGAAAAAATCGAATACTACGCCCACCTTACAATAACGGTTATAGGCGCAATTTTTGCCTCTTACGTGTTTATCAAATATCTATTCTTTGCAGTGCTGCCATTCCTTATCGCATGGGGTGTTGCCTTCGCCATAAGACCTGTCGCCAGGAAAATATCTGACGGAACTAAAATTTCATATAAAATAGTAAGCTTGACCTTAACACTGCTGGCCGTAGCAGGAAGTCTTGCCGTCATAATAAGTGCCATATCATATGCCGTAGGCGAAGCATGGAGCTTTCTGTCCTCGTTAGGAGAAAATGAACAGGCATATAAAATAATACAAAGAATACTCAATCCCATACAGGGATTACTTGACGGAAAGGAAGGGGCGGAAGAGATACAGACACATATCGGTGAAGCGGTAAAAAGCATGATTTCATCCCTTCTGTCCGGTTTGCTTGATATTCTACGCTCCTTTGTATTTTCTGTTCCTAAAATTTTGCTTTTTGTTTTGGTTACCGTAATATCGTCAATATATTTTTCTTTCGACCTCGAAAAAGTAAATTCTGTTGTCTTGTCAAAACTGCCGAACAACGTATCTAAAAAGCTTGTCGACTTCAAAAATAACTTTTTGACCACCGTAGCAAAATACCTTAAAGCATATCTTATAATGATGCTTATAACCTTTATGACAATGCTTGTTGGATTTATTATAATAGGTGTTAAATATTCTGTTCTACTTGCCTTTATCGTAGCTCTTTTAGATGCGCTGCCTCTTATAGGAGTCGGTACTGTGCTGGTGCCATGGAGCGTTTACGAATTGCTTTTTGGGAATTTTTCACGGGGAATGGGAATACTAATTCTTTTCGTATTACACACCGTTGCAAGACAGTTCATAGAGCCGAGGGTTGTCGGTAAAAATCTCGGAATACACCCTATCTTGAGTGTGATACTCCTTTATCTAGGATATTACTTTTTCGGCTTTTTCGGTCTTTTATTTATACCGATTTCCGCAGTTGTTGTTAAGAGCGTCAGTCAAGGAAAATAATACGCCCGACGTCATGCAGCTCCTCATTTGAAAGTGATACGGCACACAAACCCTCTTTTTGAAGGGCAGCTTCGATTATATCTTTATCCGGATGTCTGCAAATATCACCGCAGAAATATACCTCTTTACCGTATATTCCGGCACATCCGCCGATAAATCCGTATTCGTATGGCGGGAGCTTCACAAAACCCTCTTTGATAAGTGTTGCGTTTATTCCGTGCCCTGACAGTGCCTTCGCCATTCCTTTATCAGCGGTTATAGCACTCTTTCCAAATCCAAGAGTTGTACACGCAGGGTATCCTTGCTTTACGTTAATTATCTCCATATCGCAGCTTCTTGCGTATTCTAAAACAGACGGTGAAAGAGTGTCTGTCTTTGCAATCAGCTTTCCATTTATGACAAGTGCATTGAAAAGCGCGTCGTTTGGATAAACCGGACTTTGAGCATCAGCGGTAAACAAAATTTCCGTTTTGGGAGAATACTCTCTGATATCCGAAAAAACATAGGGCGCGATATTACAATATTCAGCACTTGTTATGATTTTTTCACCGTGATAAAACATCAGCATGTCTGGATGTGAACAGAGCGGTTTGGATAAAAAATCGGCGCTCGGTAGCTTGATTAGCCGAAATCCTCTTTTTAGAAGACCTCTTTCGCAGTCGGCAGAAATTCTTTGGTCAACAACAGCACATTTCACGGAAAAGAACTCCTTTTACAATAATTAAAAAACTCCGCTTCAATGCGGAGTTTTTTGACCCTTATGCGCGCTCGATCTTTCCTGAACGAAGGCAACGAGAGCATACATAAACGGAACAGTTTGTACCGTCAACTACTGCCTTTACCTTACGGATATTGGGCTTCCAGGTTCTGTTGGTCTTACGGTTAGAGTGAGAAACGTTATGTCCGAAAGTAACGCCTTTACCGCAAACACTGCACTTAGCCATCTTGTGACACCTCCTAAAATCTCGCCGCTAAGGACGGAATTTTATATAATTTTATTTGTTATCATAAATTGACGAGTTATATTATAACATATAACTTTTCAAATTTCAAGTAGTTTTAGATATTTTTTTATACTAATATAAAAATAAAAACCAACCTCTTCTCATACTTCTTTAAAAGGGTAAACAGAATTATTTGCCCTTGCCTAGAAGAATTGTTTTGTTGTATGAAGCATTAATAGCTTCTCTTACAGTTTCTATTAATCCGCCTTTTTCTAAAACCCGTACTCCCTCTATGGTGCTTCCGCCGGGACTGCAAACGTTTTCGCACAGAGACTTTGTGGATTTATCGCTTTTTAATACCATTTCGGCAGCCCCCTCAAGAGTTTTTGCGGCATAAAGAACCGCACGGCTCTTGTCAAGACCCATCTTGACCCCTTCTTCGATAAGCGCCTCAATAAACATATATACAAAAGCGGGACCGCACCCGGAAATTGCGGTGGCTGCATCGAAAAGCTTTTCGTCAAGCTCGTCTACAATTCCCGCCCCCGACATTATTCGCTCGAAATCACGAGCTATATTTTCTGTAACGGATGCGTTTTTACAGCGGAGAATGACACCGCGCCCAACAGCAGCAGGAGTATTTGGCATTATTCTTATTATCGGTTGCTCAGGATTTTGGAATTGCTTCTCAATAGAATCAAGAGTTACGCCAGCAGCCATACTTACTACCGTGGCTTTTTTGTTTATATAATTCGAAATATCATCAATAACTGAGAAAATTACATTCGGTTTAACAGCAAGAAAAATAAAATCACAGTTTTTTGCAATGTATTCGATAGGCATAAAGCTTGCGCCAATGCTGTTTGCAAGGGCTGCTCCCTTTTTCATGTCGGTGTCGAAAATGTATATCGAAACATCCTTTATGCAGCAGATAGAGCCGGCAAGTGCTGTGCCCATATTTCCGGCTCCGATAAATCCGATTTTAATCATAATAGCTTCAATCCGATAAGTTTTATCTTACCTGGCCGTCTCCTTTAATTACGTATTTGTATGTGGTAAGTTCGTTAATGCCAAGCGGTCCTCTTGCGTGCATTTTCTGAGTAGAAATACCCATTTCACAGCCAAGACCGAACTCGCCTCCGTCAGTAAATCTTGTAGAAGCATTTATATAAACTGCCGCACTGTCCGTGTTCTTCACAAAGTACTCAGATGCTGAAGAGTTCTCACTTATTATCGCTTCGCTGTGTTTGGTCGAGTGCGTTAATATGTGTTCAACCGCCTCCTCTACCGATCCGACAATACCGACGGCTAAAATATAATCAAGAAACTCTGTGTCAAAATCAGATTCAACGAGCGGCTTTGCAGATATTATTTCAAGTGCCTCTTTATCACATCGGAGCTCGACCTTGTTTTTTATATTTTCACCCGTAAGACGCTCTTTAAGCAGAGGTAGAAATTCTTTCGCTATATCTCTGTGCACAAGACATACTTCGGCTGCATTGCATACCGACGGCCTTGACGTTTTCGCATTTTCAATGATGCTGAGCGCTTTATCAAAATCTGCGAATTTGTCAACGTAAACGTGACATATACCTGTACCCGTCTCAAGACAGGGAACTGTGGCATTCTCCACGCAGGCGTCTATAAGTCCTTTGTTTCCTCTCGGAATTAAAAGGTCAACAAATCCCCTTGCACGCATAAGCTCATATGAGCTTTCTCTTGTTGTGTCCTCAATTAGATTTATTGCGTCCTGCGGGACAGAGGTTTCCCTAAGAGCTTCTCTTAGAATGTCGACAATTTGCTTTGAGGAATTATACGCTTCCTTTCCGCCACGCAAAACGCAAACATTCGAGCTTTTTAATGCCAGCGCAGCTGCATCGGATGTTACGTTCGGACGGCTCTCATAAATTATAGCTACTACTCCGAGAGGAACGCGTACTTTGTTTATAATCATTCCGTTTTGGTGCTTTGAGGATGATAGAACCGTTCCAAAAGGAGAGGGAAGTGCTGAAATCTTTCGTATTCCCTCTGCCATATCTAAAATTCTTTTCTCGGTAAGTCGGAGACGGTCTATCATGACAGGAGATATTTTTTCCTTTGCAAGCTGTAAATCGATTTCGTTTGCCAAAAGGATTTTTTTAGTGTTTTCAATAAGTGCATCCGCCATTTTCAGAAGAGCTCTGTCAATTTCTTTGGCAGCCACTCTTCGCATACAAGCTTCGGCTGCTTTTGCCCTTGTTAAAATATCTTTAGTTGATAACATTTTCTGCTTTCTTCTTTGAATAAAATTTTGTTCCAACGGGCTCTTTGTCAACAATTTTATACAAAAGCTGAGGTAAAGAGCCATTAGCAATTACCATGTCGCTTCCGGCATCGGTAGCTATCCTTGCCGCCCGTATCTTTGTTTGCATACCGCCTGTACCGAGCTCGCTTCCGGCATCTCCCGCAAGGGCTTCAATCTCTTCATTTATTTCAAAAACTTCAGAAATTAAAGTTGCATCGCTGTATTTGTGAGGGTCCTTGGTGTATAAGCCGTCAATATCCGAAAGGAGTACAAGCAAATCTGCCCGTGTGCCCTCGGCAACCAAAGCTGCCAAGGTATCGTTATCTCCAAATTCAATTTCCTC
>JAZSJG010000014.1:0-10680 GCA_045534215.1 Eubacteriales bacterium
CGAAAACCAAAATCAATATCCCAACTTGCCAAAAACGCAAGAAGAACGAAACGGGAGGGGCCCCCTCCCCTACAACGTGGCAAATAACGAATGCACTACGTTTATCCAAGGCAAACATATTCAACCCTTCCACTATATAAATGTTGAAGAAATTCCTAAAATTATGAAAAGACCGTCACGGAAATTTCGTGACGGTCCATGTTTTGTTTTAAGTTAAAGAGAACATTCTCTTCTCAGCTTAAGGTGTTAGTGTAGAAGTTGTTTCAACAACCTTTATAAAATCGACAAGAGGTGAGTCAAAATCTGTTTCAACATAAGTGAAAACTGTCCAATGAGCTGTAAGAGCTATGTCGGATGTAACTGCTGTATCAAAATTCCAAGCCACATCACCGTTGTACCAGCCGGCAAAGATGTAACCCTCCTTTGTGGGAGGTACAGGTTCGTCTACCTTTTCACCGTGACTAACGGTAGCATTTGGAACCTCACTGCCTCCGACAGAATAAAATCTAACAGTATAAGTGTTAAGTACCCAAGCTGCTTCAAGTGTTACATCGGATGTAACTGCTGTATCAAAATTCCAAGCCACATCACCGTTGTACCAGCCGGCAAAGGAGTAGCCCTCCTTTGTGGGAGCTGTGGGCTCTATTATCTTATCGCCGTGGTAAACTTCAGCATTTGCAACCTCACTGCCTCCATTAGAATCAAACGTAACGGTGTAAACATCGATTACCCACTTAGCTTTAAGCGTGATGTCGTCGGTAACTACATCGTTATCAAAATCCCAAAGTGTTTCACCATTTAACCAGCCAGCAAACACAAAACCTGCCTTTATGGGAGCAACCGGTTCTGTTATCTTACCACCGTAGTTAACTTCAGTTGCATAAACAGCGCTTCCTCCGTCAGAATCAAATGCGACCGTGTAAGAGTTTATTGTCCAATGAGCTGTAAGTGTTATGTCAGATGTAATAACTGTGTCGAAATTCCAAGCTACATCACCATTGTACCAGCCAAGGAATGTATAACCTTCTTTTTCAATTTCTACAGGAGCTATTGCCTTTCCGCCTGCTATTACCGTTTGAGCTTCAATTGTAGGCGCACCACCCGCTACATCGAAAGAAACGGTGTATTCGTCGAAGTTTTCTTCTACGAAGTCTGTATCGCTAAAGAAAGCGTAATTACTCATAAGTTCAAGAGTTACATCATCGCAATTTATAACCCTTATAAACTCTGGTGGTGTGATTGGGTTTATATTAGTTTTGCCGTTAAACATTGTTGCGTTTTGGACGTCAGCACTTATCGAAAGATGATACTGGTCGCCTTCATCACTGTTCGTACTGAAACGGTCATCGTTAACCAGGGTGCCTCCCGAAGTCCACTTGTATAAAAGAGAGATGTTGTTATTTGCGCGTTCTGTTTTCCAACCTTCGACTTGAATTTTTTCAAGAACTACATTCGGGAATACGCAAGTATAACCAAAATTGTGGTTAGACCATGTATAGTTGAAAATAGCGGGAGTTCTGGTTGTATCAGTAAGCAACGTACTATTTTTTATGGTTATCGTTCCATCCCAGGTTGAACCGTAATCTCCTCTAAGGTTTATAAATCTTGAAGAATTTTCAACAGTGGAATTCTCTATCAAGAAGTCACCTCCACCGATAAGATTAAGGATAGCAACCGTGGAATTGAGAATCTTTCCACCAAATACTCCTGCGTGAGCATCATATCTTGAAAGTGTACATCCGTCGTAAACAAGATTTTTACAGTGGCTAGTTCCTCCAATACCCCAATAAATATACTCTCCTACGATATCGTGTTTATAATAGCAGGTTTCTTGCTCTTCAGTTTCATCTTCAATTCCGTCCATGTCTGCATCATACTTTACGTAGTAATTATTCTGCGTACAATTTTTAAGTGTGACGTTAATCGATGCATTTGCACTAAATCCGTACGTACCTGTAGAATAATATCTGCGCGATGAAAGTACACAGCTGTCGAGCGTTACATTAGAGGCATCCTGAATTGCGAAAAATCCTCTGTACGGAGTTCCAAAAAGACCGCTGATTTGCTCTTTAAGAGTAAATTCAAGAGCGTTTCTATGCTCAACCCCAATAAGAGTAACATTGGGACGGTTAACTCCAATTCCTCTATAAATGTACGAGCCACCGGTGCTCACGTCATAGCCGGTTGCTTTTGTAGTGGGCTTTGCTCCATTAACACCAGCATAATATACAGTTTTATCATAAATAACGAGTCCGTTATTTTGCAAGTGGGTTACAACTTCTTGACCGGTATATTTTGTTCCGTCAGGGGCTGTAACAGTAAGATTATTTCTACCGGAAGCAACCGTGCAAAATTCGCCGCCCACAATAGTTATCGGCTCAACATCAGCACGTTTTATATCAATTCGAGTAATCTGACTATAATTAAAAATGATAGGAGTAGCTGGGTCGATATTTCCATTTGCGTCAACTAAAATGCAATCCTGCTGATCTTGGGAACTGTTACTATAACCATATCTGATATAATTTTGATGATTCGCATTTATAATCTTCACATACGCAGGATAATTAACCCCCAAGCTTGTAAGATCAATAGAAGTTGTTCCGCTTCCAATACCGGCAAAGCTATTTGCGTCGTCATCCGTTATTGTAATTGTGGATTCATCCGATGATATCTCGAAAATGTTATGATATGACATTCTACCCTCAGCATGTCCAACTGAGGTGAATACTCTATCATCAATCAAGAAATTAGCGCCTGTCCAAACAGTATTTGTCTGAATTACAATCTCTCTGTATGAAGGATGAGTTCCTTTATCATCCTTGTAAGTGTAATAAGTAGATTCAGAAATAAGATATGTCTTTCCGGGGTCAGCATATACCGTATGACGCTTGGTAGTGTTTGCCGCGATATGTGTCTTTCTTATTGCCTCGAAGTCATTTGTACCGCTTGCACCTGATAAATCTCTGTCATAAGTTCCATCTGGTTTAAGGATTTCGGTAAGAACACCGTCGCCTACTGCACCGAAGTCGGAATAGTAGATTCTGTCGGAGTTGTGAATAGACTGATAATTAGAATCAAAGTTTTTGCTACTACTCAATGAGTAAATTTCGGTGTTGACGAACTCTTGCATACCTCCAACAACGAACGAAGCATACTGGCACACAATATTTAAGTTGCCGTTTGCATCAACGGTCACCTTAAAGTCTGCCGTATAATCTCTCGCAGCTGACCCGGTAACAACACTGATGTTAATATCCTTAAATTGTGAAGTATTGCTATCGGCTATTGGAATCTCATATCCTGTATGATACTTTACAGCAGCTACAAGTGCCTCAGCAGCTTCACGAATCTTCTGATTTATTTCGGCATTATTTGTATCGGTCAATATTATTTCATATTGGTCCACTGAATTATTTGCGATAGTTATATCAACCTCAGGTGATTCTACCTGATACGTACTCGCAGAGCCGGAATATGCCCATACAGAATCTGCAAGATTACAAAGCGCCTCATAATTCTCCGGGCGCTCGTTTACAGGGGTATTTTTTATGTCGTATATATAATTTGAAAGGTTATATTGCCACTCGCAGCCGTCAAGCGCGACAGTAACGTTTTTATTTCCAAAGTCCTTTGCCCGCATAGAAGCAGGATAGTAGTAATATCCGCGAACTGCATCATACGACCACTGGTCAACACCGGAAATTTCTTCTTCCACGCTTTTGCCGTTTTTAAAGTATTTGAAAGTAATTGATTTACTAAGATCTGCGCCCTCTTTTGCTATAAATCTGAATTCGATACCTTCTGTAAGAGCAAGTGAAATACCGGAAATAAGTTCTTTAACTGCAGCAGGAGCAGGTTTGTCTACCTGCACGCCATCGTAATTCTGAACTTCGTAATTACTTGGCAAAAGATTTTCTATAGAATCGGGAACACTATTACCGACAAAGATATACGCAGATTTTATGTATACCAAAATGTCCTCAATAAATTCTTTCGTTTCAGTGCTGTATCCTGCATTTAAAACCTTATCTGCATAGCTCGGTATAGAAAGCTCGAATACCTGGTCAAAGGTATCCCCTTTATATCCGTCAAGGTTGATAACGAAATTAAATGAGTCCGCTGCAACAGCAGCTTCTATGTCGTACTTGAACACATAATAATCTCTTGAATTAATTGCAACTATCTCTGTTGCCGATGGCGTTAAAATCTCTTCGTCAATTTTAACACTATTTACGGAGGTCCAAATATCAACGGGAACGTACATATTATAAACGAACTTCGAATTCAAGCTGATATTTGCATAAATGTTGAAGTTAGCTTTAGGGACTGCCGTATAAGTTACGTCACCCGTTACTGCCTCGGTTGGCTGAAAAGCATAGGTGTAAACGTCGGTTGATTC
This sequence comes from Eubacteriales bacterium, assembly GCA_045534215.1. GTDB lineage: Bacteria > Bacillota > Clostridia > Oscillospirales > CAG-272 > UBA1740. The sequence continues at coordinate 4,403 of JAZSJG010000014.1, forward strand.
GGGAACTGTAAGAGATATCGGGGGTGTAGGAACAGAGCCCACCGGCCAATTCTCCTTAACCGTTCTATCACCTGCTACCCAGGTTACAACAAAACAGCCATCATCATAGTTGGACTCTTCAACCGATTCGTCAAGTGCGGACGCGGAAAACGAAAGCATGGCGAAAGCAGCTATAACCGCAAATACAAGTGATAATACCTTCAAGTATTTTTTCATAATTTTCCTCCTAAAATCTTACGAATATAGTTAAGCGAGCAAAACCCGCGCAAATATACTACGCACATTATTTCTATAATGCATTATACCATTTTTTGCACACGGGGTCAATATTTTTTCGCAAATTTGTGTTATTTTGGAAAAATAATATAAAATGCAACTTAGCATTTTGTGCAGATAAGATATTTTCGTGATTAATTATGGGATTAATTGGCAATAATGCGGTTATAAAAGTAAAAAGGAGACAAAAAATGAAAACAAAAAAAATACTAATGCCGACTCTTATGGTACTGCTCGCGACGCTATTTATAGCAGTTATCCCCACCGAAGCTGAAGGAAGGATATATGAGGACACAATACGCATACATATACTTGCGAACTCAGACAGCGAAGATGACCAAAAGACAAAGCTTTTTGTCCGCGATGCTGTTTTGGAAAGATACGGAGCTCTTTTGTCCGTTTCGGAAAACAAGGCGGATGCGGAGAATTTGTTGAGTGAGAAAATTTATGAAATTGAAGGATTTGCCAACGAGAAGCTAAGGGAGCTTGGTACTTCATATTCGGCTAAGGTTACGCTATCTGAAGAGTGGTATGATACTAGGGATTACGAAAGCTTTTCCCTGCCCGCGGGTTATTACACCTCACTTAGAATTTTGATAGGTGAGGCGAAGGGGGAAAATTTCTGGTGCGTTATGTTCCCACCCTTGTGTCTTGACACCTCACTTGGCAAGCTCGATGCATATTCCAAGGCAGAAAATGCACTTATTTCGAAAAAATATACTGTTAAATTTAAAATTCTCGAGTTAATATCCGAGCTTGCCAGATAATTTTTTTTGTTAGCATTGATTTTATCCGATAATTATGATAGAATAGTTTTGTAAGAATCGAAACACAAAACGGAGAAAATTATGAGTGAAAAGGCAAAGGGCGGTAAAATTATAGCCGACAACAGAAAAGCCAGACACGATTACTTTGTCGAAGAGGTATACGAGGCGGGGGTTGAGCTTTTTGGAACAGAAGTAAAATCACTGCGCGCAGGCAAGGTCAACCTTAAGGATTCATATTGCGATTTAGATAACGGAGAGCTTTTTGCTCTTGGTGTTCATATAAGTCCGTACGAGCAAGGAAATATATTCAACAAAGAGCCGCTTCGTCCAAAGAAGCTTCTGATGCACAAAAAGGAGATAATGAAGCTTATGGGACTTGTTTCACGCGAGGGGTACACTTTAGTTCCGCTTTCCCTTTACTTTAAGGGCTCACGTGTGAAAATGGCAGTAGGACTTTGCAAGGGTAAAAAGCTATATGACAAACGCGATACCATAGCCAAGCGAGATGCAGACAGAGAAATTGAGCGAGCTTTCAAGACAAAATAAAACGTGCCTTAGGAAAGGCGCAAATCAAAACCATTGTATTAGCAAAATCTAAAACACCAAAATAAAACGAGGCAGAATTGCGCATATTTGCAATTCTGCCTCCTCTTTTCAGCCCTGTCAAAATTAGATAGCAACCCTTTTATTTCTCAATCACCGTTATCTCGGTATCTCTAAAAAAGGCATAATCGCTTCTTGTTGAGAAATAGAGACGGTGCTCGGGATTGTTGTAAATTTTAATAAATTCAGGGGGCTTTGCAGGATTATAGTTGATATTGTAATCATACGTACCGTTAGCGGCTGCGGCTTCAGTTACAAAGAAGAGCTTTGTGTCCTGAACATTTGCACTCGGAGAAAGGGATGATTGATTATAACCGCTTGAGTTCCCATTTTTAATACTGTTCGTAAAGGAAGCGTCGGTGGTGGTGTTGATTAAATACACACTTATATTCTTGCGTGGTGTTCCATCGGGATATTCCACCTTAAAATTATCAATTATCAGATTTGGAAAGACCGTTTGATAACCGAAATAATGGTTGGACCATGTATACTTTACGATATAAGGAGAGCTGTTCGTTCTTATTGTACAATCCTTAACCGTTACTGTACCCTTAAATGTTGAGCCGTAATCCCCTCTTAGATTAAAGACATTAGATGATTCGATTAACGTGTTTTCTATAAGAAAATCTCCGCCGCCGATAAGATTGATAAGAGCTACTTGTGAGTTGAGTATTTTTCCGTTATATACCCCAGCGTGCGCATCATAGCGCGAGAGCATACAGGAATCATAAACCATATTTTTGCAGTAGTTAGAGCCACCAATACCCCAATATGCGTACGTACCCGTCCTTGATGCCTTAGAATACGCGGTCACTTTTTCTGTGACACCGTCTCCATTTGTATCAAGATACACGTAATAGTTAGACTGGATACAGTTTTTAAAATATATACCGTTTGAGTATCTTGCGCTTATTCCGTAAGTACCTCCGCTTACGTTTCTGCGTGAAATAAGCTTGCAATTTTCAAGCGTTACGTTATTTGCGCTGTAAATGTAGAAAAATCCTCTATACAAAACTCCGTTGAGTCCTCGATACTGCTCCTCAATTGTAAACTCGTGTGTCGCCTTATGCTCTACTCCTATTAGGTGAGTATTCGGGCGCTGAATCGACATGCCGCGCTCCATGTATTTTTTGGAGAAGCTTACGGAATATTCGGATGCTCTTGTAGTTTTATTACCGTTTTCATCGGAATAGTAGGGCTTATTGTCATAGAAAACGAGTCCAAGCTCTTCCACAAGTGCTCTTTCCGCTTCGCCTTTGTAGGTAATATCACCCTTTTTGAGAGTTGAAACGTCGGTTCTGCAGGCGACTGTATAGAAAAGACCGCCCTTAAGAGTTATCGGGTCAACATCTGCTCTGATTACCTCTATCGACGTAACCTTGCTGTAATCAAGCATAATAGAAGTTGATGGGTCGATATTGCCGTCCTTATCTACAAGCACACATTCCACCTGCTCCTTACCGGTATTGGCGTTCGAGCCGTAACGAATATAGTTTTTGTGTGTGTTGTTATACAGCAACAGAAGCGCGGGATATCCAAGCCCCAAGTCAATTTTTTTGGTACTTGGTCCTACATCCTTAAGTGAAGTGGCTCTTGAGTCGCTTATAGTAAAGGTATCATAGTCGGAAGCGATAACAAAGACATTGGATGTGAACATCGAGTCAGAGCTTGTCAATGTCTCGTCGTCAATCAAAAATGTCGCTCCTTCCCATACCGTGTCAGTTTTTATCACAATTTGTTTCTGGATTCCGTTTACCTTTGTTGAGGAAATATAATAGGTTTTTCCGGGATTCGCATATACTGTGTGACGCCTTGTCTTATTAGCAACCAGGTGAGCTTCCATTATTGCCTCGAAGTCATTTGTACCCGAAGCACCTGCACTTTCGGCATACGTTCCGTCGGATAAAAGGGTTTCGTCAAGCACGCCGTCGCCTACTGCTCCGAAGTCGGAGTAATAAATTCTGTCGGTATTGTAAATCTTCGAAAACCCTAGGGGAAAATCTGTAGGAATATATATTGTTTCAATGTAATCATCGACGAAATTTTGAACACCGCCTATCAAGAACGACTCATATTCGCTCCTAAAGGTTACTGTGCCGTTTGTATCTATGCTTACCTTGAAATCGTAGTTAAGATTGCGGTTTTCACCGTCAACAACATAAAGCTTTATATATTTTTCCGTCGATGCAGAAGAAACTATTTTTAACTCTGCGCCAAGGTGCTCTTTAAGCGCTGCTGCAAAAAGCTGGGCTGCTTCAATTTCCGCTTTGCTTTTTGCCTCAATTTCATATTCTGAAATGTCGGTTTTATCAATGGTCACCTTGACGGGTGAAATTTTATCGCTATACGATACAGCGTAGCTTGCGTATGCGTAAAGGTTGTATACGAGCGCCTTTAATTCCTCATAATTCGGCAAAGATTTTATATTCTCGTTATTGTTAACCTCGTAAATATAATTTTCAAGGTTGTAAGAAAATTCCCTGCCAGAAATTTTCAGCGTTACGAAGTAATCAATAAGATTTTTTACGTTAAACTTTATCCTATTATACGGTATAAGCTCATCGGAATAATAATTCCAATCTCCGTAAGAAGAAAGAACTTGATTTTGCTGTTTGCCATCGGCAAAATATATAAACTCAGCCGATTTCGGAAGTCTATTCCCATTAAAGAAAAACATAAAGGAAACGCTGTCGTCAAGATAAAGCGATATACTGGTTAAGTATTCCTTTATTTCCTTTGGAATGTCCTGCTTTTTTATTCCGTCTATATGCTTTATCTCAGGCAAAGCAAAGCTTTCGACCACTTCGGATGCATCCTTGCCAATATACTCATATACCGAATTTATATATCCAATCATATAGCTTATAAAGCTTGCTATATCGGAATCATATCCGGCATTAATAATGCGCTCAGCGTAGTCGGGGATAGACAATTCTACAGATTTGGCAAGCGTTGTTCCGGACGCATGCTTAAGATAAAAGGAAGCTGTAAAGGTTTCAAATGCGCTTGTTACGGATATTGGAATTTTTACAAGCAAATATTCCTCTCCGTCGATTACTTCTTTACCGCAAGGTAAAACCTCACTACCGTTAATTTTTATTGAAACAAGCTCCTCTTCCACAGACTGCGGAATGTAAATATTATATACGAAGTCGACGTCCGGCTTTATGTTTACTCTGATTTTGAAATCCACCTGTGCGACAAACTCATACGTTACGTTCGCAGTTACCGGAAGAATTTTAGGCAAATCATAGCTAAAAGAAGCATCTGAATTTTCGAACTCACTGTAAAGCGGTGGAACAGGAGTTTCTCCCTTTAGCCAAAGCTCGCTTTTTTCCTCATTACCCAGCTTCCAAGTAACAGTAAAGCAATCTTTATCCGTAAGTGCCTTTGTAAACTTGTAAGTATCCGTAACCGTAATAACGTCGAATGAAGATGCGGCAAGAGAATTTGCTGCCGCGTCATAGGTAAACGCATTATACTTAACGTTTATTTTGAGCTCCTCGTAACATCTTACTGCTGTATTTTTCTCATCTGAAAATTTAGAGTCCTCAGAGAATTTGCAGTTTATCATATTAGGATAGACACTGCCGCAGCTTGCGCTTGTAGATATCGTTGCGACATCTCCTATAAAATAACAATTCTCAAAGGTAAAGGTTGATTTTTCATTTAACAAGCCCAAAATATGTAATGAATTTGTAGAAGGATAGTAAAAAAGGGAGCTTTCAGCATTTAGTGAAGAATCTGTGGCGGTATCCGTCGTATTAATTATTGTACCTGTATACGCAGTGTTGGCGAAAACCCCCTCCTTAAGATTTACCTCAGCGCCTTTTGCTCTTATAAGTATGAGCGAATTTACGCCGCCTGAGCTTCTTACGTAATTTCCCCCCTGTATTTGTGCAATCATATTCGTTTCGGTTGAATCCGTGGACTTGCAGTCAAGCAGGTTTGAACAAAAAACCGAAAGATTATCACCGCTTGCAACCTTATTGCTTATCGGGTCAATTACCTCTCCGAGATATAACGTGACATTCGAGGATGAAAGCTCAAATGTACCGTTCGCAGTAGCACTTTCACTCGAGCGTGCATGATAAACACGCCCACCGGAGCTTGAAGAATAGAAATAAAGAGTTGAATTAGGGTTAATAAGACGAAAAAGATATGTAATATCAGCTGAAATTCCATAAAGGGTATGCCCTGCAAGGTCGAAATACACGGTTGCGTCTTCTTTTATCGCTATGTTTTTTGTTACCGTTACGTCGCTGGCAAGGGTTATGACGGTTTTTCCGTATTCTGCCGAACCCTTAGCCGCATCAGCAACCTCACTGTCTGTATAAAGAGAAACCTCTTTGGATATATTGCCGTTTTCATCATAATAGGTAACTTTGGCAATATGGTCATCGGCAAGCGCGGAAATCATAAAAATTGACATAATTACAGCCAGTATAACTATTAAGGGAATAATTCTTTTCACAAACTTCATATTTTCTACCTCTCTGCGCCTTTTCTTTATCTTACCATTTATTAGCTAATTCTGTCAACAGGTGGCATTTTTATTTTTATAGAGCTTCCCGAAAGCACAAAAAATATGCACCTCCAAAAGTGTATAGCTTTTGAGGTGCATATCATACC
>JAZSJG010000021.1:0-8136 GCA_045534215.1 Eubacteriales bacterium
GTTTTCTTCTATTCGTAGCCTTGCAAATATAAACAATGCAACGTAAGATAGAATTATAATGGCGATAGCGATAAAACTAATTCCCGATACAATTTCTTTAAAGAACGAGCTAAAAGATTCAATCGTTAATATGTTTTCTCCTCCAATAGCTTCAATTCCGAAAGTCGGATTCGATGATCTAAATGCTTCGAGAGAAAGAACGAAGCATACAAAGAAAGATATAGCAAACATAGACACAAAGGCAGCGAAAGATTGAAACAAGCTTTTTCTGAAGTCTTTTCTCATCTTTGCAAGAGTGATATGCAACAGTGTTTTCATATCATCTTACCTCATCACTGATAACTTGTCCGTTTTTTAGCGATATAAGACGTTTGGCTCTGTCAGCAACTACTTTACTGTGGGTGACGATAATTACAGTAATCTTCTTTTCTTCGTTTAACTTGCAAAGAAGTCCGAGTATATCTTCGCTGTTTTTCTCGTCAAGATTTCCCGTAGGTTCATCTGCAAGAATAAGTGAAGGCTTTTGAAACAGTGCGCGTGCTATGGCAACTCTTTGTTGTTGACCGCCCGACAGGGCACTTGGAAAGTCACGCTCTCTTCCAAAGAGTCCAACAGTTTTCAAAATTTCCGACAGTTCATTCTCATCCACATTTCCACCGTCAAGCTCGACGGGAAGAGTGATATTGTCTCTTATGTTGAGTTCAGGGATAAGGTTATAAAATTGATATACAACACCAATCTTGCTACGTCTCATTTTGCAAAGATCGTTAGAAGAAAGCTTCGTCAGATTGATTCCGTCAATTATAATCTCGCCATTGTCAGGCACATCCATTCCACAAAGTTGATTTAGGAGTGTTGTTTTACCCGAACCGGATTCGCCTATAATGGCAACCAACTCTCCATCGTTGAAGGTAAGATTAACACCACCGAGGGCTGTGATTTCTGTGCCGAATGAGTCGTATTTCTTCGTAAGGTTTGTAATTTTAATTCCCATTAGTATTCTCCGAACCAATAAAATAGGTTAAGTCCTTAACTGTTTTTATTTCAGCCTTTTTAAAAAGAGAGTTTCGATAGTTTATAAGTACTATTCCTCCAACCGATATATCATCTACAGTAATTTCCTCATCACAACAGTTTTCGAGACTGCTCCTTCTATCTATTATGAAGGAAAACTCTCCACCGGCGATTGACTCAGCTTTTAACATAGAAGTGCCATCTTCTTGCTCGGTTATCTCGATTACACTACCGTTAAAATCTACAGTTTTTTCAGGGAGCATAATACCGATAATCATACCTACGATTAAGGCGATAACAACGCAACCGATAGTAAATAACACTTTATAACTTTTCATTCATTATTCCTCCGGAGTAAAGATAAGATTTCTGCCATCAAAGGTTACCTTATAACGATAAGAATTGAAATCAACGTCACTATACTCACAAACAAGGTAAAGAGAACTGTCCTTTTCCTCAAATCTGATATCATCGTATTTTGTTAAAGGAATGGTGCTGTTTGCGAGAGTAACTCCCTGCGAATGAACGAGATACCAAAGTGTACCGCTGTTTCCTATATTTACAGATACCAGCTCGTGATTTCCATCATTGTTAATATCAATCCATGTTGTGCAGCTTGAAGTAGCATATAACTGATAATATCCGTTGAAAGAAATTCCATCGGGGAACAAACCAGAAAGCCCCTTTACATCAGAATCACGTTCGGAATAAATGAGCGCATCGCCTACATTCATAAAAACAAGAGTTAATTCAAAATCATCGGTGGTTGTGAATATCAATCTTGAATTCTCGTGCTTATACGTTCCGAGTGCGGTGTAGCTCGAATGCTCTCCGAATATGATGCGCCCCATTCCATTACTTGATTCAAGAATAAGGGTTGCTCCATTAACATCAGGAGAAGTATATTTCAAAGTATAAAGATATGTTGGCAAGGCTTCATTAAACCTAAGCTCATAGAGCGTGCCAATTTTTCCGTCATCGGCATAACCCATATAAAGCTCTTTTTCGGAGCGCAGAAGATACACCTCTTCGTGTTCTATACTGGAGGAGATAGAAGGAGTGATTCTCCAAGCGGCTTTGACTGAATCGTGAAAATATTCCACATTGTAGCCTTCACGGAAGGTGACTCCTTCGAAAAGTGATTCGTATTCGCTTTTTGATACGTATGCGGTATTCATCTTACCGAGCCTAACGTAAGAAAGGTCAGCAAGATTCTTAGATTCTACGAGTAAGTCGCCATTTTCGGTAAAAACAAATAGTGGAACATCGTCGCAGGTCGCATTTGCATCAGTTGATCCGATTACCTTTCCGGCATACCAAATTCCTTGCTCCACGGCTACGGTATTGTTCTTTTTGTAAGACAAAAAGCAAACTGAAAAGATTGTGCAAACTACAAGTGAAATAACTATCGCAACAGTTGCAGGCTTTTTATATTTTGAAATAGCCGATACTCTCGACTTAACAGACACCTCTCCGAAAGCCAAAGGGCAAGCGGAGATAACTCTGCTTTTTATACCGAGAGAAAGCAAAGCCTCGGAGTAATCCGCCTTTTCGTTATCCTCGAGATCAGAAATAACCTTTTCATCACAAGCCGACTCAATATCACGGCAAAGGAGAACGTAAGCAATCCACAAAAGCGGATTGAACCAATAAATAGAGAGAAGCAAGAAACCGAGAGGCTTCCAAATGTGGTCGAGTCTTTTTATATGCGCTCTTTCGTGCGCCACGACGAGAGAATAATCCTTATCGGATATATCGGAAGGTAGATGAATACGAGGTCTAACGATTCCGAGTATAAACGGTGTTTTTACATAATCACAAAGATATACGTTGTATTCGCGCTCTAACTTAACTCTTGTTTTTATACGCAGATAAATAAACGATGCTGCCATATAGAGTAGCATACAGAGCATAACAGCGAGCCAAATCCAACCGAGCGCAGTTATCCATACGTGCATGGGATTTGCGCTATATTCAGGACGAGCTTCCATCGAACCCGAAAGAATGGGATTAACGATTTCGTCAACATTTTCAAATCCGGTATCAAGTGCGGGATATCTATCGTGCGTAATCGTAGTAGGTATGGTATTCTTGCTCGGTATAAGACTCAATGCGCTTTCAATGCTGAAAGGAAAAAGCAATCTTAAACCAACAAGTCCCCAAAGCAAAACCGAAACCCATTTAGGTGCTTTCTTAGCAAATAAGCGATAAAGAATAATGGCTAAAACGAGGAAGCTAGCAGTGATGCTTATATTCAATACGTGTATGAATAAATACTCCATCGTCAGCTCCTTTTCATATTATCGATGATTGAACGAATCTCATCAATCTCACTTTGACTCAAATTTTGCCTTGAAGTGAACGCAGCCACAAAAGCAGGAAGCGAACCTCCAAAGCTCTCCTTCACAACCTTTTCGCTTTGCATGGAGTAGAACTCGTCTTTTGAAATTAAAACGGTAACAGTTCCGTTATCATTCTTGAAAATTCCGCGCTCGGAAAGTCTTTTTAATACGGTGTACGTAGTGGTACGCTTCCAATCAAACTCTGCCTCGCAAAGCTTTATAAGCTCCGATGTAGAAAGTGGAGCACGCTCTCAAACGATATCTGCAAATCTCGATTCTATAGCGCCAAGTCTAATCTCATTCATAGCAAAATCCTCCGTCTAATGTTTGTAGACATATATAGTCTACCACATGTAGACGAACTTGTCAATGGAAAATGATATTTGTTTACAAAGTTCAAAGTGCGGATGCTCTCCTCGAAAATATTCTAAGATGTGCATGCACGTGTACATCTCCCTCTTGACAACTCGAGTTTTATATGTTATAATCTAAATGTACCAAATGGTAATTATATCTTGGAGGTGCATATGAGAAGCAAAAACGAAGCCGTGTTCAGTAAGATAATCGAGTTTGTGAATCGCTATTTTGAAAAGAATGGTCGCTCCCCGTCGACCAGAGAAATCGAAGGCGCGATAGGACTCTCTCACGTTACTGTGCAGAGATATTTGCAGGTACTGCGCGAGCGCGGAGAAATTGAATACGACGGGCATAGAAGTATTGTCACTCAGTTTATGCGTGAAATGCTGGATACGAATCGAGCACAGATGGGTAACAGTATTCCTTGCGGCGCGCTCGATGACGTGATTGATGCAGAGATTGAACACCTTCGTTTGCCTAAAGCAATAACCGGAGAGGGAGAGTTCTTTCTGCTTCGTGCGCGCGGTGAGTCAATGATAAAAGCCGGAATTGATGACGGTGACCTCGTTCTCATACGTAAGCAAGAGACCGCTAAACAAGGAAACATCGTTGCTTTTCTCTATGATAACGAGCAAACTACCCTCAAAAGATATAAGCAAACCGACGATGCAATATATCTTTGTCCGGAAAACGATACAATGCAGCCTATCGTTATTCGCGGAGAAGATCGTGCAAAGCTTCGCATCCAAGGAGTTGCTACTGGTATCATTAAGAAAATTGAGTGAGGAGGTGTTGATGTGAACAGAAACGATGACGGCAGAAGAAATATGCCGAAATCTCGTTGCCCTTACTGCGACTCACGAGTCGTGGATTCAAGAACACCTACGCTGAAAAACTCGCTTGAGTTAACGGTAAACGACAGCGCAGATTACTTTATTCAATGTCCGAAGTGCAGAAATATAATCGGGTTAACTTTTAAAACAACACAGCCTACGACACAAATAGTTGCAAACGCATAAAAAGAATATCATCCTCCCGGCAGTGAATTCGGGAAAGAAAAGGGTCGATACAAAAAAGCAAAACAACATAGTTTTACGCTATGCTAATGCTGATTGTATCGACCTTTTTGTCGTCTTATGTGATAAAAAATCATACACCATAAAACAAAGAAAAAATGCTGAAAAAAGCCTTAAAAATCGAGTTATCTAAAATGAGGTCTAAACCGAGAGAAAATCGCTTTTCGCCATTTTTGAGAAGCAAATCGAACAGAGATATAAAAAGGGGCATATCGTTTAAAAAATCGGCATATTCAACCGATATATACCAAGGCTTTTTTAACGAAAATCAACACTCAATTCAGAAAAGGAGAAAATATGAGAACAGGACTGAAAAAGTGGCAAAAGACCACCGAAATATACTTTAGCGAAGCGAAAGATCCAATAACAATATCTACTTTCAATACGAGCCTTAAAAACAGACTTACCGAGTTCGCAAAAGAGTTCCCGGAGCTGTGTAAGCTCGTTGCGGACGATGAAATGGGATGTTTAACCTTTGAAATCAATAAGGATAACTTCACCTTCCGAGTTATGAAGCCTGCATCGGATAAAAAACGAGAAAAAGCCAGGGAGCAGATGAATAAGCTTCGTGGTAAAACGGAAGAGTCGAGCGCAACAATAAGTGAGACGAAAAACGAGCTCAAATTCACACCTAAAGAAGAGTGGAAAAAGCGGTTTTCGGGGGTCGAAACACGGAAATCGGGTAAGGGTTGATACTACCGATTTTAAAGCAGGAGAAAGGGTGTAGGTCGGTAAACCGACTTCACCCGATTCACATCTGCCGGCAGAGCCGACAGCGTAAGGTTTTTTGGCACTTTTGCCTCTTCGAAAAAGTGTATGTCGGTAAAAGCCGTTTGGAGCAGAGTCGGGGGTCATAAAACAAATTTAATCAGATTTTACAACAAAATCCCATGGATCATTTTATGGGTCAAAGAAGAAAGGAAACTATTATGAAGGAAAATATAAAAGAAAAAGAAAGCAAGCAAAAATTTGCTCTTTACATTCAGGATTCGGTATTAGATATCGCAAGAGCTCTGTATGAACAGGATAATTGCAGAAGCGTGAGTGAATTCATTTGTAAGGCAATTCAATTCTATGGTGGATACGTTGCCAATACAAATATGAATCCGAACTACGTTCCGCAAGTTGTATTATCAACCTTAAAAAGCATAATGCATGATAGCGAAAACAGACACAACGGATCGCTCTTCAGAATCGCGGTTGAGATAAGTATGATTAAGAATCTACTTGCAATAAGACAAGGAATCAGTGACGTGCCATTAAACAAGTTGCGCAATGATTGCATTACGGAAGTCAAGAAAATAAACGGCACAATTTCTTATGAAGATGCTATCAGGTGGCAGCTTTGATTTTCTCTCCAAATGCAAATAAAACTTTTCAAAAACATTGAGAATTGATCTGGATATTGTAAAAGCTTTGTGATATTGTTGTATTACACAAAGCGGAAAGGAGAATCCTATGGGAAACAAAAGACCAGACGGAGACGGACTCGTAAGAAAGCGAGATGACGGACGGTGGGAAGGCAGAATAGTCGTAGGACATAAGGAAGACGGCACACCCATATTCAGATACGTATTCGGTAAAACGCAAAGGGAGCTGACGAAAAAGCTCCACGCAAAGATACTTGAATTCAGAGGCGTGGAACTGTCCGAAGAAAGCTCAATGACACTTGCCGAGTGGCTTGAAAAATGGCTCACTGAATACAAGATAAATACTATAAGAGAATCGACGCTCGAAAGATACAGAACGGATCTTACGAACCACGTTATCCCTCGCCTCGGATACAAGAAAATATCATTTATAACTACAAATGATATACAGAAGATGTACGTTGATATAAAAGAAAACGGAAGGATTCATAATCGAAACGAGAAAGGAACTACACTCTCGGATTCAGTGGTAAGGTCGATACATATGATGCTTCACCAAGCATTTGAGGATGCGGTTAAGGAAAGACTCATATCAAAGAACCCTACGAAAGGTACAACTATACCAAAGAAAAGCCGAGGTGAGCTTCAAGTATTAAACAAGGAGCAGTTAGATAGATTTCTTGTTGAGGTAGATAAGGACGATATATGGCGAGACTTCTTCTATACGGAATTAACTACTGGTCTTCGCAGAGGTGAGATATGCGGATTAAAGTGGTGTGACTTTGATGAGAAGCACGGAACGCTGAGCATATGCAGAAACGCGACGGCTAAAAAGGGTGGTGGTGTAAGCATAGGAGAAACGAAAACGGATACGGGTAACAGACTTATATACCTTCCCGAAAGCACTGCTAAGATGCTAAAGAAAAGGAAGAAACAAGCACTGACCGAATGGATATTCCCAAACCCATATCGCCCCGAAGATCCGCTACTGCCGAACAGTGCATACCAAAAGTTAAAGAAGATACTAAAATCCGCAGGTCTGCCCAGCATAAGATTCCATGACCTAAGACACACCTTCGCAACCCACGCACTGACAAGCGGAGTAGATGCAAAAACGCTCTCAAAAATCCTTGGGCACACCAACGCAAGCTTTACCTTGGATACCTACACCCACGTAACGAGTGATATGCAAGAGAGAGCTGCCAACATAGTGGGCAACTTCACTGAAAACCTATTCGGTGACATCATAGGAGGTTAGCGTGAACGTAAAGTTTAATCTAAAAGAGAGAATTGGTGTGTTCACGCCCGCATTTTCGCGATTTGGAGCCTTTATCCAAATCGACACGGCAAGCGTGTTACCGAAAATTCACTAAATAATAGAAAGGGATAAGCATGGGAAGAAGAGACAGAGGAAGCGGAACGGTTCGCAAAAGAAGTGACGGCAGATGGGAAGGACGAGTACTTGTAGGTTACGATGAAAAAGGACTTCCCAAGACCAAGAACGTACTCGCAAAAACAAAGATGGAGTGCGAAGCGAAGCTTGAAAAGCTCAAAAGTGAAATAGGCATAGTAAGACGAGATAAGGTTAAGCCGAATATGCTCTTCGGAGAGTGGATAGACTTCTGGTATCAGAATTATAAAAAGCTCTTAATCCGCCCATCAACACAAGCAGCTTACGAGAACGTAATATATAAGCACATAATCCCCGAGATAGGTAAGATAGTCCTCGAAAGACTCAACGCAAACGACCTCGAGCAATTCTACGCAAGAATGAAAAAGGGTGGAAGACTTCAATACAAAGACACGCTCGGTGACGGAGTATCAGACAGAATGGTAAGAGCCTGTCACGCACATTGCAGATCAGCACTAGAAAAGGCTCTTGAGGACGGACTCGTACATACAAACGTTGCGGTTGGATGCAAGATACCGCCTAAGAAAGCAAAGGAAATGAAAGTCCTTACCGAAGACGAGATGCAA
>JAZSJG010000002.1:0-2087 GCA_045534215.1 Eubacteriales bacterium
CGGTCTCCGAAAATTTCATTCACCGTTTGCAAAAACTGATTTATCCATATGCTAATATCTATCAATTTTGTCACCTCATAAAATTCTGTTTTGTTAGACAGATTAGCTGTTCAGCAATTCCTTAACCTCATCCATAGTCGGAGGATTAAGCGGTAGCGGAAATCTGGATATTGCTATCGCAGAACAAGCACTTGCAAAACGCACAATCTCATTATCGGTCATACCGTGCAGTAAGCCGTAACCACAGCCTGCTTTGAATGTATCTCCTGCACCAAGCGTGCTTTTCACCTCAACAGAAAAAGGGGTCATTCTCTTCATTGGCTGACCTTTTCTACCGTACAACATTTCCTTTTCGCCACGAGTGATAATTACAAGACCATCAGTATTATCTGTCAGAAGTTCGTAAATTTCTTCTATACTTTTATCCTTATACTGTTCCGAACCTGTACATTCCTTTGATACCACATTTACTGCACAATGCTTGTGGAGATAACTTTCGTGACGGCAGTCTATTGTAACAAAAGGCTTGTTATGCTTTACGCAAAGCTCTGCCGCAGCCTGTGTTTCTTCAAGGAAAAATGGGTCTATTGCCGCAACCTTACAGTTTTTTATATCCTCTTCTTTCGGCATATTCCAGCGTTTTTTTGCGCCTTTTTCGTACAGCGACTGAAACACGCCCATAGGAGAACGGACAAGTCCAGCAATTACAACATAGTCCATAAGTCCTTCATAATCAGGGTCAAAATAAAGCGAGGATAAATCAACCGTTTTATCCTTGTAAAACTCCATTAAAAGAGGTGCAACCTCTGTTCCGATATGTGTGCCGTCAATTTTTACGGTTGCCCCCAAAGAGGATAGCACAGTTGCTGCTGTGCCTGTTTCTCCGCCTGGCAGAAAATATTTTGCTTTGATTTCTGAATATTCATCGGGCTGCAGGAACTCTCCTTTCAGCAAAAAGGAATGCGTTCCGAGTATCTGACCGTGCATATAAATTTCGTAATTCATAAGTACCTCCATTCTATCAGACTTTATTTCGCCGCGTAAGTGGAAATAAAGTGGGTTACAAAATTTTCAATCCTCTTAAAAATTTGTTCCTGATTTTCAGGCTCTCTGTCACAAAGGTGAACAAGCGATGTAACAGGTGCGGTATAGATAAAGCTTAACATTTCGGGATCGTCTTTTTTTAATAGTCCGTCTGTCATCATTCCTTCAAAAACCTTTGCAAAGATTTTCTGCGTTCCCTCAAGAAAATGCTTTGTTGCAAGTTTTTTCACACGTTCATCGTGAAATTGTTCGGTTAATAGCAGCTTTCTTGTAAGAATTATTTTCGGGTCATTAACAGTAAATCGGAGCATATTTACTGTAAGTGTGAGCAGTTCTTCACAGGATTTTGGTTGCAGCGGGAGGTTAGCCTCCGAGCCGAAATGCTGTGCATAATAGCCTTCCATTCTGTCAAGTAGACAGTTCCATATATCCTCTTTGCTTTTGTAGTGCTTATATAATGCAGATTTGCTTAAACCAAGCTGTGCCGCAAGTTCACGAAGATTTGTGCCCTTATAGCCGTTCTCGGCAAACATTATCAGAGCTTCATCGAGTATTCTGTTTTTAGTTGAGTTTTCCATTGTGCCCTCCATAGAAATACAAAGGTGACCGATTGGTCACCTTTATTATAGCAAATACTGATTCGCTTGTCAATATCTTTTAGAAGCAATAGAATTTTTTTCTTTTGAAAAAGTCATCAAACCTTATTTTTGTTCTCGTTGACAGCAAGCATCGCCTGTGAATAGACAAAGTCACGATTTTGAAAAATCGGTATGCTCGCTATCTGGCATTAACATTGAGAGCAAGCATATGACTTGTGGTCACACTCGGCGTTTTTTCAGAAAGTCTGAAAAATAAATGCTTACCCTCTTGATGAGAGCAAGCATAGCATTTGTCTATACACTCCCCTCTTTTCTCCGAAAATCGTCAGTGCAGACAAATACAAAAAACTTGTTGAGGTGCGGGTCTCCGGCGGAGACCTCTGCGAAGCAGAAGCACCGACCGAGGCGACAGCCGAGACAACCCCAACCCCCTTGACAGAAAAT
>JAZSJG010000036.1:0-2446 GCA_045534215.1 Eubacteriales bacterium
CTTGGCATAAAAATTCCCCCTATGGTAGTTTATTTCATTCTACCATAGGGGGTCTGTTTTTTCTATTGTCCGTTTTTACTGGACTTGTGCAAATCGAGCGGTCTTTTTTGTTTTTTTTAATAAATTCAGGAAAACAGTATAAATAATAATTACATTCTTCACAGCAACATTCATATTCGGGATGCTCGCCATTACCAAGACATTTTCGCCCTTTTATTGAAGGAGTTAATGGCGTGCCACTTATATCAATTATTTGTTTTTTCATCATGCTTTCACCCACAATCAAAAAAGCACACCCCGAAGGGTGTGCCGAAAAAGTGTTTCCCTCGGTTTCGCTACCACACTACACCGACACTATTTACCCACAAAGGAGAATAGAGAGAACACCTTTTACCAAAGTAGTGTTCTCCTAAATATAGGTAAATAGTTAAACAAAATTAAGTTGTAGTGTGGTATGTTGTTATTTTACCATATTGAAGCAAAAAAGTAAAGCGGTCAAATAAAAAACAGCAAAGATATAATTTCTTTGCTGTTTTAGAGTTTTTATTTTTCTTCCTCGGTTGCTTCTTCATCGGGTAAGCGAACTGCAACTATTCGTTCAATTCGGCGCTCATTAACCTCTTCAACCGTAAATGAAAAGCCCTCATAAACGATAATCGGCTTTTCATCTTCTTGGGGGATACGGCCGATTTCCGACATTATAAAGCCGCCCAAAGTATCAAATTCACCACGGGGAAGGGTAATATCAAGCAACTCCTCAACCTCTTCAATATCAATAGTACCGTCGAGATTAAAGGTGGTTTCGTTAACCTGTGTGATTTCTTCTTCCTCGTTGTCATATTCATCCTGCATATTACCTACAATGGCTTCAAGCAGGTCCTCAATAGTAACGATACCTGCAACACCACCGTATTCATCACAAATAAATACCATTTGTAAGTGCTGCTCGGTCATTTCATTGAATAGGTCACCACAGCGTTTGGATTCAGGAAAGAAAAATGCAGGGCGCATAAGGCTGGAAATTTTAACCGACTTAGGAATAGTTCGACCAACATATTTAAGCAGGTCCTTAACATAGATAATACCCTTAATATTGTCAAGTTCTTCCTCATAAACGGGGATACGCGAATAACCCGCCTTGGTTGCCATTTCGATAATTTCCGAAAGGTCATCGCCGATTTCAATAGCCTCAATATCGGTGCGGTGGGTCATAACATCGGCCGCAACAATATCATCAAACTCGAAAATGTTGTTAATCATTTCCTTTTGGCTTTCTTCAATTACGCCCTTTTCCTCACCCGCATCAACGAGCATACGAATTTCTTCTTCGGTTACAACCTCTTCGCTTGCATTCGGGTCAAAACCCAAAATACGAACGATAAGGTTTGTCGAGAAGGAAAGTATTTTAATAAGCGGCTTAAAGAATGCCATTACAAAGGAAAGTATGCCGATAACCGAAAATGAAATTTTTTCGGCGCGTTGCATAGCTATACGCTTGGGCGCTAATTCGCCAAGCACCAACGAGAAGAAAGAAATAACCAAGGTAACAAGCACAAGGGCAATTCCTTCAAGCAGAGAAATAGGTAAAGAGGGGAACCATACTGCAAAAATCTGGCTTAAGGGTTCCGAAAAGTTTTCGGCAGCCGATGCAGAAGTCAAGAAGCCTGCAAGGGTTACACCGATCTGAATCGATGATAGGAAGTTAGACGGATTTGAAGTTAGCTTCAAAACCCTCTTTGCTTTTTGATTTCCGTCATCCGCCATCTTTTGCAACTTCATATCATTAAGCGATATAATGGCGATTTCGCTCATTGCAAAAAAGGCGTTAACCAAGATTAGTACGAGTAAAAGAATAAGTTTAAGTATTAAATTCCCAGGGTCGTCAGGCATTGTGACAAATCTCCATTTCTAAAATAAATTCACAACTATAATATCCTTTTTTGCGAAAAAAGTCAACATTTTTATAAAAAAAGACCTTTTAATGAATAATTATTATAGTAAAATAGAATAAATTTGAAATTTACTATTTACTTATTAGGCATTTAGTAGTATTATATTCTATGTATGAAAGTTCAACAAAAAGGTTGCTTTCCAAAATAATAAGGAGGATTTCCAAATGGCAAGAAAGTTCAAAACAATGGACGGTAATAATGCTGCGGCTCACGTATCTTATGCGTTTACCGAAGTTGCTGGTATTTATCCTATTACTCCGTCCAGTCCTATGGCTGACTATGTTGACCAATGGTCCGCACAGGGACTCAAAAACATTTTCGGTACAACAGTTAATGTTGTAGAGATGCAGTCCGAAGCAGGCGCCGCAGGTACCGTACACGGTTCACTTAATGCAGGTGCTCTTACAACCACATTTACTGCTTCACAGGGTCTTCTTTTGATGATACCCAATATGTATAAAATCGCAGGTGAATTATTGCCTTGCGTATTTCAC
>JAZSJG010000099.1:0-18288 GCA_045534215.1 Eubacteriales bacterium
CTATCATATTTTCTTCAAGCCATGCAAGATTCGGATTGTTCGCCTTCTTTGCCTGAGCACGTCCGACGTGAATGGGAGTAAGAATATCATCCTTAAAAAGCTTATCCGGTTTATGATAGCATATGAGCAGTTTTACATTTAGATTTTCCATACAAACCTTCTTCTGTCAGTTTTGAATTTTTGTAGATTTCTTAAATCAACAGGGGAAAATAGATTTCGTTCCTCCACCTGCGACTATGCAGCTTCCCGACATAGTCTCGCCAAGCGGGGACATTAAGAAGCTCACGATTTCGGCAATTTCCTCCGGTCTCACAAGTCTTCTTATTGAGGCATCAGTCCAGGGTTCGCCGGGACGTACTCCGTCGGTATATTTGGCAAGCCATTTCATCATATCCGTGTAAATCGGACCCGGTTCAACGCAATTCAGCACTACACCTCTTTCACACAAATGCTTTCCGTAGGCATTTACGATTCGTGATATGCTGTGCTTTGTCAGCTGGTAAACGGAAAGCATATCACGGTGTGCGCTTATTGAGGATATAATGCAGATATTGCCTTTTGTCTTTTTCTCGTATAGATAATTGGCAAATTCGCGCATTAGGAAAAACACGCCCTTTAGGTTAGTATCTACTACCCTATCCCAATCCTCCTCCGAGATATTAAAGCCCTTCCAGTTTGAGCCGTCAAAATCCACGCCGGCGGAAATGACCAAGCCATCAAGAGGATTTTCTTCTCCTATGACCGCTTGTGCTTCGGTGATAAACTCACTTAGCATTTTAACCTTTGTTATGTCGAAGCTCAGAGCGTGAACCCTTTGTCCCGGCGCAAGGTGAAGGCGGCTTGCCGCCTTTTCGAGCTTGCCCAAATTTCTTGAGGCGATAATTATATTTGAAGCCCCGCAATCAAGAAGCTTTTCGGTGATAGCATAACCTATTCCGCTGCCGCCTCCGACAACAATTATATTTTTTGGTCTTAAAGTTATTTTGCTCATGGCGTACCTCAATTACAGAATACTTCAAAGAACAGGGGTCTGTCCGACTCATTGCTGATAAAATATTTCATTTTATCATCAAATTCTTCCTTGGAAGATGCCGACATATATTCAAACGAGTTTGAGCGAACCCACCCCTCAGCTTTAGTATTGTGAACGGAGCTTACGGCATTAAGATTATGTCCTCTCAAAAGCCCTGTTCCGTTGTTGTTAACAAGCATTATTCTTACGTTCTTACCAAGCTTTTTATTCCAAATTGAGTTCATATCGTAGAAGAATGAAAGGTCACCGACAAGCAAGAAGCAAAGTCGCTCCCTCTCAATAGCACACTGACCCATAAAGGTCGAGGTGCATCCGTCGATTCCGTTCGTTCCCATATTACAAAATACCTCGATACCGGGATTCATTTTGTATCTTCTCATATCATAAAAGCTCTGTCCGACACCGAGGTGAAGCATGGAGTTTGACGGAACTGCGGGAATAAATTTGCTCTGTATATAATGTGCGTTAAAGTCGTTAATTTGCGGCGGATTATATCTGTCGGCTGCAGATTTCCATGCATTAAGATATGCTCTTGTATTTGATGCGTCTGCCGCCTTGTCCGCAAACCATCTGAAGAACTGATACTGAGTACACTCTATAACCGAGGACAGCTTGAAGTACAAATCCTTAACCTTACCGTCAGCAGTTACAGACCAATGGCGTATTCCTCTTCCTCCCCTCAGCTTATACATCACCGGGTCGTTCATAAGGCGCTTTCCTCCAACGCTTATTACGATATCCGGTGACAGAGTTCTGTCGAACTCCTCTTGGCTGATAGCGTTGAGCATATTAAATGGTTCAACAGCATAATCCGATTTGAAGTTGGAGAGCGCATCTGTAATAATAGCGCAATTGTATCTTGACGCAAACCTTTCAACATCGCGGTGCTGCTCAGGGGTTAAGGGAGGTGTTTGACCGTAAACCAAGAGTATGCGAGGTGATTTCTTTAGCGCATCGACCCAACGGTACATATCACTTTCACCGTTATTGAAGCTGACGCGAAGAATGTGCGGATTGATGTGGGGAAGAAGACGCCAATAGAATTTAGGCACGTTTGCACCGATGGATATATCCTGTATCGGCACGTTGATATGCACAGGACCCCAGCCATTATGAGTCGCTTCAAGAATACATGTGGAAATATCTCTTCTTGTTTGGTATTCCGCAAGATATCCGCCAACGTCAGGCAACGACGTTTTCATTTTCACGACGCCGTCGTAAATATTCTTCTGCGGGATTGTCTGGTCCTCACCGTGATTGAGATATACTCCATATCTATCTGCGGTTATCACAATAAGCGGTACGCCCGTGTAATATGCTTCGGTTACTGCGGGAAGATAGTTGCTCGCAGCCGTTCCGCTGGTGCAAACACACGCAACAGGCGCTTTCAGCTGCGCCGCCAAGCCAAGTGCAAAGTACGCAGCACTTCTTTCGTCCGTAACCGAGTGAAGAATGAAGCTCTCGGAGTTGTATTCGAACATTCTTATTATCGGAACGTCACGTCCCCCTGGAGAAAGAACTATATGTCTTACTCCGTAATCTCTTAAAAGCGTGGCGAGAAGACGGATTTTGATAAAATCGAAATTCGAGTGCAACGCCTTTGCTGCGGGATTAACTATTTCGCTGGGATAAGCCCCCTGCGCCTTCTTTGAAAGGGATGTTTTCAGCCAATCAAGCGAAAACTTTTTTGCTGCGCTGACATTTGCGTCCGCTTCCTTCCAATTCACCCTGCTCCCTACATTTTCATTGCTAAGAAGCTCTTCTGTTGACTGATTTTCATATATTCTTCTTGAATCAAGCTTGAGTGTATTCATCAAGGAAACGAATCTGTCCGTTCCTCTCTTTTCATTGTAATAAACGTTGAAGTTCTTTTTGAAAACATAGCTCATACAAGTTCCGTGGAAGGAATCCGTTACAACGTAATCTGCGTTGTAATAAGCTTTTACAAAGTTAGAAAGCGAAAGAGGAGAAAGGATGTTGATTCCGTCGAAAATCTTGGCAAACTGCTCATGGTACGCCTCTGCGGCATCCGGAACGGCAACAATTTCAAGATTAAGCTTTTTAGCTATTGCCTCTATATGTCTGCGCTTCTCTATACTGGGATTCAGTATGAAAGCGAGCAGATACTTTTTCGGAAGAGGACAGTTTGCCTCTTCGGCAAGCTTTACGTATTCCTTTACATCGGGAAGGAATACCGCATCGATGGTCTCGACCGCTTTTGCGCCGTATTTTTCCTCTGCAATTCTGACTGCATAGTCCTCACGGACGGAAATGGCATCAAAGCGTTTTAAAAGGGGCGACATTTTATTGATATGGTCAGCGCGTGGGTTGTGCCATCTGTCACCGAAAGAGGTGGAATACGAAATCTTTATCTTGTCGTCTCTTACGAAGCTCAAGAAGGAATCTTCCTTGACAAAGGGAATATCGTGATTCCAGAGCTGGTCACCGCCTACCATAAATTTGTCGCATATATCGTTAAATTTTCCAAGCTCGGTAAAATCAAGCTGAGGTGAGCAATTGTAATGTGTATTGGCATGAGTCATAGCAACAGTATCCTGTGGGATGATATACCTGCCGGGAAGTCCTGACGCCTCTTGAATCATAAGCACCGAGTACCCGAGCATTCTTACTGTTCTTTCAAGGGCAAAATACGTAAGGCATCCGCCGAAATTTTCATGTCCCCACCAGCCGTAAATTCCTACGTCGAAATGAGAATTCATAATCTTTGACTTGTCCACAAGTTCGATTTGTTTCTTTGCCATAATATCTTAACTATTCCTTTCCTGCAGTTTAGAATGTAATTGATATTCACTGTTTGCAAAATGAGCTTGACGCACTTTTAAAAATCGGATTAATGTAAAGTGAGTTTCTTGCGTTTTGCTTTGAATTTCTCTCACAAGGACTCACCGCCGTCTTGCAAGTGCACATACATTATAAATTATACCATAAAACTTTGTATTTGTAAATAGCTAAATTAAAACCGCATATATGGACGACTAGCAAACACTTTGCGCTTTTCTGAAATCGATAAGCATTAAGTTTCATACCGAAGAGTTGTTCACATTTTTGATATTGACTTCTCCTTCGGTGTATAATATAATTGAAGCATGAAGCTACATCTTTGCGAAAGGAGCGCGCTATGGCAAGGGTCAGCATCGTTATTCCAATATACAACGCAGAAAAATATCTTGAAAAATGTCTTGTGAGTGTTATAAATCAAACACTCCGCGATATTGAAATCATATGCGTAAACGACGGGTCGACCGACTCCTCTCTCGATATTGTAAAAAGATATGCCAAGGACGACGGAAGAATAAAGATAATAGATAAGCCAAATAGCGGCTACGGAAATTCCATGAACATGGGATTTGATTTGGCAACAGGTGAATATCTCGGGCTTGTCGAGTCGGACGATTATGCCGAGAGGGATATGTTCGAAAGATTATATGTCGAGGCGAAGAAAAACGACCTTGACATAGTAAAATCGGGCTTCTATTATTACTATTCCGTGCCAAAAGAAATTAACACGCCCTACCCCGTGCTTACAAAAAGCATGCCGCGCGGTGTGTTTTGTCCAACAGAAAAGCTTTCGCTGAAAAAGCAGATATCGGTATTTAATTTCAAGCCGACTATTTGGTCTGCGATATACCGTGCCAATTTTATCAAGAAAAACTCCATACGCTTCAGTGAAACTCCGGGAGCGTCATATCAGGACCTTGGCTTTACGTTCAAGTGCTTTGCCTTAGCAAAGCGGGTTAAATTTGTTTGCCCTCTTTTTATCCACTACAGGCAGGACAACGAAAGCTCATCAATTAACTCTAAAAGCAAAACCTATTGCGTTTGCGACGAGTATTCTGAAATATCTCGCTTTATTAAGCAACTACCAAACAAAAAGCAGCTTGAAATAATCCGCAGCCGTATGATGCTTGATACGTATGTATGGAATTACGACCGCTTATCAGAGCCGCTTGCCAAGGATTTTATAGTCACTGCCTCAAAGCATCTTTCAGAGGATATGCAAAACGGTTTTTGCAAAAGAAGTGCATACCCGTGGTACAAATGGAGCACTCTCCTTAGCATAATCAACAACCCTATGGAATATCACGAAGACCGTGTTTTATCAAAATCCGGACAAAGAATCCCCCAAAAAAAGCGAAACGTATTCGCCTCGGGATTCCGATGCTTATGCGAAAACGGCTTTTCATATACCGTAAAGCATTTCTTTGGAAAAATAAAAAGCAAATTCTCAAAATAGCCCCTGTTATTTCCAAAAGGGTGTTAAGCCATATGCTTGACAATGGACTTTAATTATGATAAAATCAAGGTTGCGCAAAAAGTACTTTAACGAGGATTATATATGAAAAGTAGTCTTGAACGGCTAAAGGAAAATCAGTTTCTGTTTTCCGAGCTTGTAAAACGCGATTTCAAAAAGAAATATAAAAGCACCTATCTTGGAATGATTTGGAGTGTACTCTCTCCTCTTCTTTCGCTTTTAATAATGAGCTTAATCTTCTCAAACTTCTTTGGCAGAAATCAGCCGCATTATACGATATATCTATTTTGCGGAAATATAATTTTTTCATACTTTTCCGACTCGACGAGCGGCGGTATGGGCTCTCTTTTAGCAAACGCAAGTATATTTACGAAGATTAACGTACCGAAATATCTCTTTCTTTTTTCAAGAAATGTTTCCTCTCTTATAAACTTTGGGCTTACACTTGGTGTATTCTTTATCTTCTGCATAATTGACGGCATCACATTCTCTTGGTGCTTTATTACACTGATAATTCCCATTGCCTGCCTTATCATATTCAATATAGGAGTGGGGCTCATACTTTCGGCGCTTTTCGTATTTTTCAGAGATATGCAATATCTGTGGAGCGTTTTCACCATGCTCCTTATGTACATGTCAGCAATATTCTACACGGTTGACAGCTTCGGTGAATATGCGAAGCTCTTTCTCATAAATCCCGTGTTTGTTTACATCAAATATTTCCGCCTTGTTGTTATTGACAACACCGTGCCGTCGATACAGTATAACCTTCTTGCAATAGGTTACGCCATGGTTGCCTTTCTTCTTGGTGCGCTTTGCTACAAAAAATGGAATCACAAGTTCCTTTACTACGTATGAGGAGGCAAAAAATGGAAGTTCAAAATAACACCAATCCGATTCTTGCCTGTCACGACGTTTCTATAAGATATATAACCGGTGATTTCAAAGAAATCGGAATAAAGGAATATGTAATAAGAAAGCTCACCCGAAATTACAAGGTTAATGAATTTTGGGCAGATAAGCATATAACCTTTGCAATAAACAAGGGTGATATGCTTGGAATTATCGGAACTAACGGTGCGGGAAAATCAACGCTCCTAAAAGCAATCTCGGGCATTATGGTTCCAACCGTTGGACTTGTTGAATGCAAAGGTAAAATCGCTGCTCTTCTCGAGCTCGGCTCGGGATTTGACGGTGACCTTACAGTAAAGGAAAACACATATTTACGCGGAGCAATGCTCGGCTACACTAAGAAATTCATGGACGAAACGTATGCCGATATAATTGATTTCGCGGAGCTGAAGGAGTTTGAGAACAGACCCTTTAAGCATCTGTCCTCGGGAATGAAATCCCGTCTTGCCTTTTCCATTGCCTCTCTTGTCAACCCTGACATATTAATTCTTGACGAGGTGCTTTCGGTAGGCGACGGTGCTTTCAGACAAAAAAGCGAGGCAAAAATGAAGTCCATCATAAACGGCGGAGCAACGACCATTCTCGTATCCCACTCAATTGCTCAGGTAAGAGCAATGTGCAACAAGGTTCTTTGGCTCGACCATGGACGGCAGATTGCATTTGGGGATAACGTTAAGGAAATTTGTGACGCATACGAAAGCTATCTTAAAACAAAGGTTCTTCCCACAAAAATATAATTCTTACAGAACAGGAGGTTCGTTATGCCCGTATTATCCGTCATCACAGGAGCGTATAACGTTGCCTCCTGTCCTCATTTTTCAAAATCAATAAGCAGCGTTCTTGAGCAAAGCTTTTCCGATTTTGAATTTATAATCTGCGACGACGGCTCGACAGACAACACCGAACAGCTTCTTTTGGACTTTGCCAAAAGGGATAAAAGAATTATTCTTCTTAAAAATGAAAAAAACCTCGGCCTTGCCGAAGCACTCAATAAGTGCCTTTCGGTAGCGTGCGGTGAATATATCGCACGCCATGACTGTGACGATTATAACGACCCTGAACGCTTCAAAAAGCAAATAGAATATCTCGAAGCAAATCCCGATGTATCCATTCTTGGCACAGGTGCATATTTGTTTGACGAAACGGGGGTCTGGGGTAAGGATATTATGCCAGCCACTGTCAAAAACGAGGATTTTCTCTTCACTTCCCCCTATAAGCACGGCTCTGTAATGTTTCGCCGAGCTTCCCTTCTTGAAATGGGCGGATACAATACCGATAAGAAGGTCTTGCGCAATGAGGACTACGAGCTGTTTATGAGGATGCAAACGAAGTTTAGAGGTGAAAACCTTGATACACCCCTATATTACTTTTGTGAGGACAAGGAAGCTAAGCACCGTAGAAAGTATCGCTACCGCATAAACGAAGCAAGAGTCCGTTTTGGCGGTTTTAAGTCGCTTGGACTTATGCCGCGAGCACTTCCCTATGTTATAAAGCCGCTTGTTGTCGGTCTTATACCCACTAAAATTCTCTCAAAAATGCAATACAAGCGAAGAAAAAAGAACAACGAAAATAACTAATCAGTTACAGAAAGTTGAAAGGAGACGTAATGTGAAGCTCTCGGTTATAATATGCGTGTACAACACGGCAAGGGACTACCTTACCGAGTGCCTTGACGGCATTACATGCTCCACTCTTAAGGACCTTGCGGGCGGATATGAAATTTGCATGGTGGACGACGGCTCTCTTACAGATTATTCGGACATTGTGTCAAAATACGGCTTAAAATACCTAAAAACCGAAAATCGAGGCATTCTCTCCGCGCGACTCACCGGTGTTGGAATGGCGAGCGGTGAATACATCGTTTTCTGCGATTCAGACGACACGGTATCGCATAATTACTATCTACCCATGATAGAACGTGCTGAAAAATCCGGGGCGGATATCGTCATAAATGACTGGGCATTTTATACTCCCAATATGAAATATTACTGCACAAACGATGCGACGATAAAGGAAAATATCGACCTCACAGGAGATGATACTCTTCATTTATTTACGAAAAACTGCGGCAGGCAGCACTCCTTCTACGTGCTTTGGAACAAGCTTTACAGAGCCGATATTTTAAATAAGTCCTTTGCTTCGCTTAATGAACAGGGATATCCCCGAGATGCCTCGTACGCTGAGGACGCTGCAATAAATTTCTTTGCGTGGAAATATGCTAAGAGAGTTGTAAATATTCACACGGGGTACTATTTTTACCGTATTCACCCAACTCAAACGGTTAATGCAACAAGCGAAAAACGTCTTCTTGAGCAGATAGAGGATATGGCAAGGTGTCTCCGCCTTATGCGCGATAATGTAGGAAATAATATTCATAGGGACGAAATTAATGAGAACATTAACGCATGGGCGTCGCTGATGTCGAGAGCGCATTTTGCCCTGGCAAAATCCAATGGATATGAGAACCTTTTTCCTAAAATACGCGAGCTTTACGGCATAAAGGAATTAAGAGGTCCTATCTTTAAAGACGCATCGGATTACATTGAAAAAACACTTCTCGGTGACAACTTTTCAAAGATAGATTCCATGCTTCTTGCCCTTTGGAATTTGAAGGATGTCCCGAATGTAAAATACAGAAAAAAAGACACTTATACCGCAAGATGTGTCGAAAATCTTATTGAACACGGCAAGATAAGTGTCGATAAAAGAAAACCTGTGGATATTGTTATTCCAAAACTAAAGTGTTCCTTAAAGGCAAAGATTATACACAACAAATGCGTATATGCCCTTGGCCTAATATTTTTCAAAAAGGGCTCAAAAATCCGAGGCATGCTAAAAAAGATAATATAATACAGAACCTTTACCTTTTTATCGTTGCCCATAATAGTAAATAAGCTGAGTGTATGCTTACCTTTGTGAGCAAGGTTATCTGCGGTCATGCCTTTGCCTTTATTCCCCAATATAAAAGCCCCGTGCAAAATGTTGCACGGGGCTTTGCTTTTGAGTATTTTACTCTGCTATATATACAGTTTCATTCTCTTCAATGGGGGCGGGTTGCATATCGTCGGGATAGTATCCGTCCTCAACAACCTCTTCGGGCTGTTTACCCATATCTTCGATTTCAACTGCACGGTATCTGCCAAGACCTGTTCCGGCAGGAATAAGCTTACCGATAATAACGTTTTCCTTAAGACCGAGAAGGTGGTCCTTCTTGCCCTTTGTTGCCGCTTCGGTAAGAACCTTTGTGGTTTCCTGGAAGGAAGCTGCGGAAAGGAAGGATTCTGTCATAAGAGATGCCTTCGTAATTCCGAGAAGCATAGGAGCAACCTCTGCCTTGCGAAGCGTAAGCTCGCCTGCAGCTATTCTTGCCTCTATCTTTTCGTTTTCCTCACGAAGCTCAAGCATATCAACCGTAGTGCCTGCAAGAAGATTTGTATCTCCCGCATCCTCAACGGTAACCTTACGTGTCATCTGGCGAGTAATACACTCAACGTGTTTATCGTTAATTTCAACGTCCTCGCCGCGATAAACCTTCTGAACCTCGCGAATGATATAATCATAAACCGCGTCGATACCGCTCATATGAAGCACGTCTGCAGGGTTAAGGAAGCCCTCTGTAAGTTGCTGTCCTCTTACAACCTGCTGACCGTCCTCTATGCAAAGGCGCATACCGAACGGAATTTCATATACCACCTCTTCATCTGTGGGCTCAACGGGATTCTGAATAACTACCTTGGAAAGTTTCTTATCGGACTGAATACGAGCTGTACCTGTAAACTCGGTAACTATAGCTGTCTTCTTGGGTCTGCGTGCTTCGAAAAGCTCTTCAACTCTGGGAAGACCCTGAGTAATATCCGAACCGGCAACACCGCCTGTATGGAAGGTTCTCATCGTAAGCTGTGTACCGGGCTCACCGATAGACTGAGCCGCTATAACGCCGACTGCCTCACCAATGCTTACTGGATTGCCGTGAGCGAGGTCTGCTCCGTAGCAATGAACGCAAACGCCGCGCTTTGCAAGGCAGCGAAGTATTGTTCTTACCTCAACATGAGTGATGCCGGCATTGACGATATCGTTAGCCATGTCCTCATCTATCATGGTATTTGCAGGAACTATAAGCTCGCCGGTTTCTTCATTTATAACGTCATTTACCGTATATCTTCCTACAAGGCGGTCAAAGAGCTTCTCAACCACAGTAGAGCCGGAAACGATATCCGAAACCACTATACCTGTTTTAGCTCCGCAATCCTCTTCGCGAACAATAACGTCCTGAGAAACGTCAACAAGACGTCTTGTAAGATATCCGGAGTCAGCTGTACGAAGAGCTGTATCCGAAAGAGATTTACGAGAACCCTTTGCTCCCATAAAGTACTCAAGCATTGTAAGACCTTCACGGAAGTTGGATTTAATGGGAATTTCAATCGTCTTACCGTTTGTCGCAAACATAAGTCCGCGCATTCCGGCAAGCTGACGCATCTGCTTCATAGAGCCACGGGCACCTGAAGTACAAATCATGTTAAGAGAGTTGTAGTCGTCAAGGTTTTCTATGAGTGCTGCGGTAACCGCATCTGTGGTTTTATCCCAAACGTCAATTACCTGCTTATATCTTTCCTCATCGGAAAGCTCACCCCAGTTGTAAAGCTCTGTGATTTCGTCAACCTTTTTAGAAGCGTCCTCAAGTAGCTGCTTTTTCATCGGGGGTATTGTCATATCGTAAACCGATATGGAAAGAGAGGATTTTGTCGAATACTTATAACCCATAGACTTAATGGCATCAAGAACCTCAGCTGCTTCTGCAAATCCGTGATACTTGATGGTTCTGTCTACGATTTCCTTAAGCTTCTTGCTTGTAGTAGCAAAGGATACTTCAAGGGAGAATGGGTCTTTTGCGCGGTCAACATAACCAAGGTCCTGAGGGATTCTTGCGTTGAATATAAGTCGACCGTACGTCGCATCAATAAGTGCGCTCTTTTCCTCACCGTCCACAACAACAGTCTTGCGAATTTTAATGGGGGCATGCATTCCAAGTTGCTTATTTTCATAAGCCATTTCAACCTCGTTGAAGTCGCGGAAAATCTTACCCTCACCCTTTTCACCGGGATGGTCTATTGTAAGATAGTAAGAACCAAGAACCATGTCCTGCGAGGGAACGGTAACAGCTTTACCCGAAACCGGCTTCAAAAGGTTGTTAGCAGAGAGCATAAGGAATCTCGCCTCTGCCTGTGCCTCATTAGAAAGCGGAACGTGAACGGGCATCTGGTCGCCGTCGAAGTCCGCGTTAAATGCAGGACATACAAGGGGGTGAAGCTTTATAGCTCTTCCCTCTACAAGCACGGGCTCGAACGCCTGAATAGAAAGGCGGTGAAGAGTCGGAGCTCTGTTAAGAAGCACGGGGTGCTCCTTGATTACATATTCGAGCGCGTCCCAAACGTCAGGAACTACCTTTTCTACCTTTTTCTTTGCATCCTTAATGGAGTTTGCCTTCTGGGTTTCCATGAGGCGCTTCATTACGAAAGGACGGAAAAGCTCAAGTGCCATTTCTTTAGGCAAGCCGCACTGATAAATCTTAAGCTCGGGTCCTACAACGATAACCGAACGTCCCGAGTAGTCAACACGCTTACCAAGCAGGTTCTGACGGAAACGTCCCTGCTTACCGCGAAGCATTTCCGAAAGAGACTTAAGGGGTCTGTTAGAAGCTCCTGTGATGGGCTTACCGCGTCTTCCGTTATCGATAAGAGCATCCACAAATTCCTGAAGCATTCTTTTTTCATTTCTTATAATGATGTCGGGGGCGTTCATCTGAATGAAGCGCTTAAGACGGTCATTTCTGTTTATAACTCTTCTGTAAAGGTCATTGAGGTCTGATGTTGCAAATCTTCCGCCGTCAAGCTGAACCATGGGTCTAATATCAGGGGGAAGAACGGGGATCGTGTCAAGTATCATCCACTCAGGACGGTTGCCCGACTTTCTGAACGCCTCAACAACTTCAAGACGTTTTATGAGTTTAATCTTCTTTTGACTTGAAGCATCAGCGAGCTTCTCACGCAGCTCTTCAGAAAGCTTATCAAGGTCAATTTCGGCAAGAAGCTCTCTTACTGCCTCAGCACCCATTCCTGCCTTGAAATCATCCTCGTACTTTTCTCTTGCACTCTTATATTCAGCATCGGTAAGGAGCTGTTTCTTTTCAAGCGGTGTGCTTCCGGGATCAATAACTATATATCTTGCAAAATAGAGCACACGCTCAAGAAGCTTTGGAGAAATATCAAGAAGTATGGACATTCTTGAGGGGATTGCTCTGAAGTACCAAATATGAGAAACAGGAGCTGCGAGCTCAATGTTACCCATACGTTCACGGCGAACCTTTTTAGTTGTTACCTCAACGCCGCACTTCTCGCAAACCTTACCCTTAAAGCGAACTCTTTTATACTTTCCGCAAAGACATTCCCAGTCCTTTGACGGACCAAAAATTCGCTCACAGAAAAGTCCGTCGCGCTCCGCTCTTTGCGTACGGTAGTTGATAGTTTCCGCTTTAGTAACTTCGCCGTGCGACCATGAGCGTATCATCTCAGAGGATGCAAGACCTATCTTGATAGAATCAAACGCATTTCTTTCCATAAATTTATTTTTTCGGCATGCGCTGCGCCCATACGGGCGCGCGTTGCCATTCCCTTCTGTAAAAATTATTCCTCGTCGTTGTCGTAAGAGGTTTCTTCTTCGTCGTAAACGTATTCTTCTTCAAATTCTTCGTCGGAATCGAATTCCTCATCCAAATATTCCTCGTCAGAATTTTCACCGTCTTCTTCGGGAGCATTTGCAGCATCCTGCGCATTTGCCACCTCGTCAAGATTTGTGTAAACGGGGGTATCATCCTCGAAAACGTCTGAAAGCTCTATTTCGTCACCGTTCTCATCAAGAACCTTAATGTCAAGACAAAGTGCCTGAAGCTCTTTAACAAGAACCTTGAATGATTCGGGAATACCGGGAGTAGGAATATTCTGTCCCTTAAGAATTGCTTCGAATGTTTTGGTACGTCCGGTCATATCATCAGATTTAACCGTAAGTATTTCCTGAAGAGTATATGCTGCTCCGTAAGCTTCGAGAGCCCAAACCTCCATTTCTCCGAAACGCTGTCCGCCGAACTGCGCTTTACCGCCAAGGGGCTGCTGCGTTACAAGGGAGTACGGACCTATTGAACGAGCGTGAATCTTGTCGTCAACAAGGTGGTGCAGCTTTAAGTAGTACATTATTCCGACTGTTACGGGGTTGTCGAAGGGCTCACCCGTTCGGCCGTCATAAAGAGTAACCTTACCGTCAATTACCTTAAGAGTTTCCTTAGCCATGAGTTTATGCAGCTTCTCATCATCGTCAACGATGCTCTGGTCAACTCTTTGCAAGTCGGGCTTGCCGTCCTCGCGGATTACTTCCATAAATACGGCTTTACCTCTTACACTTTCGCCCGGACGGATATCTCTTGTATAGTTTGCTCTTCTGAGCATTTCAAGAATATCTGTTTCTTTCGCACCGTCAAATACGGGAGTCATTATCTTAATTCCGAGCTTCTTACAAGCGATACCGAGGTGCACCTCAAGAACCTGACCTATGTTCATACGTGAAGGAACGCCAAGGGGGTTAAGTACGATATCAAGAGGTGTTCCGTCTGCAAGGAAAGGCATATCCTCGGGAGCAAGAATTCTTGAAACGACACCCTTGTTTCCGTGACGACCCGCCATCTTATCTCCGACAGAAATCTTTCTCTTCTGTGCAACGTAAACGTGAACTACCTTATTTACGCCGGGAGCAAGGTCGTCGGAATTATTGCGGTCATATATTTTGACGTCGACAACGATACCGTATTCGCCGTGACGCATTTTGAGTGAGGAATCTTTAACCTCGCGCGCCTTTTCACCGAAAATAGCGCGAAGCAATCTTTCTTCGGGAGTAAGCTCGGTTTCACCCTTGGGAGTAACCTTACCTACAAGGATATCTCCGGCTCTTACCTCCGTACCTATTCTTACTATACCGTCGTTGTCGAGGTTTTTAAGCATATCCTCTGAAACGTTGGGTATTTCACGGGTGATTTCCTGAACGCCAAGCTTAGTATCACGTGCCTCTATAGTGTACTCGTCAATATGAATTGAAGTGTATACGTCATTGCGAACGAGGTTCTCATTAAGAAGTACGGCGTCCTCGTAGTTATAACCCTCCCATGTCATAAATCCGATAAGAGCGTTCTTACCAAGAGAAATTTCTCCGTTTGATGTAGCAGGTCCGTCTGCAATTACCTGTCCCTTTTCAACGCGGTCGCCCTCGTTTACTATAGGACTGTGGGTTACACAGGTAGACTGGTTGGAGCGCTTGAATTTTGTAAGGTGATAGGTTTCCTTTCGTCCGGAGTCCGTGAGAATAACTATTTCGGAGCCGGCTGCGCGTTCTACCACTCCTGCTTCATTTGCAACTATAACAGCACCCGAGTCTACAGCCGCCTTATATTCCATACCGGTTGCGACGATTGCAGAATCTGTAACCATAAGAGGAACTGCCTGCTTCTGCATGTTCGAGCCCATGAGTGCACGAGTATTGTCGTCGTTTTCAAGGAACGGAATACAGCCGGCAGCAACAGAAACTGCCATCTGGGGACAAGCGTCCATAAGGTCAACCTCGGTGGGTTCAACCTCAATAAACTCTGTATTATATCTTGCTATTACTTTCTTGTTAATGAAATAGCCGTTTTCATCAAGGTGTTCATTTGCCTGTGCGACGATGTTATTATCTTCTTCGTCAGCGGTCAGGTAAACGACCTCGTCGGTAACTCGTCCTGTGGTCTTGTCAACTATTCTGTAAGGTGCTTTAAGGAATCCGTAATCACTTATCTTAGCATAAGAAGCAAGATAGGATATAAGACCGATGTTAGGACCTTCGGGAGTTTCTACAGGGCAAATTCTTCCGTAGTGAGTATAGTGAACGTCACGAACCTCAAATGAAGCTCTGTCTCTTGAAAGACCGCCTGGACCGAGTGCAGAAAGACGGCGCTTGTGAGTAAGCTCGGCAAGCGGGTTGTTTTGGTCCATAAACTGAGAGAGGGGAGATGAGCCGAAGAACTCACGGATTGCCGTTGCAACCGGACGGGTATTGATTATTGCCTCAGGTCTTAAATCCTCTGTATCGTGAACAGACATTCTTTCCTTGATAATCTTGTCCATTCTTGACATACCGATTCTCATCTGGTTTTGAAGAAGCTCTCCTACGCAACGCAGACGGCGGTTTCCAAGGTGGTCTATATCATCGGTTGAGCCGATGCCGTGAACAAGGTTAAAAAGATAGTTGACGGAAGCAAAGATATCATCCTTCGTTACGTGCTTGGGAGCAAGAAGAGCGATTCTTTCCTTAACGAGTGTCTTTATGTGATTTTCTCTTGCCTCACCTGTAAGAGAGAGAGCATCAGCGTCTGCAATAATTTCGGTAAGAACGGAAAATCTTACCTTTTCTCCCGCCTTTATTCCGCAGTCGGAAAGGTCGTAGCCGAGAACAAGCTCGGGGCGTACGGTATTGTTTGAGAACACCTTTACCTCTCTGCCGCTATCGGTTCTTACGATTACCTCATTAACAAGAGAATCCTCAATAGCATTCGCAAGCTCGCGGTTTATCTGTGAGCCCTCTTCTGCAACAATTTCACCTGTGAGGGGGTTTACTACCGTTGAAGCAAGGGTGAGGCCCTCAATTCTTCTTGCAAGAGAAAGCTTTTTGTTGTATTTGTATCTTCCTACGGGAGCCAAATCATATCTTTTGGGGTCAAAGAAAAGATTGTTAACAAGCAGCTCTGCGCTCTCAACAAGCGGGGGTTCGCCGGGACGAAGACGCTTGTAGATTTCCTTGAGAGCTTCGTCACGGTAGGATGTGCCGTTCTCCTGTGCCAAGGACGTGCAGTCATCCTTCGCCATAGTAGCGATAAGCATTTCCTCTTCGCCGAACATTCTGATAAGTGCCTCGTCGGAATCCTCGCCTGCCGGGCAAAGTGCGCGGACAAGAACGCTCACAGGAATCTTTCTTGTTTTGTCAATCTTGACGTGGAAGACGCCGAAAGCGTCTGTTTCATATTCAAGCCAAGCTCCTCTGTAGGGAATAACGGTGGCTGTGAAATTGTGCTTGCCCTGCTTGTCAACGTCGTCCTTATAATATATACCCGGAGAACGAACGAGCTGGGATACTATGACGCGCTCTGCGCCGTTAATGACGAAAGTTCCGTTTTCTGTCATAAGCGGGAAGTCGCACATATAAACCTGGGCTGTCTTGAGTTCTCCCGTTGCGTGATTGACAAGGCGCACTCCCACCTTCATATGAGCGTCGTAAGTAACCGTACGGCTCTTACATTCTTCAACCGAATATCTCGGGTTCGGATCAATAGAGTAGTCGGTAAACTCAATTGACAAATTTCCCGTATAATCAACGATAGGGGAAACGTCGCGGAGAACCTCGTTCAATCCTTCCTTGAGAAACCACTCATAAGAGTCCTTCTGAACCTCAATAAGATTTGGCATTTCGGTTGCGGCTTCAATCTTCGCAAAGCTTTGTCTTACGTTTGTGCCAAGCTTCTGGGGTTTAAGCATAAATAGAATCACTCCATTCCTGATAATTTACACGTATAAGAGCTTTTAACTACCGAGAGTAGCAAAAAACACAATAAACGCACCTTTTTCGGTCGATTTTTGATGCATTTTGTTGGTGTCAACCTGAAAAAAGGGCAAAAATCCCCCATAGTAAAGGTGCTTTTAATGCAGTATAATATTATAACACAAAAAAATGAGTTGTCAATACCTTTTTGGAAATTTTTTCATTTTTTATATTTTTATTAAATATCGGATTTCTAAAAGCCGTCAAAAAAAGTATTTTTTTATCGGCTTATTGCCTTTTGGGGCGAAATGTGCTAAAATTATGAGGTAGAGCACTAAAAAGGAGAAAATACCAATGACGGCAAAGAAGAAAAAGGGGCTTATAATAACCGCCTCTGTGTTAGCAGCAATCCTGTTGTTTTATCTTGTAGTTCTTTTCATACCGCGCCCCGACAACTACTCACACGAAAACCCGATGATGAAAGAGGGCAATATGCCTATCCTCATAGCGCACGGTGGGGGAAACAAGGAATTCCCCGATAACACAATTGAGGCGTTCTACAACGCTTATAGTGTGGACCCAAGATGTATGATGGAAACCGACGTAAGCATAACAAAGGATGGCGTAATTATACTCTCACACGACACAACCCTTGACCGCAAGACAAACGTTACGGGAAATATTTACGATTGGAATTATACCGACCTTATGAGTCAGAGCGTTGACTTTGGCTACACAAACCCCACTGAAAACGGAGAATTAAGCGGGGAGCGTGTCAAATTTAAAAATCCGGACGGTGTCGAAGTTACCCCTATGGACGTTGAATATCCCGAAGGAATTGTTGCTCGGCACGAAAAGATTTTTCTTGCAACAACACTTGAAGAGCTTTTAATTTTGTTCCCCGAAAACAGAATAAACGTAGAAATAAAGCAATCGGGAGATGTTGGCAAAAAGGCATTTGCTGCAGTTGTCAATCTTCTTGAGAAGTATGATGCCTTCGACCGCGTGGTTCTTGCAAGCTTTCACGACGAAATTTACGAAGAATTTAAGTCGTGGCAAAAGAGCGGAAAGGTTGATAAGCTCTTCATGTACTCGCCCGGCACCGGCGGAGCAGCAACATACTTTATTCTCTACACACTGGGCCTCGACTTGTTCTTTTCGGACAAAATGTGCGTCTTTCAGCTTCCCACCGAGCAGTATGGCTTTAATCTTGCAACAAAAGGTCTTGTAAAAAATGCTCACAGGCACAACCTTGCCGTACATTACTGGACAATAAACGACCCCGATGAAATGCGACACCTTATAGGAA
Source organism: Eubacteriales bacterium (assembly GCA_045534215.1). GTDB lineage: Bacteria > Bacillota > Clostridia > Oscillospirales > CAG-272 > UBA1740. The sequence goes on from JAZSJG010000099.1 coordinate 18,136, forward strand.
TAGGCGCAGACGGAATAATGACAGATTACCCGCACCGACTTGCAGAGGTTTACAAGGAATATTCAGAGGACAAATAACGCCCCGTGTTAAATCGGAAGCATTCCATACAGACAAAATGTCTATAAAAACAAAACAGAGCAAGAATGAAAGGAC
>JAZSJG010000088.1:0-8660 GCA_045534215.1 Eubacteriales bacterium
TGACAAAAAGGTTTCGACTATGCAAAGACACTGCTCCGATACTTTTGCGTACGTCTGATTAGTACCTATCCGTGTCAAACCTTCCAGTTAAAATCGCTGTTATATTCCTCGTCTGCATTTTCTGTCTTGGAGTTAGCTTTAGCACGTTTCCTTGATACGAACATCAAGATTATTCCTCCTACGAGGACAAGGAGCATTATTCCCGAAAAGATGAGTAATCCTAAAGAATCAGATGGAATTTCCTTCTCAAAAACCTCGTCTGCATCCTCAACCACAATAATCATGGGAATGCCCGTGTTTTCGGTAAAGGACTCTAGTGCTTTATTTACCGTTGCCTGTGTTATTGGAATATTCGTTTCGTTTATTATATGCGAGGAAAACTCAATCTTACCTTCATTTGTGCTCTGGACTGACTTAACCTCATTTTCCATCTCTGCCACGACTCGTGAAAGGTCAGTATCTAACGAATATTTATAATTCAATCCGATATTGTTATTGAGCGCTGCTCCTATTTCGGTTTCGTTGTTTCCGAAAAGTGCTGATACTTCATACGGGATATTATCCCCTACCCAAGCTATGTAATAGTAGTCGTAATATTCCTCGTCCTCCGTAAGAACAACGAGTGTTATGGAGTTCTCATAAAGGTCCTCGTCGGCAAATTTCTGCGCATGCCAAACATCCGCAAAATCACCAAGCACCGTTTCGTCATATACGAGCTCACCGCCATCCTTGGCCACGCCTATTGCAGATGCAACGGATGAGATAAATACTCCGAGCATTACAAGTGAAAATATCAAAAGCACGGCAACTGCTATTATAAAGCCACCGAAGCCGCCTCCGTGATAGTAATAGTGTCTGTGAGGTCTGTGAAACCAGCCGCCGTGGAAATGAAATGTAGGACCGCGTCTTGGTGGTCTTCCAAATCCACCGTATCCTGACGGTCTTCCGCCAAATCCGCCGCTTGATCTCCCTGCACCAAAGCCGCCGCTCGACCTGCCGCCTCCGCTTCTTCCTCCGCTAAAGCCGCCTGATCTGCCGCCGCCTCCGCTTCTTCCGCCACCACCGGGTCCCGGCATAATAGTTACCTCCAATTTTTCGATTTCAGAACATTTTGTCCTGTTAGTTTGTAAATTCTTCTTTCATCCCGCACTCGCGCGAAAAGTCTTTAAGTGCCTCAAGGTATTTTTCTCTTGCGACAGGGAAAGCGAGTCCGTGTGCCGCGCCATCAACCTTGACAAGCTTCTTTTTTTCAGAGCGGCATGCTTCGTAAAGCTGCTCACTCATATAGCAAGGAACAAATTTATCCTTATCCCCATGTATAAAAATCGTTGGAATTTTGCTCTTTGCCATTGCCTTTATCGGAGAATTTTTCTCAATATCAAATCCACCGAAAATCAATCCTCCGAGCCGTATGAAAGGATAGAACATAAAGACCGGAAGCTTCATTCTTCGAAGAACTACCTTTATTATTTCCTTTGGCGATGAGTAAGAGCAATCGGCAAGAATACATTTAATGTTTTTGGGCAGTGGCTCGGCAGATGCCATAAGGACTGTTGCCGCACCCATTGAAATTCCCGTAAGTATCAGGGGTGTTTCTTTGCCGAATCTTGCGTTTGCATATTCCACCCATTTCAAAGCGTCCCTATGCTCACGTATGCCGAAGGTTATAACATGCCCTTCACTTTCTCCCGCAGCTCTTTGGTCAACTATAAGTGCGTTTCTCCCGATAGAGAAGCAACGGTTTACACCTCCGCATAGGTCTCTTTCCGAATGTCCCCTATACCCGTGAAACAATATCTCGGTAGGAGCACCCTTTTTATATTCATAATATCTTGCACAAAGAGTGAGTCCGTCGTAGGATTTTATTTTTATTTTCTCATGGGGCAGAGAGCGCATTTCTTTAATCCATGCAATAATTTGTTCCCTGTGTGCCTCGTATGCTCTGCCGGGAGGAATATCATACTTATCTTCACCGAGCGGTTTTCTTTTTTTGGAGTAGAAAACCATAATAAAGCATACGAAACACAAAGTCAGTATAAGCACCAAAGCTCCGAGTATCACCCATAGCGCTATATAATATTCGTTCATTTTGCACCCAAACAGCACACTTATTGCGCGCCTACAATTTCACCGCTTACCGTCGTATTTGTATTTACAAGGTCGGGGTTAAGATTCATTCTTTCCTGATATCCTACAACGCCTCCAACGTAAGAAGTACCGCTGACCGTGCCTTCGTTCTGACAGTAAGTAACCTCTATGCTACCCTTGTAGCTCGAGCTGTAGTACATTGCATAAACCTCGCCGAAAATGCCACCAACCTTTGTTGCACCCGAAACGTCGCCGTAATTTTTATTATTCATACAAGCATATACGGGGTTTGACTTCTTTGTTTCCATGCCAACGTAACCCGCAATACCACCGACGTTATCAGAACCCGAAATGTTTCCGCTGTTTTGGTTTTCCTTAACCATTTCGGTAGCTGTAATTTTTACGTATCCTGCGATACCGCCAACGTACGCACCGCCTGTGGTTACGTTAATATCGCTGTTGTTTACGCAGCTCTTTACACCGATACAGTAGCCCGCAATACCGCCAACGTATGCCTTTGCAACTCCGTCCTCGGTTGTAGTGGAAGAGGAAATTACAGTTCCGTTATTCGTTGCGTTCTCAATAAGATTTACATATCCTGCAAATCCACCGATATAAGCACCGCCTGTTATGGTGCTTTCGTTGGTAGCTCCTGTTGCCTGTATATGAGTATGAGGCGCATAACCGACAAAACCGCCGACATATTTTCCGTTAGTTGTTATATCTGCAGCATTTGTTGATACGGAGATAACCGCTACTCTTTCGGCATATCCGATAAGACCGCCAACGTAATCACCCGTAGCAGTTACGTCTGCCGAGTTTGTCATAAGTGAGATTTCGAACTTCGCGCTGTAGCTTGAGCTGTAATACATTCCGTACACTTCACCGAAAATGCCGCCAACCTTGTTCTTTCCGGTTACCGTTCCAAGATTTTCGAAAGAAGAAACGCTATAGGAATTATTATTCTTTTTAGTTGGGTTTGTCAGTATACCTGCAATTCCTCCAACGTTATCGGAAGCAATGATAGCGCCCGTGTTTTTGTTATCCTCTACCATATCCTGTGATGAAACCGTAACGTATCCTGCGATACCTCCTACGTATTTACCACCGTGGGTTACGGTTATATCGCTGTTGTTTTCGCAGCCCTTAATGCCCGTACAATAACCGGCAATACCTCCAACGTAAGCCATAGCAACGTTTTCTTCAACAATCATTGCGCTTGAGATAACGTTACCCTCATTGATTGCGTTCTCAACAAGGCCTGCATATCCTGCAAAGCCGCCAACGTATCCCTTTCCTGTTATAGTGCTGGAGTTGGTAGCCATGCCTGCCATAATAGTAGTGTTAGGCGCATATCCGACAAAACCGCCTACGTAATTTCCGCCGCTTACTGATGCCGTGTTGTTTCCTACCGCAAGCGATACAAGTCTTGTTGCGTGACCGATAAGTCCGCCGACGTAATCACCGCTTCCCGAAACGTCCGCACTGTTTGTAAGAACAGATAATATGAACTGTGCCTGATAAGAGGAGTTGTAGCTCATTCCGTATACCGAGCCGAATACGCCTCCAACTTTATCCTTACCTGTTACCTGTCCCTCATTAGTAAAATCTGCAAGCTCAAGCGTGTAGCTTGTCTTTTTGGTTGGGTTGGTAAGCATTCCGACAATACCGCCGACGCTTTCGCTTCCGCTTATAGCGCCCTTGTTGGTGTTTGCGACGAACTGCTCCGTCTTAGTCAAATTAGCAAGTCCCGCGACACCTCCAACGCAGTTTGCACCGTTTACCTCGGCTTCGTTCGTACACGTAAGAATAATGCCCGTATCGTTAAATCCGACAATACCTCCGACGTTGTTGTAATACGGTGTCGAAACACTTCCGGAAACACTAACATCCTTTATTGTTCCTTGGTTTGTTCCGGCAACTATACCTGCATTTCCCGCGTTTCCTTTTGCGCCAATGCTTGCATTTTCTATCTTTAAGTCTTCAACCGTACCCTTGAGTATGCCGAAAAGTCCTATGTTTTCATCGTTTGTTGAATCAACCTTAAGATTTATAATCTTATATCCGGCGCCCGAAAGTGTTCCCGAGAAGTTTTCAATAGGTGTCCACTTATCCACAGAAGAAAGATCTATGTCATTTGCAAGAACATAGCTCTCGGAGGAATTTGCGATATTCATAAGATCCTCTACAGTTGCTATTTTTCTTCCTTCAAAGGTTATTGTAACAACGTTGCTTTCAATTAGTTCGCCGGCATATGTAAATGAAAGCTTTATTGACACGCTGCCCGGCGTTTTTGCGACAACGTAGGTATTCCACCAATTGTTTTCTTTATCGAGCTCGTGTACAAACTCAGCGCCGCAATCGTTTGAGCCAACAAACTCGTAATTAATTTCCTTCTGATAAAATCCGTCAAAGCTTGCTCGCTTTTCAAGCAAAACTTTTTCTCCCGCCATTGCAGTTGATTGAATTGAGATGGTTATAGTGTTTTCATCTCCGCCATCACCCGAGCCGTCAGAGCCACCGAAACATGAGGTCAGTGTCAATGCAAGGCAAAGGGAAAATATCAACACAAAAAGCCTTAATAAAGATTTACCGTTCATTGTATCCTCCGTAACCTGAAATCTGCATTTCAATTTATTTTAATCTTATTTGTAAAACGTATTAAGTAATTTATTCCTCTTCATTCTCGTGGCCGTCAAATCTTCCTATACCCACAATATCATCAACGGGAAGAGAGAATACAACCGCGCTACCCTCGGTTTTTAGTCCCACGGATTCACGGATTGCATCTATTATTTTAATTTTATATTCCTGCGAGGTAAGGAAGAAGATTGTTTCGGTTTCATCCGGAAGCGACCCTCCCATGCTCTGTTCGATTTTTGCATTATCCACGCTTCTTGTATGGAAGACCGTTGCTCCCGTCGCGCCTGCCGCTCTGGCGGCATCTATTGCTGCATCACTGTATTTTTCATTAACAACTGCTACTACGAGCTCATGCATATTAGTTTTCTCCTTTTTTGATACAGGCGCCTTTGTTTCCTTATCCTCTCTGTCGGGAGAAGACAGGACCGCCTCTTCTACAATATTAGATATACCGGACAGGGGAAGCGTAAAAGCGATTCCGCGTCCGAGAAGATACAGCTTAAGGGCTCTGCCTATTGCGTCAAGGAGTGAGTGCTCCTTGGTTTCGGGGATAAGCGAAAACGTCACTCTCTTCTCTATTTCGTTGAATCCAAAAAAGCTTCTGTAGCTTGAACGTGCCGTTCCGTATCCGATTCCAGAAAAATTCATAGCGACACAGGAACGGTTTATGGTTTCTGCAAGCTTCTGTTCGTCTTCCTTGTTGATTATGCTTATTAGGAGCTTAACTCTTTTTTCCTGCTTTTTACGCACCTTTTATCTCCTTTCCCTCGGATATTCAACAAAGCTTTCGCTCTTAGAAACGAATCTGCGAGCTCTTTGCTTCGCTTTTATACTGTACATCAATCCGAAAATTTCAATAGCTATTATGGGTGCCATCGCCACAAAAGCGACACAGCCAAACGCATCGGTCATAACATCGCCGCCGAGGGTAGTGCAAGCACCTATAGCCAAGGGAAGAACAAACGCGCTCATCATCGTACCGCTTGCAACTCCGCCCGCATCAAATGCGATACCGACGAATATTTTCGGTATAAAGAAGGATAAAACAAGTGCAATTATATATCCCGGTACGAGTATGTAAAGAATCGGAATATCGAAAACCATTCGAAGAGCGGAAAGACCAAGAGCGGCAGACACACCGAACGAAAGACCTCTTCCCGTAGTCGTTCCCGAGATAGCTCCTGCACTCATTTCCTCAACAAGTCGGTTAAGGACATAAGCTGAGGGCTCGGCACGAACTATGAAGAAGCCGAGTATCATACCTATCGGTATAAGAAGATATCCGTTGATAGAAGCAATAGACTGTCCAATTGTCATGCCCGTAGGTAAAAATCCCACATTTGCTCCTGTCAAAAACACCGCGAGTCCAACAAATGTATAAACTACACCGACACAAAGGCGTATAAGCTGTCCTTTAGAGAATGAGCGTGTAAAGCACTGGAAAATAACAGTGAAAACAACTATCGGCAGAAGGGCTATAGCTACCTCCTCTGCATATCCGACAAATTCGTAGCAATATCTCAATATTCCCGCACGGGTATCCGGGATTTCGGGAATTGGCTCCATTATGTAACTGCCGCCCTCGATATCCATTACTATTCCAAGGACCAAAACAGCAATTATCGGACCAATACTGCAAAGAGCTGTCATACCGAAGGATTCATCTCTTCCCGCATTCTTTGTCCTTGACGCAGATACACCTGCACCAAGCGACATTATGAAGGGTACTGTCATAGGGCCTGTGGTTACTCCTCCGGAATCGAACGCCAACGGTCTAAACGTTTCGGGAAGAAAGAAAGAAATACCGATAGCTACAGCATAAAAAACGACGAGTATTATATTCAAATTTATACCAAGTAATATTCTCAAAAGAGCAATCACAAGGAAAATTCCGACACCTACCGAAACCGTCAGTATCAGAAGGTAGTTTTCAACTCCCGCAACCTGCTCTGCAAGTATTTGCAAATCGGGCTCTGAAATGGTTACGACAATTCCTATTACAAAGCTAACCAAAGCGATTAGCCACACTTTGCCGGAGGTAGCTATGGAAGAGCCGATTTTAGTTCCGAGTGGCTGCATTGACATTTCAGCTCCTACGGTAAAAAGACTCATACCAAGTACCAGAAAAACTACACCGGTTATAAACAGGAGCATATTTCCCGGAGAAATTGGGGTTATTGTTATAGAAAGAATCAAAACGGTAAATGCTATTGGCAATACCGACTGCATGGATTCTGCAAGCTTCTTCCTAACTGCGTTCATTATCTGCATTCTATCTTTTCTCTCTGTTAATTATTTTTCTATGCATTCAACGAATTTTATATAACTCTCTCGCGGAAGAGTTTGCTTAAGGGAATATCTTATATATTGACCAAAAGAATATTTTTCTCCGACAATATAATCGTCGAACTCATAATTTAAGGTCGTCAATAAATTATCGTTTTCAGTATAAAGCTCTGCATCAACGTAAAATGCGTGGTTCTCATTTACGCCGTTTCTGTCATAAACCTTAACCATGTCATATACCACCGAGAAGAGCAAAACATCGTCGTTTTCATATTCCCAAGAGGTTGTATATGAGGTTATTACGACAGACGCGTTTATCTGCCCCGTCCACTTGTCAATATGATGCACTTTAACCGGCAAGTCTTTGACTTCAAAATTAAGAACGCCTTCTGGAAGTGCGGGCTTCTGCTGCTCACCGACGTACACAACTGTAGTAGCAGTTTTTCCATCGGAATTAACACCAATAATGACAGCCACACCGTTCCCAACTGCTCTTACGAGTCCGTTTTCACATACGGCAACCTCCGGGGCTGAGGATATCCACTCTGCACTTACCGTCTGTCCGCCAAATGTAGCAAGGAGCTGTTTTGTTTCACCTGATGAATCAAAATTCAAAATTTCCTCGGAAAGCTCAAATTTCGGCTCATTCGGGTCCGATGCTTTTATCAAACAGGTACACGCTATACCGTTTTTGGTTTTCGCGGTTATCGTGCAATATCCAAATCCTATGAGAGTTACGTTACCTTCTTCATCACACATAGCAATTTTAGGATTCGAGGTATTCCATGCAACAATATTGGTTATGTCCTCACCGTTTATGTCATATGCATAAAGCTTCTTTTCTTCCTCAATTCTTGAAAAGTTCAAGGTCGTTTCGGAGAGTGTCATTTGAGGATTAGGGTTCGGAACAGCAACCATACAAGCCGCGGAATATCCTCCCGGAGCTGTAGCTCTAACCACCGCATAACCATATCCCACAACGGTAATAACTCCATTTTCAACCGTCACCACGCTCTCATCAGATGAGGACCACGTTATAACTACCTCCTCTTCGGTAACGGGGCGCAATTCTGCATAAATTGTCAAGGTCTCTCCGATTTCGGAAAATGTAGCACTTTTCTCCGATATGTAAACGTGCTTGCCTTCTTCTGTGCCGTCAGAATTTCCCCTGCAAGAAAAAAAGCAAAAAATCATAGTGAACGTAAGCAAAAGAGGAAAAATTTTTCTCATAATAAATCTCCTTCATCAATAATGCGCGAAGAAAATATTACATTGCTTTTATTATTTTAACACAAATAAAATATTTTGGCAATAGCAAAGTGACAATAAATTAGTGTAAAATATTTGCAAATTCCATTTTGAAATTACAGGCAACTTTCATTTTTTGGAAAAAAAGTATTGACAAACCCAATTTTATGTGTTAAACTATTCAAGCATTGGACGAAAAGCGCATTTTCATTCAAAAAATGCCCCGAGCGGCAGTCTCTGTATGTGACTCTGTAAGATATCTTTTTAACTCGACAACTTAATATTTAGCGGAATTGTGTAAAGGTAGCACAGCAGACTATGATTACCGCCTCTGCGGTATCCTGCCTGCGAGGATTGCAAAGCTTCCCTAGCACAAAAGGGAACACTTCGATATT
>JAZSJG010000076.1:0-27965 GCA_045534215.1 Eubacteriales bacterium
CGTATCGCAGATGCGCTCCTTGCCATAATCTTAAGTCCGTCCTCAAACAAAATGTCGGGCAAATTCTTTTCATAATTAGTAGCTTCAAGAGAAATATTGCCCTTGTATCCGATATCAGAAAGAGCTATTGCAAACTCGGCAAAATCTATCTTGCCGGAATAAGGAAGCGTGTGCATATCCGAAATTCCGTCATTGTCATGAACGTGCAAACAGAAAAGAGAGTCTCCAAGTCCTCTTACGAAGTCGTGAGGAGTATATCCTGCGACAACCGCATGTCCGATATCAAGGCAAGCAACCACCTGCTCGTCATTAAAGGCATCTATGTAGGATTTGTGCTCAACGGGGTCAAGACAAACGTGCTTTACCGTATTTCCGTTTTCGTCTTTTCTCACAGCATGCATATTTTCAATGGCAATCTTGACGCCAAGCTCTCTTGCAAGAGGTAAAAGCGGAGAATATATCTCCAAATTATGCTTCAGCTGATCCTCATGTGTACCTTTTTGAAGTCTTACCGGGTGAACGACCATACAGGGAGCGCCGAGCATACCTGCGACCTCAATGCTTCTCCTAGACTTCTCAATATAGGCGCGAATTCCCTCAGACGTATTGAGCGTAGCGTAAGGAGGGAACGGTCCGTGCGTTTGGTCGATAACAAGACGACACTCATCTGCAAGCTTCTTGAGCTCTATCACTGCCTCACGCCAGCCGTCCTCAAAGACGAATTTGCCGCCGCGACCGCACATACAGAAATCAATCGCTTCAAATCCTGCTTCTTTGTGCATTCTAAGTGATTCGGCTATTCCATATCTTTCATCTGATATTAAGGTAGTATTTGAAATTTTCATATTTTATTCTCCTTTCGATTACTGTTTTTTCTATTACCTGCTTAAATTACAGCAGGTAATACTAATTTTTGCTCACGGAACACTGCGAGTAGATTTACTGTCATCAATGCTTTTATTTTACCAAAATGTATATAACCGAAGCTAAGGCACCGGAAAACGCGGTTGAAAAAAGATTAACGATATCGTTATCGAAAAAATCGAAACCGGAAATTTTCTTTGCCCTTTTGCTGCAATGAAACACAGATTCCGTCACTTCTTGGCAAACCGAGCATTTATATTTTGCTTGAAAAACAGAACCCAAAAAACTATCGAATACAGAACCTAAAAATGCAGAAGCTGAGGCAATTAACACGACGATAATACTTATATCCGCTAAGAAAAATGCGATAAAAGGTATAACGAAAGCTGAAATGAGTGCAGATATTGTTCCGACAATTGACATTCCACCGCTAAGACCTTTTTGACACAGTTTCCATCTAAATGGGTCGAATGTCTTTTTCGCACAAACGCCAAGACCCGAGGCAGTTGTATCCGAAAGCGCTTCTGCCAGCGAGGCAATATACCCTACAAGAAATGCAAAATTTGTCGACATGGCAAACAAAAGTGCCATCATCATAGGAATAAGACCGTTTGCTAAAACCTGAGTTGCTCCCCTGCTGCTATCTGTGTTATTATTTTTAGTTTTCGCTTTTAGCATATATTTCACTTTGTCTGCGACAACGGCAAAGAACAAAAACGAGAACAGAAGTATAAATCCAAGATTTCCAAACACAAAAGACACTGTTAAATCAAGAACTATAGCTATGATTATACCTATTGGTGTCAAAATCTTTTTAGCACTTATAACAGCAATAATAGGAAGTGTAAGTATAATCGGCACTATAAACTCCGAGAGAAAATCAACATTCAAAAATCCAAAGGTTAAAAATGATACGCCAAGTGTTATAGTTATGTTATCAAGTCCAAAACCTGTGACTGTTTCAAGCTCAGCCGAAAGAAGACCTATTATAAAGCATTGCCAGAATTCAAGTCCCATTGAAAAATAAAAATTGAAGAGAAGAACTACAGCAGTCGATAAAACAAAATTAATAAGCGTACCGAAAAGAGATTTATTTTTATAGATTTTAGGATTGAATTTTTTGATTAACTGACCGCAGACTGCGGCGACACCGTCACCTACCGAGGTGCAGAAAACGGCTATACCAAACGGCAACATCATTGACGGGATAAAAAGGCATATGGATGCCATAATAGTCATTGCAAGCGCGTAATAAACAGTTCCCGGTGCATTGTCCCCCTCTGAAGCAATCATTGGCATCAGATTCTTGAAATGTGAAATTGAAAGTAAAATCAAGAAGAAAATACATACCAAAAGAAAATGAAAGGTTGCACCAACATAGTGATATAATATGACCCATTCAAATCCTACCAAAATATGCACTATCTTGCGGGAATATTTTTTAGGCAAGCCGAGCTTATAAGCCACAAGCGCCAAAAGCAAACATAAAAGGGCATAAAGTATGCTGAAGATATAACCTTTTAATATCATAATACCCCCTTTAAATTTATATATTTATTCCCATTTATTATATAACATAATTTGAAAATAGTCAATACAAAACAGCTTATAAAATTGTACAAAAAACAAAGCGAAGAACCAAATTCAAAAAACAGGTTCTTCGCTCTCTGGGACAATTTTTAAAAATCATCAAAGCTCTTCGCTTTCAGAAGTCTTGAATCCGTGTCCATCATCGGATTCAGGCAAAACTATGTCTTTACCGGGAATTACTATTCCCTTTGTCATGGCGCGCAAATTTTCTTGATGCTTATTGTCAAGTATAATTTGTTTCTCGCGTTTAGCTGCTTCAATATCAGAAATGATTTGGGGTGAAACAGTGCCGTCCACAAGCGTCAAAAACTTTTCAAAAGCATCCGGATATACAAACACTTTACGATCATTTTCGAATTCAACTGTAATATATTTACCATTGTTAGAAACTATTCTCCCCTTGCCAAACGCTTTATGAAGCACCTCAAGATTTTCAGACATAAACAATCCTCCGTTTAATTTTCAGAGATAATTAATTTATAATCCCTGACCTTAACATAATATTATTCTATGACTTTTAGGTCACAAAAAGCGGTGTTTATTGTAGCAGATAAATATGTCTAAAGTATGAATAAAACCATAATTTTCATATTTATTTTTATTTTGTCGTTTTTAATGGTAAAAATGCAAAAAAATATTTCTTTTTTTGTGCGATATAGACAAAAAATCGCCTGTTTCAAAAGCAGGCGATTTTTCAAGAATTAAATCTCTATCATTGACTCATCCCAAATATCAGGTGCTTCATATCCGAGCATATTAACTGTAGTTGCGGCAACAGCAGAGAGTCCGAAATCATCTCTACCAAGCTTAACACTGTATGAATCGGAAGTGAAATTATCGTATATGATAAAAGGAACAGGATTTAGAGTGTGGCTTGTTTTTGCCTTAAAGCCACCGTTTTTATCAACCTTTGGACCTTTTGTCTTTTTATCTATTTCATACATTTCGTCGGCATTTCCGTGATCCGCAGTAATGAGTGCTGCACCCTCAAGCTCATCTACAACCTTAAGTAAACGCGCGAGTTGAAGATCAAGGGCTTCCATCGAGCATTCTGTTGCAAGGAATGAGCCGGTATGCCCTACCATATCGCCATTCGGGAAATTAACTCTCAGGTACTTATATTTTCCTGATTTAAGGCATTCAATAAGAGCATCTGTTATTTCGGCACATTTCATCCACGGTCTTTGTTCAAAGGGAACGACATCGGAAGGAATTTCAATATATGTTTCCAGCTCTTCCGAGAACTTACCGGATTTATTGCCGTTCCAGAAATAAGTAACGTGACCGTACTTTTGTGTTTCGGATATTGCAAGCTCCGGTATACCAGCGCTAACAAGGTACTCGGTCATGGTATTAGTAATTTCAGGGGGATTTACAAGATATCTTGAGGGTATATGAAGGTCTCCGTCATATTCAAGCATACCCGCATAAAGAACTTTTGGAACTCTCTTTCTGTCGAATTTATCAAATTCGGCACCTGATTCGAATGCTTTTGAAATTTCAATAGAACGGTCGCCTCTGAAATTAAAGAATATAACAGAATCGCCATCTTCAACTGTTCCGATGGGCTTACCGTTTTTGGCTATAACAAAAGGCGGGAGATCTTGGTCTATAACTTTATACTCAGTTCTGTAAGTAGTTATTGCTTCTTCTGCTGATGCGAACTGTCTGCCTTCACCGAGAACATGTGTTTTCCAACCGGCTTCGACCATGCCCCAGTTTGCTTCATATCTATCCATAGTTATTTGCATACGTCCGCCGCCAGAAGCAATAGCAATGTCAAATCCGTCAGATTTCAGTGTATTAAGATATTCTTCGAAAGGAAGAACGTAATCAAGTGCGCTTGTTTCACCAACGTCTCTTCCGTCAAGAAGTATATGAACTCTTACGCGCTTTATGCCGTCACGCTTCGCACCTTCAATAAGTGATTTGAGGTGGTTAATATGTGAATGTACATTTCCATCTGAAAACAGCCCAAGAAAGTGCAATACTGAAGAATTGGATTTTACGCCATCGATAATTTCCTGCCAAGCAGAAGACGCAAAAATTTTACCAGATTCAATAGACTGAGACACGAGCTTTGCACCCTGTGCAAAAACCTGTCCTGACCCAAGAGCATTATGTCCCACCTCGGAATTTCCCATATCATCGTCACCGGGAAGACCTACGGCTGTGCCGTGTGCTTTGATTTTAAGTGTGGGATATTTAGACATTAGCATATCGAGAGTAGGAGTGTGTGCTTTTGCCACTGCATTTGCTCCGTTGTCCGGTGCAATACCTACTCCGTCCATTACTATTGTGAGAAGCGGACCTTTAACTCCGCTGAAACTGTTAGATTTTTTTAGGGTTGCCATAAATTTATGCCTTTCTTGTGTATTAAATATCTGCATCTTTTATGTAAAGATGTCCGTTTTCGGTAATAAATTTTTTACGGTCCTGCAACGCATCACCAAGCAAAACATCAAACATACGTGCGGTTTCCTGAGCGTCTGCGGGTGTAACTGCAATCAAACGTCTTGTCTGCGGGCACATTGTAGTTCTCCACATCATATCGGGTTCATTTTCTCCAAGACCCTTCGAACGCTGTATAGTATATTTCTTTGTGCCGATTTTTGAAAGAATTTGTGCCTTTTCTTTTTCATCATATGCAAAGTGCGTTTCCTGACCGACGCTTATTTCATAAAGAGGGGACTCTGCTATATAAATTTTCCCCTTCTCAATCAAGGTTGGTAAGAGACGGTAAAACATAGTCAAAAGAAGTGTTCTTATCTGAAAGCCGTCCTCATCCGCATCGGTGCAAATAATTATTTTGCTCCATTTAAGTGCATTATAATCAAATGTTGTAAGGTCTGACTTTTTACCGGTTTTAACCTCTACACCGCAACCTATTACCTTGAGCAAATCGACAATTATGTCGCTGGCAAAAATTTTATCGTAAGAGCTCTTCATACAGTTGAGCGTCTTTCCTCTTACGGGGATTATTGCCTGAAATTCAGCATTTCTTCCAAGCTTACAGCTGGACATAGCCGAATCTCCCTCGACTATATAAATTTCTCTTAATTCAGGGTCCTTTGAATGACATGGAACAAATTTTTCAACCCTGTTAGAGACATCCATCGTTCCCGTAAGCTTTTTCTTAATGTCAATCTTTGTTCTCTCCGCAGACTCTCTGGCTCTTTTATTGATAAGAACCTGGTTCATAACAGCTTGCGCTGCCGTCTGATTTTCGGTAAGATAAATTTCCAGCTTTGTCTTCAAAAATTCCGCAAGTGCCTTAGCAATAAATGAATTAGTAATTGCTTTTTTTGTTTGGTTTTCATATGAGGTCTGTGTTGAAGCGGAATTTATAATAACGGAAAGGTTATCCGCGATATCCTGGAATGAGATTTTCTGCTCGTTTTTATTGTACTTATTTTGCGATTTTATATACTTATCTATCGCGTGTGTAAAGGCAAGTCTGACTGCTTTATCGGGAGAGCCACCGTATTCAAGATATGATGCATTGTGATAATACTCTGCCAATCCCGATTTTGCAAAGCAGAAGGTAATTTCCGCCTTGAACTTATAATCGGGCAAATCCTCTCTGTCACGTCCCTTTGTTTCAAGCGACCATAAAACCGGTTGTGTAATTGTAATTCCGTCTGTTATTTCCGCGATGTAATCCGCAACACCGTTTTTGTAGAAAAATTCGGTTTTCTCGAATTTTCCGTTGGAAAGCTCTACCTCAAGGATGAATTTAATTCCTGCGTTAACAAATGCCTGGCGTCGAAGTGTATTTGCAAGAAATTCAACCGGGATATCTATTTCCTTGAAAACGGTAATGTCCGGCTTCCACCTTATAATAGTACCCGTTCTCTTTGTACCGGGTTTAAATTCTATATCAGTTACGCTAAGCTTCCCTTTCGGTTCACCCGCTTTAAAGTTCATTGATGAAAGTGTCTTGCCGTTATACGATTTTACCGTCATATATTCAGACGTGTACTGTGTCGATGTAGCTCCAAGACCATTAAGTCCGAGAGAAAACTCATATGCGGAGCCGTCTTTATTATTATCGTATTTTCCTCCTGCATACAATTCGCAAAATACGAGCTCCCAGTTCCATCTTTTTTCTTTTTCGTTATATCCAAGAGGAACACCGCGTCCGAAATCCTCGACTTCGAGGGAGCAATCAAGAAATTTTTTCACAATGATTTTATCTCCATAGCCCTCTCTTGCCTCGTCCACAGAGTTTGCAAGTATTTCTATAAAAGAATGTTGACATCCTATTAAGTCATCCGAGCCGAAAATAACCGCTGGTCTTTTTCTGACTCTTTCTGCGCCTTTAAGACTTTTTATGCTTTGATCGCCATAGAGCTTTTTCTCCGTTGATTTTCCCGGCATTACATTCTCTCCTATACAGTAAATAAATCACCAATAAATTTTACCATATTATTAATATTTTGTCAAGAATGGAAATATAGAGAAAATATAAGATTTTCGGAGGGTTGATATGAAAGTTTTGATTTTTTTTGAAAAATTCTTACCGATATTATTTCTCGGACTAATCGTTTTTGGCTTCGATAAGCCATACATATCGATTCTCACGTTAATATCGGCACTTATACATGAGCTGGGGCACTTTTATGCCGGTAAAATCGTAAATTCGGGTACTTTTTCTTTACCTCACGCAAAAATTACGGGATTCAGAATAGAACAGAATAAAACGTCCTACAAATCAGAGCTCGTAGTGGCTCTGGGTGGTCCTTGCATCAATCTGATTTTTGGTAGTGTATGTTTCATTGCAACTCTGTTCATCACACCTAACGAATATCTGAGGGTTTTTGGTTATATAAACCTTTTGACAATGCTCTCAAATCTTCTGCTGATTGAAAAATATGACGGATACAGAATTGTTATGTGCATATTGAATATGCTTTTTAATGATAGCACACGCTCAGAAATTATTCTATCCAGGATTTCTTTCTTTCTTTCGGTTATCATAACATTTTTCTCGCTGTTTCTTATTCTGAAATTTAATGAGGGATATTGGATTTTTGTGGTTTTCTTTTCAAATATTGTATTTTCAATTGATGCAAAGCAAAAACATACAATTTTCAAGAAATAAGGAGTTCTCGGGAGATTTTAAGAGAAAATGGGAGGTTTTAACCACTTTTTCGTGAGATAAATCGGAATAAAATCGTTTAATCACGATTAAATAGATAAAAATGCAAAAAAAATAGTAGAAAAAACTATTGCAAATTCCATATCTTTTTGCTATAATACTTTCTATAAGTCGCGCAGGCGTTTTTTCGACTCTTTGCGACAGTCAAATATATGGTTTGAAAGGATTGGAATTCGTAAGATGACTAAACTCATAGAGCTTAAGGGCATTTCAAAGTCCTATGACGGAGAAAAAGTTATAGATTCCATGAACCTGTATATTAGGGACGGAGAATTTATGACACTTCTCGGTCCTTCAGGTTGCGGTAAAACTACTACTCTTCGAATAATCGGCGGATTCGAGAGCGCCGACGAGGGAGAGCTTTATTTCAACGGAGCTGAAATCAGCGAAGTACCGGCTTATAAGCGTCAAATTAATACAGTTTTCCAAAAATACGCCCTTTTCCCACATCTTAACGTATATGAAAATATTGCGTTTCCGCTTCGCCTTAAAAAGATTGCGGAGTCAGATATAAAAAACCGAGTAACCGACATGCTGAAGATGGTTGCACTGACGGGCTTTGAGAACAAGAGTGTCAGCACTCTCTCCGGTGGACAACAGCAGCGTGTTGCCATAGCTCGCGCGCTTATTTCTCACCCAAAGGTTTTGCTTCTTGACGAGCCACTTGGTGCTCTTGACTTAAAACTACGCAAGGATATGCAAAACGAGCTTAAGAACATACAAAAAGCTATCGGAATTACATTTGTATACGTAACACACGATCAAGAAGAGGCCCTCTCAATGTCAGATACCGTGGTGGTAATGGCAGACGGTGAAATTCAACAGATTGGTACTCCCACCGATATATATAACGAGCCAAAAAACGCATTTGTTGCAGATTTCATAGGAGAAAGCAATATTATCGACGGTATTATGGTTGAAGACAACCGCGTTAAGCTTGCTTCCCATATTTTTGATTGCGTTGACAGTGGCTTTGCGAAAAATGAGCCGGTTGATGTAGTAATTAGACCCGAGGATGTTGACGTTGTCACTCCGGATAAAGGAATGCTTACGGGCACGGTATCAAGCGTAACATTCAAGGGGGTTCACTACGAAATTATTGTTGATATAAAGGGATTCATGTGGATGATACAATCCACCGATTACGTTGAACCCAACGCAACAATCGGACTTTATATCGAACCGGATGCAATACACATTATGAAAAAATCAAAGTATTCCGGCAAATTCGGCGATTACTCATCATTCTCCGACGAAATAGACCTTCTCTCTGACGCGGATACCGCAGAGGAATTTTGATTTTTATTTCTTCTTTCAAAATTTTGTATTTTTGCTTCTTTTGAAGCTATATGTGGGTGAAAATGAAAAAGAAAAATTCTTTATTACATTCTATTGCCGCAGCACCTCACATTTTTTGGGCTGTGCTGTTCATATTAATGCCTCTGTTTATAGTTCTCTACTATGCCTTTACAGATTCGCTCGGCAATTTTACGTTTGAAAATATTTCTTCTCTTTCCGAATATATTCCAATATTCGCTCTTTCAATTGAACTGGCAATCATTGCTACATTTATATGCTTGATTGTGGGTTACCCTCTGGCTTATATAATTGCTAAGACAAAGCCGAAAAATCAAAAGATTTTTATTATGCTCCTTATGCTTCCTATGTGGACAAACCTCCTTATCAGAACCTACTCCATTATGGCAATACTTGACGACGGCGGATTTCTTAATTCCCTTCTTGATACAAGCTTACACATTATCGGTACTAAGGGTGCTGTTATTTTCGGAATGGTTTATGATTTCCTACCTTACATGGTGCTTCCGATTTACACATGTATTTCGAAGATAGATAAGCATATGTGGGAAGCTGCAAGTGACCTTGGATGTAATCCGTTCTTAGTTATATTTAAGGTTATATTTCCTCTTTCCGCCTCAGGCGTCATTTCGGGCATTACGATGGTTCTCGTTCCCTCAATCAGTACTTTCTACATTTCGCAAAAGCTTGGCGGAGGAACATTTGAGCTTATAGGTGATACAATTGAAAGACAGTTTGTCACGGGCGCTCTCAATGTAGGTGCGGCAATTTCACTTGTTATGATGGTTCTCATACTAGTATCCCTCACTATAATGAATCGATTTTCCGATTCCGAGGATGGAGGTATTATAGTATGAAAAAATACCTCTCGAGAATTTATCTTTGCATAATTTTCGGTATACTGTACATACCGATTATCACACTCATTCTCTTCTCATTCAATGATTCGAACAGTACCGCTGTATTTACGGGATTCAGTCTAAAGTGGTACAAGGAGCTTTTCAGCTCCCCGGATACCTTTACCGCTCTTCGCAACACACTTATTCTTGCGACTCTTTCTTCTCTTATCGCTACTGTTATAGGTACAGCTGCTGCTGAAGGGATTTACAGAATGAGAAGCAAGCTCGCGAAAAATACCATTACCTCGGTTACCAATATCCCAATGATGAATCCCGATATAGTTACCGGTATGTCAATGATGCTCTTTTTCGTTGCCGTTGCCGGCATACTCGCACTTCCATATGAGGAAATTGGCTTTACGGCTATGCTCATTTCTCACATAACCTTTTCCTTACCGTACGTAATACTCTCTGTACTGCCAAGAATCAACGAACTTGGTAATTCTCTCTCCGAGGCGGCTCTTGATCTCGGATGTACTCCTGTTCAAGCATTCTTCAAAGTAAAGCTTCCCAATATCATGCCCGGTGTTCTTTCGGGTATGGTTATGGCGTTTACCCTCTCGCTTGACGACTTCGTAATTTCCTATTTTGTCGGGTCTTCAAACTTCCAGACGCTTCCTCTTCTCATTTACTCTATGACCAAGTAGTAGGTTACACCTGACATGTACGCACTATCCTCGCTCATTATAATCACAATTTTCATTCTTCTTATTGTATCTAACGTAAAATCCGGTAAAAAATCAGAGGATGCTAGACGTAAAAAAAGGAGGGTGAATAAGTGAAAAAGACATTCAAGCTTTTAACTGCTCTCTTATTTTCAGTTGTTTTTCTTGTAAGCTTGTGCTCTTGCGGAGAAAAAACACTTACTCTCAACGTTTATAACTGGGGTGAGTATATTTCTGACGGTTTTCAGGGGTCTCTCGACGTTAACGACGAATTTGAGGATTACTACTACGAAAAATACGGTGTTAAAGTCACTGTTGTATATTCCACATATGCTACAAATGAGGATATGTACAGCAAGCTCAAAAGCAATGCAGGAAATTACGACATTGTAATTCCCTCCGACTATATGATTGAAAAAATGATAAATGAGGACATGCTGCTTCCCTTTGATGCATCAACTATTCCGAATTATCAGTACATCGACGAAAAATTCCGTGCTCCTTATTATGACAAAAAAGAGTTGTATTCAGTTCCCTACACGTACGGCATGCTGGGAATCATTTACAACACCCAGTTTGTTGACCCAGAGGACGTAGAGGATGAAACCTGGGGACTGCTTTGGAATGAAAAGTATGCAGGTAAGATACTGCAATTTAACAACCCAAGAGATGCATTCGGCTCAGCAATGTATTACCTTGGACTTGACATCAACTCCACCGATAAGGCGGTATGGGACCGTGCGTTAGCAAAGCTTTCTGAGCAGAAGCCGCTTATTCAAGCATACGTCAATGATGAAATTTTCAACAAAATGACTACTGCTTCCGCGGTCATAGCTCCGTATTTTGCAGGTGATTATCTTGCAATGGCTGATCAGAACGATGACCTTGCCTTCTATTACCCTAAAGAGGGTACTAACTATTTTGTTGATGCTATGTGTATTCCTAAAAACTCACAAAATCCCGAGCTTGCAAAGGAATATATTAACTTTATGCTTACCGAAGAAATCGGTGTGGCAAATGCGACATACATTGGCTATGCGTCTCCAAACACCTTGGTTATTAACAATCAGGATTATATAGATGAGATGTCTGAGGAATGGATAGAAATCCTTTACAATACATCCCCGAATGACATTAACAAAAACTATGAGAGCATGTATGAAACTGCCTGCTACAAGAGCTTTGACGATGATATACAAGCTCACGTAAATATGCTTTGGGAATCCTTGAAAACAGAAAACTCAACAGAGCTTTGGATACACATTTGTACCGGCATTATCGTTGGTGGCGTTGTAATTTGGTTCTCTTACAGCACCTATATAAAGAAAAAGAGGTCAAGAGATTACAGATTGCGTCAAAAAAATGCCAAGGCATCAAAAGTGAAACCTTGACATTTCAATTTTTAATATTCATATCCCCGTGTTGTCGAATACGGGGATATATTTTTCATTTGCACTTTCAAAATCCTGGCAAAATCCGTTTTTAATTCCGATTTTTTCGGCATATGACAACAAATCGTAATACTCTTGTTTTGTTACCTTGCGATTAATCGGAGACGGCAATTTCGGAATTGGTGTATATTGACACATTAAGCTTACATAAATTTTTTCACCGTAATTCTCTTTGAGCAGCTTAAGTATAAGCTTAGCTTCTGCCACATGTCCGGGTAACAAAAGCACTCTGACAACAACTCCCGATTTCATAATTCCGTTCTCTACCACAAAGAACGGCTTTTGACGCACCATTTCATCTATTGCATTTTTAGCAAATACCGGATAACCTTCTGCATTTGCATATTCTTTTGCGGTTTTCGGCAGAAAAAATTTCATATCCGGTAAATAAATATCAACAAGTCCTTCAAGTGTTCTCAGTGCTTCTGTGGAATCATAACTACCGGTATTATAGACTATTGGTATTGACAGTCCTCTTCCCTTGGCTTCCCTTATTGCTTCTCTTACGGTAGGCAAAAAATGAGTTGCAGTCACGAGGTTGATATTATGTGCGCCCTCTTTTTCAAGCTTAAACATAATATTCACCAGCTCGTCTTTGCTAACATGCGTTCCAAAATTTTCGTGAGATATCTTATGATTTTGACAAAAGATACAACCGACCGAGCATCCGGAAAAGAATATTGTACCCGATCCGCGAGTGCCTGATATTATCGGCTCTTCCCAAAAGTGAAGTGCTGCTCTTGCAATTTTTGCATTCTGTGTCATTTTGCAAAAACCAATTTCGCCCTTTTCCCTGTTTACACCGCAATTACGCATACAAAGTCGGCAATTCGAATATTCCTTTGTGTTTTTCATTCAAATTCTCCTCTCGAATAAAGTCGATTGCCGTGTTGACAGTTTCGTTTTTGTGTGTTATACTATTTTCATCAGATTTGAAAGGTGATTTACTATGAGTGACAAAAGGCAAAATTACATAAGCTGGGACGACTATTTTATGGGTGTTGCCCTGCTTGCAGCAGAGAGGTCAAAGGACCCTAACACGCAGGTTGGAGCTTGTATTGTAGACGACCAGAACAGAATTTTATCAACGGGATATAACGGATTTCCTCTAGGTTGCTCTGACGATGAATTCCCATGGAAGAGAGCGGGAGAAGAAACAGAAACCAAATATCCTTACGTTGTGCATGCAGAGCTGAATGCTATTCTGAACACAAGAGGCAAATCGCTTCAGGGCTCAAGAATCTACGTAGCTCTTTTCCCTTGCAATGAATGCGCAAAGGCGATTATTCAAGCAGGGATTAAAGAGGTTATTTACCTCTCTGACAAGTATAAGGACACACCTCTTACCAAGGCATCAAGAAAAATGCTTGAAGCTGCGGGAGTTATTCTCACAAGAAGCAAGCCCACAAAAGCTCAAATTGTGCTCAATCTTCACGTAGATGAATAAAATATTTTTTAATATCGTCAAGTGTTGAGCCAAACGAGCCCTGAATCATATTAGACCTGCCTCCTCCTTTTCCGAGGAGGCATTTGTTTATTTCAGCAGCTTTTGCCCTTAAATCACAGCATTTGGACGAAATAACATATTTATATCTAAAATCCTCACCCGACAGAAGCACCAAGATTCCCTGTACCTTTTCTGTTGCTATGTTGGCATACTCTATCATTTCCGGAATAGTTGCGTCCGGAAGAAGAATAACGTTATTTCCCCTCTCATAAAGAGTATCTTCGGCTTTTTTTCGAATTTGCAAACTTCTGTACTCAGAAAAAGCCCTTTTTTGTTCGGTAAAGTCAGTTAGCAAATTTGAAACGGCCTCTGAAACGTTCTCTTTTTTTACAGAAAGCATAGCAGATATTCTTCTAATGCTCTCGTAATAGTCATTTATCATTCTGAAAGCTCTTCTGCCAGCGGTTATATGTATTCTTATTCCGCCCCTTAAGCCTTCAAAATCGAGTATTTTTATAATACCAATTTCTCCTGTTGTATTAACATGAGGAGCGCAGCAAGCGCAGGTATCACAGTCGCCAATTTCAACTATGCGCACCTTCTCCTTTATATCAAGCTTCGAGCGGTATTTGATAACTTGAAGCTGCTCTGAATTCGGAAAATATGCTCTGACGGCAAGGTTTTTATATACAATTTCATTGGCTTCTCTCTCAATCACATCAAGCTCTGCTCTTGTCAGAGGTGAATTTATGTCCATCGTAACATCCTCTTCGCCAAGATGAAATCCGACGTTATCAAGTGCATAATGCTTATTAATAAGACCGGAGAGTATGTGTTCTGCCGTGTGTATTTGCATTTTTTCATATCTTTCGACAAAATTTACTTGACAATCGACCGCCATTCCTTTTTCAATCGGGATAGCTGCATAATGATATATTACTCCGTCCTCTTCTTTAACGTTAAGAACAGGAACATTAGCTATCATTCCTTTGTCTGAATATTGACCGCCCTCTTCGGGGAAAAATGCTGTCTTATCAAGAACAATTGCATACTCATTTCCTTTATTCAAAACGTCAATAACGGTTGCTTTAAAATAGGATATGTATGCGTCCTTATAATATAATTTTTCTGTCATATAAGCTCCGAATTTCATAAATATTTATTGGGTTCAAACAAATCCCAAGGGTACTCTCTTGGAGGGACTATTGTTACGTCTATTTTCTCGCCTTTAAATGTGAAGGCCAAACGATATGAAAAAAGCGCCGGCATTTTCGCCTTATTAATTCGGCTTCCGTACTTGCCGTCACCGACAATTGGCAATCCTCTGTGGGAAAACTGAGCGCGGATTTGGTGATAGCGTCCTGTTTTCAGGGATATGCGAACAAGGGTCAAAATTCCCTTCTCGGTAACCTTGCTTTCTATCGAAGAATACTCGAGTATTGCTTCCTTAACTCCCTTGCGGAGCGTATCTGTTATGTATGCTTTCGATGAATGCGGCGGCTTGTAGATATAATCCTTTAATATTCCGCCATAGCACTCGCCCTCGACAACGGCAAAATATTCTTTAACCACACTCTTTTCAGATATAAGCGAAGAAATTTCCGCGGCAGCATGTTTATTCCTTGCAAAAACAAGCAGTCCACCGACAACTCTGTCAAGGCGGTGTAAGAGCCAAAGGTCAGATTTTTCTCCCTTTTGCTTTAATATTTGTGTACTTTCGCTCATTGCATCTAAGTCATTACTAGGGTCCTTTTCTGACGGTACACCCGGTGGCTTATATACAACGATTAAATCCTTGCTTTTATATAATATTTCCACAATATACCTCTATATAAGAAAAGCGCGTATTTACGCGCTTTTCTATTTGATAATATTATACTGTCAGTCAAAGGATTTGTCAAGTGCTTTATTTATCCAAACTATCCCTCTTACCCTTTCTGACTGTAACAACCTTTATTGCTTCTCCTCCCGTCAAGGCAATCATTTTAACGGCAGCAAGACTAAAATCGTTAGCATACACTTTAAGCGGCTTATCGATAATTCCTCGAGCCAGTATTTTAATGTACGCAGTATCATAAGGAATTAGCTTGTTTTCTTTAAGCTTATTAACATCAACCTCGGCACCCTCACTGAAATTATTATTAAGGGTATCTACGTTGATTATACGCTTCTTACTCCCTTCGGTTTCGATTGTAATTTTACCCTTGCGCACCAAATCCTTTGCCAAGGCATCGCTTATCAATCCATCTGCTTTTTCTGCATTTATCGGGAAATT
Organism: Eubacteriales bacterium; assembly: GCA_045534215.1. Classification (GTDB taxonomy): domain Bacteria; phylum Bacillota; class Clostridia; order Oscillospirales; family CAG-272; genus UBA1740. The sequence goes on from JAZSJG010000076.1 coordinate 15,670, forward strand.
TATTTCCGCGCTAATATCCATGGGTTGTTTCTCTATACTTTGCGGTAATTCAGTCTTTTGTTCTACATCAGATGGAGCTGGCGGCAGGATTTCAGGATTGTCTGCCACAGTTTCGCTTATAGGAGATATTCTGTATTTCATAATTGCAAGATAACGAAGAATATCTCTTCTTCTGAGAATTAAGGCAATCAAAAGAAGTATCAGAGCAAAAATTGATATTAAGATAACAAAAAGAGTAAATACTCCGTTTTCACTAAGGCGATTTCGCTTTATAATTTCACCTTTGATTACGTCGACCTCATAATTTTGATTTGTAGAGTAACAGCTTACAAATCCTTCCTGATAAACAAACACAAGACCTAAGGAATCGTCGGCAATTACACTTCCGGACACCACTTGATATTCCGGCTCGGTAATATCTGAAAACAGGAACTTTTCAACATCTGAAAGCTTAATGCTTATTTTAATCGGTGTAATTTGGAAGGTTGTTGTGCACTCCTTTTCAAGATTGGAAAATTCATAATTTTCAGCATCGGTTAATACTAGCTTCAACGTATAGACACCTGCATTTTTAACGGGTGTAAAAATAATGCTGTAAAGCGAATTTTCTGAAATTGGTGAGTGTTCCTTACCGTTGTAGATTACAGAGTCGAAGGTAGGAATATCGATAGTCTGCTTTTTTACTGTGTAAGTACAAGGATTAAATATCGGCGGATTATAGTTTTCTTCATCATAATCAAATATCACCTCTGCTGTATAGCTGCCGGCTGCTATTGCGACGGCACCGATATAGCTTTTTACCGATAGTCCATTTGGTAAATTGCTTACAGAAACACTTTTTTCTTCGCCGTCATAAACAAATTCCGTTACTCCCCAAGACACGCCGTTCATATCGAAATCGGCTTTAACCACTTTAACCTCGGTGTTAGCGGAAATTGCATTATATGATATTTTAACCGATTTATCACTTACCCTAAATGATTCCTGATTTTCATATACTATTGTAAGCTCTGAAAAAGGAACATAAGAAAAACTTCCGTCGTTATTTGTTGCCAGAACCGAAATGTCTTCCTCGGATAAGCAGGTATACGCTGAAAACTCCTCTTTATTCACCGTGATAGTAAGTGACACGGGTACTACCTTGATTATTTCAAAGGGGACTATATCTGTTTTTATATCTGTATAATTCTTATTGTTGCAGCTTCTTGCCTGAACGTAATATTTACCCTGAGTTTTCGGAGGGTCAATTTCGAAATTCCCCTCAGCGTCGCTGAAGAAGTGAAATTCTACATATCCAGATACGCAGTCTGCACTAACTGAAAGTTCCCTTCCTTCATATATGTTTTCAGCTGCTATATCATTTATCCATATATTTTCTGCCTTTCTTACAGAAAACTCAACTGTATCATTTACGACGTAATAATTACTGTCATATGAAACGGCATTCGCTGTATATACACCAGCATCTACCTTACCGCCAAGAACACTTACCTGACACTCATCGGCATATGCCATCGGTACGTGTTCGGTCTTATCATAAACGAATTCAAGCGAATTCCATTCAACTGTAATTCCTAGCGGTTTCACTTGAACGTAAGCACATAGGGCGTCGGGAACATTATAATTTTTACTCTCAGTAAAAAAGGTTATATCAACCAGAACTTTGCCCTCGTAAACATCACGCGCTCCTTTTGAGAATCTAAATGAAAGGGGGATTCCGTCAATGCCGACGGGCATTTCTCCATTAAAAATCGGATAATGCACCTTTGTATTAAAGGTGGGATTATTATCAAGAAACTCAAAACCACCAATGTCGTAGTTTCTTTTTTCTATCTGCCATTCAAACGCGATTTCACCCGGTGGATTATAGTTTATACTGTCGTAGCTTACGGTAGCAATAGCTTTGTATCTGCCCGCATTTTTCCCTTGATTATCAATGTAACCGATTACAGACATCCCCTCGGGAAGAGAATCAACAACTACACTTTTAATTTCTCCGTCATAAACAAATTTGTCCGATTTCCATACTATTTTGCTTATGTCATAATCTGCTTTTGCAACTTCAAAGCCGTATACAGAGTCCTTGAGCATATAATTCGAGTCAGTGCTTGAGGCGACTGCAATATAGCTTCCCGCTATTGAACCTCCACCGTCTATTTCAGGTGTTTTTTTTCGTCCAAAAACATCTGTATAATACGCAACAGGACACTTAAACGAACCGTCGTAAACAAAATTATCTTCACTCCATACGACATATGTTTCGTACGGAAGAATTTTAAGCTGTGCAATTATTCTTTCGGGAATAACATAATTTTTACTTGAGGTATAAAATTCCAGAAAAACACTATAGCTTCCAACATTTATTCCACCACCGACAACCGAACATTCGAGATATATTCCGTCTTCACCGAGAGGCATTGCGCCATTATATTCTAAAGTTTGTTTTTTTCCGTTGAAGCGGACCTCGGTATCAGAAAACTCAATATGCGATATATCATATTCCGCTTTTTTTACCTTAATAGGAATGGCAATTGATGAGCCGTTATAACTTGCTATTACTGCACTGTCGGCAAATCTGAAGCTTTCTGCACTTTGGTAGGTAAAAATCAGCTTATCCGGTTGTAAATATTCTATTCTGCCGCTATTAAATGTCGCTGAAATTACAAGACCTGCGGGATTAAAATATTCGAATGCAACGTATTCACATTTCTTTGGCATTTCTGATATTGCGAGTCCTAAAATTTTCTCTTTAAGTATTGAAAATTTAATTGGAGAAGAAGTAAGAAAATAAAAATTTTCACTCTCAGGTACACATGCTTTTACATAATATTCCCCTATTTCAAAAGGTAAAGCTTCAGAATAGATTCCATCATAGGTTTTTGAGTAATAATATTTTACAGTACCAAATGCTGCAAACGCACTCACGGAGGGATTTTGTCCCTCGTATACATCCGAAGCCGTTAAGTCCTCAATCCAAAAATTCTCTGCCTTAACGATTTTAAAATCAAGATATTTCACTGTGTCGTCAGTATCGGAAAAACGGTAATTTTGTGGGTCGTTCAGCTCAATTTTTACCGGATATACGCCAACTAAAACTCCTGATGTTGAATACACAGTATATTGTGATGTCGACATAATGTCAGGACTTTGCGGCGCTGCGTTATATACCTTTTCGGATATGTTCGGTGTTGTAATCACCGCTTTATTAATTTGCACGGACACCTCGGGTGTTGTTACACTTACGGTATCTGTTCCGTAAGTGAATGTGATTTTGCATTTATACCGACCGGAATCCGTAACATCCTTAACTTCAAGCTCTTCTGCCGAAACAGGTATAATATTTCCATCCTTATACCACGTATAAGTTATAATTGAGTTCTCTTTTAAAGGGTGCTCAATACTTTGAAAACCAAGTTTATGAATTTCACCATCATATTCGAATTGTATTGAAGAAATTGAGAAATATGGGGATTCCAAGGCATAAAATGCGTACAAATTTAAGCTTTTATTTACTTTTTTCGCAAAATCATATGGCGATAAAGAAAAGCTATCGGTACTCCATCCGATAAATGTATATCCATCCCTTTCAACCGCCGTAATTGGCGCGACAATTTCTTCTGAAAGCATTTGTTCACGTTTTATAAGTACATTATCGCAATAGAAATTTACTGTAAACGGCAAATATACCGCACCAAAATTTTCTTCATCTATTCCTCGGTAGCTTTTAAAATATGTCAGTTTATATTCCTTGGCTTCGTAATCGAAAATGCGAATACCTGTAAGTGACTCTTCATCAGCACCGTATACTACTGTATTTATGCTTCCCTCGTTAAACTCTGCCAAATATTTCAACGTTAAGCTTGATGAAAAATCCGAAAGAGTAATCGGAGTATCCGCAATTATCCCAAAGCTGCCGCTGAGTGCAGGATTTTTAGACAAAACTAAGGTTGAATGACTTTCTACAGCCGCACCGGCACTGTTTATTATTGCTCCGCCGCTTATATATGCAGTTCCCGAATTCAAAAAGAGTGATGCTTTTTGCGAATCCGAATAAATTTCTCCTGATATAAATTTGAACACAGCTAAAGATGAATAGTCAAGAGAAACCGCGTGATTATTTCCGCCATAGATTTCAGAATCGTTTATTTCAAGTGTTCCCTTTTTCAAGCGCAAAAGTCCGTTTTCAAATCTGATGCTAAAATCCTTAAATAAAATGTCAGCTCCGTCAATGACAAAATTTGCATCATTTGAAAAAGATATTTCACCTGAAAATGTATATTTACCGTATTCGAAGCTTACAGAGTTTCTTAGCTTAATTCCACTAAATATTATATTTTTTTCAGTATTCGACGAATTTTCAATATAACTTGTTAACTCGCAAAAATCCCGACTTTGCATAATCGGCTTTAAAGTACCCTGGCTGTAAACCGATAGTAAATATTCTTCCCCCTCACTGCTTATTATAAAATCTGCCGTATCTATCGCTTTTGCATATGTTCCAAATGCAAAAAACAGTACTGATACTCCTAATACAAACAACGCCTTGAATACACGCTTCATTTAATCTTCCTCTTGATTTTCCAATATTTGCCATTAGATTATAACATTGGTTATATTGAGAGTTCAATAGAATATGACGTTAACATTTCCAAAAGTTATGACAAAAAAATATATATATCATATCTTAAAAAACTAAAAGTTACAAAAAAACAGAGTCAATGACATAAGTGCCACAAAGCACTCATGTCAATCGACTCTGTCAGATGTATAAATTTTCTATTTTTCTTTATAGTAAAGCATGCAATGGCAATATCCCTCAAAGTCGGGGTCCGCAATCTGCTTTTTAAATTCTTCGCACATACACTTGTAGTCGTCGGTGCGATTTAAGCGGCATGGACAGTAGCCGCCCGTACGTTTAAGCCCTTCTTTTACGGATTTTACTACCTCTTTATTTTCATTAAGTCGAATTTTCATATTGACACCATCAATCCTTGTACTGAAGGATGAAGCTTGTGAGCTTGTCCTTTGTAACGTAGCCAACTGACATATCCATAAAAGTATTGTCCTTTACTATCGCAACGGTAGGAATACTTTCCACCTTGAAAAGACGTGCTATTTCAGGAGAGACGTCTACATCAACCTTGCAGAATTTTACATCCGGAATTTCATTTGCTACCTCTTCAAGCACAGGCGCGAGCATGCGGCATGGTCCGCACCATGTAGCGAATAAATCGATGACAACAACGCCCTTGTACTCCTCAACCTCGGATTTGAAATTATCTGAATTAAGTATAATCATAACAGCTGTTTACCTTTCATCTTCATTTAATGAGAAAAAACTTCCCTAAAACAATTATACCACAAAAAGATATAATTGTCCATAAAATTTATTTTGTTTACAGTTTATTAAAGAGAAATTGTTGCATAATTACATTTTTCGAGTTATGATAAATACATAAATTACTTTCTATGAGGTTTTTATGGAATTTTTTAAGACTAAAATAAATGTTGATACCCATGACGTTGATTTTAACGGTATTGCCAGAGCATCATCTATTATGAGATATCTACAAAGTGCAGCACAGCTGCAATTAACCGAAAACGGAATGTCCTATGATAATCTTCGTGAAAGAAAAAAAGCATTTATATTAAGCCGTATAAAAGTGGAGTTTTCATCTCCCCTGAAGGCACACGAGCCATTGACTGCAATTACATATCCCTCTAAAAGCCGCGCTTACAGTTTTTTGCGCTGTTATGAGCTTTTAAGAGAAAACCAAACTGTTGCGCGTGCTGTTGCAATATGGGCGCTTGTTGATACTGAAAATCATTCGCTGGTGAAAGTAAATGACTTTGACCTGGGTCTTGAAACCTACGATGTCTTGGATATGCCACTTGATAGAATAATAATGCCGAAAAATCTAAAATCCGTTGGTACTTATGAAGTGGGATACGGCGTTGTTGACCGTAACAGGCATATGAATAACACAGCTTATCCCGACCTTTATTCCTCATTTCTTCCCCTTGAGAAAAAGCGAATTGAATATATTACAATCCATTACGCAAATGAAGCACCGATGTATGAGAATCTCACTGTTATGCTTGGAGAAAAAGACGGGCTATATTATATAAGAACCTTACGCTCTGACGGCAAGGTAAACACAGAAGCCGAAATAAAGTTGTGTGACATTGAAAATTGATATTTAATATAAAAGTACCGTGCAAGATAGATACATACTGTTTTGCACGGTTTTTTTGCTTCTTACAAAATTCGCCAAAGAATTCAAAAATATTGTGATACAATTCTCCGTGAATAAGTCTTGTCTAAGGAGATTGATATGAGTAAAAAGGCAAAAATCAATACGGTTATAATTAAGAGCGAAACACGAGAGTTAAAAGAAGGGATATGCACCTACAACCTGATTATGAAGGAAAGCAGAAGAATCGCAAGCTACGGAATTCCGTTATATTCGGTCTCTGTTGAGCTTTCTGATGAATTCGGCAATATTACCACAGCTGTCACAAAGGATATTTTTTCAGATGCAGGAAAAGCTGTTGTTTTTTTTGATAAGGTGGTAAAATCACTTGCGACTCCAACAGACCTTCCATATATAGCGGAAGACGAGCTTGTGCATTAGAAATTTAATACATATCTGCTTTGATTTTGCACATAATTAAATTTACAGTAATTTGATTATGGTGATTTTATGTCAAAGAATAAAACTCTTATAAAATTAACCGCTTTGTTTGCATTTTTAACTGCAGCATTCGGTACACTTTTGCACTTTGTTTACGAGTGGTCGGGAAAAAATTTAATTGTAGGAATTTTTTCTCCTGTAAACGAAAGCATCTGGGAGCATCTTAAAATTTTATTTATTCCCTATCTTATATTTACTTTAATTGAATATCCGATTTACGCAAAGAGATACAAGAATTATTTTTATGCGAAATGCTCGGGTGTTATTTTAGGTCTTATATCTATTATTGTCCTGTATTTTACCTATTCTGGAATAATAGGCAAAAATATTGACTGGGTTAACGTAATTATTTTTTTAATATCTGTGGCGCTTTCTTATGGAGTTTCGATGTATATGCTTTTATTTTGTGAGAGAAAAGCATCATTAAGAAAAGAAATAATCGCGGGTGTTATATTTATTTTAATTTTCATACTCTTTGCAATTTTCACCTTTTATCCGCCCCAAATAAATCTTTTCGAAGACCCGAAAACCTTTATATACGGTATATAAAAGGGCGATGAATTTTGTTATAAGCGAATAAAAGCTTCAATCTAATGAAAAAAACGCAGGTATTAACATTATTTATTCCTGAAAGAAAAAACGAGATAGAGCTGCAGTATAGCGTGCAGTATCCATCTCGTTTTTTGTTCTGCTCAAAATTAAAATCCAATTTTTATCGAGAGCTATCCACCGTTGTATACGGCTTATTTTCTATGTACCAATCAACAAGCTTTTGTATAGCTAACATTTCACTTTCGGAAGCAAAGATTTCAGGATAGTTCGTCGACTCCTTTGTATAATACTTATTAATATACTTTTGTGAATCAAAATTAAGAGATAGGTTTGAATTGTTCCAAAAATCGTACGGTTGTCCGACTGCACTTTCACCTGTTATTACGCAATAGGTCATAAGTGATGTTAAGTATCCCGAAAACTGCGAAGGGTGGAAGCCGTCCTTTGAAATTACAAAGGTATGTTTATTGTATTCAAAGGTGCTGTCCGGCACTTCAAATTTTCCGTAATAAATTCCGGCTACAAGTCCTCCCCAATCGGCTATCAAAACTCCCTTTTCCTCAAGAAGCTGATAGCTTTCATAAATGCCGGGATAACCGGTATCAGTGGCATTGACTCCTGCCACACTTGCGTTACCAAGACATACGAATTTTACATCAGGGTTGGCTGCTTTGAAAAAATTCATAATGTATTCAAAATCTTCGACAAATTTCTCTTCTGAATTTTTGCCTACACCGCTTGAAACAACTACGTAATCAAAATCTCTGTTGACAAGGTAGGATTCGTGGTCAACTCCGTCGCAGCCTCTGTCTGCAGTGCAAGGAAATCTGAAAATATCGTGGAGCTTATGTCCGCCGAAGGTCCAGTTGGTAACTTCAACAGCAAATCCCTTTGACCTGCATAACTGATAAAAATATCCACGGTCATTTGTTCTCGGCTCTTGTTTTTTTACCGCCTGCGTTTTCTCATTTACAGTGCAACCAAAATACACATGTGAATTACCAATAAAGATAACCTTGACTATCTCGGGGCTTATCTCATAACCGCAGTCAGTACAGAATTCTGCACTTTCAGTGGTCGCAAATCCACTTGATGTATGCGCCTTGAGCTCTTCTCTTTCTCCACACTCACAAACGAGTGCATGTCCCGAAGCATCCGAATACCACTCTAAAAACTCGTGTTCGTGCCCTGGCTTAAGATCACAAGACGTAAAAACAACCAAAAGTAAAATAGTTATTAAAGCTGTAAAACCTAAGCGTTTCAAATCATGTTATTCCTTTCGTCGAAATTGTATTATTGGAAATAAAGAAACTATATTTGTAGCAATAAAGCATCAGCTACGGCGGAATGCCTACTTAATTATTGATAATTATAGTTGCGATATGCTTTTTCAGCAAGATATTGGTCGATAAGCTTTTGTATGCCAAGCATATCTGCTGGTGATTTGAATATCTCGGGGAAATTGGTTGTATCCACCTTGTAATAATCGTTTATGTATTTATTGAAGTTGAATTTAAGATTCAAAGTTTGATTGCTGCAAAAATCATATGATTGTCCAACTGCCGATTCACCTGTAAGAGCGCAGTAGGTCATAAGAGATGTTATGTATCCTGCAAGTGGGCTTGGGTGGAATCCGTCTTCTTTGCTTTTTGCAATAGTAAAGCTCGTCTTTGTAAATGTGTTTGTTGCACCCTCTACTACGGTTGTACCGTCTATTACATCACGTACAATTTTACCCCAATCGACGATTGTGAATCCGTAGTCGTCCTCTATTTTCTTAAGAGAGTTAAGAACTTCCTTTGGAAAAGACTCATTAACGGAAACATTATGAGCTCCGGAGCTGACAAGATATACGAATTTTACATCAGGATTTACACTTCTGAATATATCGATAAATGTTTCTATTTCGCTTATAAACGTTTCTGCCTTATAACTGCTGCCTCTTCCGCCCGAAAGAACTACAATATCGAAATAACGGTTGGTAAGATCTTCAATATGGCAAGTGCCGTTGCATCCTGTGCGGTGTGTGCAATTTTGCTGAAGATGAGTGGTAAGACCGTGACCACCGTAGGTCCAGTTAGTAACAGATACGTCTGCACCGTTTGCTCTGCAAATCTGATAAAAATATCCTCTGTCATTTTCGCGCAGAGACTGTTTCTGAACCGATTGAGCTTTTTCAATGACGGTATTTCCAAAATATACGAAAGAATCACCGATAAATATTATTCTCTTTCCGTCAAGCAGATGCATCTTCGGTGCCATCTCATAACCGCAAGACAAGCAAACTTCAGCATGCTCGGTGGTGGCAGGGCCTTCAGATTCGTGCTCGACCGAATCTCCTCTTTCTCCGCACACAGAGCACATCTGCCAATGAGATAACTCATCGTTGTAGTATTCGCCCTCAAAGGTATGCGAAAGCATGGGAGTTTCTCTTTTTTCGGTGTGAGTGGGGTCTGTTGTACATACGCTGATTTCTTCCATCTTTTGTGCGCTTGTTGCTTCTTTTCCTTCCACCGTCTGCCATTCTCCGTAGCCGCATTCGTGCTCGGGGCCAGGTTCTGGACCGCAGGAGGCAAGGGTGAATATGAGAGAAAATGCAATAAATAAAATTAAACTTAAATGTTTCAAAGCTTTGATACCTCTTAAATTATTAAATACTTGGAATATGATACTATATAAAACCCAATTTGTAAAGCGAAAAAAATTCAACAAGGTGTGAAAAAAATTCACACCTTGTTGTACCGGATAATATTTTATTGGATGATACTTTGCTCTGTTTTAACAAAAACTCTGCCAGAGAAAAAACTCAATATACGTAAATATAATATATTAGTTTTCTGCAATCATTTTGAGGAATTCTTCCTCACTTATTACGTTAATGCCGAGTTCCTTTGCCTTTATGAGCTTAGAGCCCGCTGCCTCACCTGCTATAACATAAGAAGTCTTTTTTGAAACAGAAGAGGAAACCTTACCGCCATTTTTCTTAACAAGAGCTCCCGCTTCGTCACGGGACAAGTTCGGAAGTGTTCCTGTAAGAACAAAAGTCAAGCCGCTGAAGGTTTGTGCTTTGGGTGTTGTCAGAGATTCCATCTTAACACCAACCTCCTTGAGCTTTTCGCAGAGCAATTTTGTTTTATCATCGGCAAAAAATTCAACTAAAGCTCCAGCAGTAATTTCACCGATATCGTCTATTTCAAGGAAATCCTCATATGTGGCATTAAAGCAATTATCTAGAGTCTTCATTTTTTGTGCTATTTCTTCTGCCGCCACCTCACCAACCTGTCTTACTCCGAGTGCAAATAAAAGACGCTCAAGCCCTGATTCCTTTGATTTCTGTATTGCGTTGACGAGATTTTCCGCGCTTTTTCTTCCCATTCTTTCAAGATTTTCAATATCTTCTGCCCGCAGATTATATAGGTCGGCGCAATCTTTAATTTTATTGTTCGAAAGTAGAAGCTCAACAACTTGAGGTCCGAGTCCTTCGATATTCATAGCGCCTTTTGAAGCGAAATGAACTATACCTCTGAAATTTTGCGCAGGACATCCGGGGTATACGCACCTAGTTGCTGCGCCCTCACCCGCGTCGTCCTTGACAACTGGATGACCGCATGACGGACAGGTTTTAGGCATTTCAAATATCTGCTCTCTGCCATCTCTATCCAAAGGAACACTTGCAATTATTTCGGGAATTATCTCCCCTGCTTTTCTGACTATTACAGTGTCGGATATTCTTATATCTCTTTCACTGATAAAATTCTCATTATGCAAGGTTGCTCTTGAAACTGTCGTGCCTGCGAGAAATACGGGGGCAAGATTTGCAATTGGGGTAAGAACGCCTGTTCTTCCGACCTGTATATCTATAGAGGTCAGTTTGGTTTATTTCTCTTCTGGGGGATATTTATAGGCAACAGCCCACTTCGGTGTACTTGTTCCCTCTCCTAAAATTATGCGTTCGTTGAGCTTATTAACCTTAATTACCGCTCCGTCCATATCGAACGAGAGAGTATTTCTCATATCTCCAAGTCGTTTTACACAAGATGAGATTGCTTCTTTGCCTTTAGAAATTTTCCATTCCGGTAAAACGGTAAAGCCAAGCTCTGCCAAGCGCAAAAGTGATTCAGAGTGAGTTTTACATTCAGAACCGTCCTGATAAAGAGAGCCCTCTTGAAGATTGAAAACAAATATTTCAAGCCGTCTTGATGCTGCAATTTTAGGATCAAGCTGACGTAACGAGCCGGCAGCTGCATTTCTCGGATTTGCAAAGAGTGGCTGACCGTTATCCGCGCGAGCTTCATTTAACTTTTCGAATACCCTTCGTGGCATATATACCTCACCGCGCACGTTAAGATATGGCAATGGCTCGGAGAGCTTTAGAGGAATCGAACGTACTGTACGTAAGTTTTCGGTCACGTCCTCACCGACAAGACCGTCACCTCTTGTTGCACCCTTAACAAAAACTCCGTTGCGGTATATAAGCGAAACAGACAATCCGTCAATTTTCGGCTCGACAGAATACTCTGTATTTATCCCAAGCTCACCGTCTACTCTCTCTACAAATGCATCAAGCTCTTCATAGGAAAAAACGTCGGTAAGACTCCCCATTTTCACGGGGTGCGAGAACTTTTCGAATTTATCAAGCGCTCTTCCGCCTACGCGCTTTGTAGGGGAAGTCGGAGAATCTAACTCGGGAAATTTGTCTTCAAGCTCACCAAGCTCGCGAAACAGCGCATCGTATTCGTAATCCGATATTTCCGGGGCGTCCTTTTCGTAATAAAGCTTTGAATTATATTCGATAACTTCTCTTAGATATTCTATTCTGTTTTGGGCTTCATTTTTATTCATAAACAAGCTCCGTTCAAAAGTTATAGATTAACATGTATATTTTACCACTTTTAGTTGACTTTGTCAAATAAAAAAACACACTTGTGCGAGAAAAAAGAGCGGTAAATACCGTTTTTGAAGTATTACCGCTCATATTTATTTTATGCTTTTGAAAGCTTTTCGAGTGCCGCAATTTTTACTGAAGTCGGATCGTAGCCATGTCGTTCT
>JAZSJG010000028.1:0-9769 GCA_045534215.1 Eubacteriales bacterium
AGATATGGAAGAAAAACCTGCCGTTCCTAAGTCTAACTGGGGCTGCCCACCCTTTTATTTCTTGAAAAAAGAGGATATCACGCGGGTTAGTGAAGCAATACATGACGGATGCGGCACTGATGCTCCCGGAAGTTACATAGCATGGCTCTGTAAGAAAACTAAGATACATGCAATGCAAATGCCGGGCAAAAGATACGATATCGGAAATCTTGAGAGCTATGAAAAAGTTGGAAAGGAGTACTGTGGATATGTTAAAACCTAACATAATCCTTGAGGGAAAAACTATTCTTATAACAGGTGCTGCGGGATTTATAGGTGCAAATCTTGTAACAGAACTTCTTAAAACTGTATCCCCAATCAGAATAGTTGGAATAGACAACATGAATGATTATTACGATGTGTCTATAAAAAAATACCGCCTTGAAGAAATAGAAAAGACGGCAGCTCTTTATCCCAACTCGGATTGGAAGTTTTTCGAGGGAAATATAGCAGACCGCGCGCTGATTGACGGAATTTTTGAAAAGTACAGCTTTTCTATAGTTGTCAATCTTGCGGCGCAAGCTGGTGTAAGATATTCCATAACTAATCCCGATGTGTATATAGAATCAAATATTGTAGGATTTTATAATATCCTTGAGGCGTGTAGAAAAAACACGGTGGAGCACCTTGTCTACGCATCGTCCTCATCGGTGTACGGATCGAACAAAAAGGTTCCGTATTCTACAGAGGATAAGGTGGACAATCCCGTTTCTCTGTATGCCGCAACCAAAAAATCTAATGAGCTTATGGCACATGCCTACTCAAAGCTCTACAATATCCCGTCAACCGGATTGCGTTTCTTCACGGTATATGGACCTGCAGGAAGACCGGATATGGCATATTTCGGCTTTACCGATAAGTTAATAAGCGGCAAAACCATAGAAATATTTAACTATGGAAACTGTATGCGTGATTTCACCTATGTAGACGATATAGTAACGGGAATAAAGCTCGTTATGCAAAATGCTCCCGATAAGAAAGAAGGAGAGGACGGACTTCCCGTTCCACCGTATAGGGTTTATAATATAGGAAATAACCACCCGGAAAATCTTCTTGAATTCGTAAATATTTTGCAAGAGGAGCTGGTAAGAGCTAAAATATTGCCTGAAAATTATGATTTCGAAGCTCACAAAAAGCTCGTTCCAATGCAGCCGGGTGATGTTCCGATAACATATGCGGATACATCGGCACTCGAAAGAGATTTTGGATTTAAACCTCAAACCACCTTGCGTGAGGGACTCCGAAAATTTGCTGAATGGTATCACGCGTTTTACTTCAACAATAAGTAACAGTTGCAATAATTTACTATCAAAAGAGGAGGATTAAGTGTGAATAACGAAGCTGTAAGACTGCTGTTTAATACGGTAAAGCTAGCTTTTTCAGACGCGTTCAGCGACCAATGCATGTACGAAAAAAGTGACACGGATACCTGTGTGGAAGCATATAATATTGCACAGAATCATGATATTTCTCACATGCTTTACAAAGCAATCAGTCAAAAATCCTCACTCTTTCCAAAGCATATTTTAGAAAAGATTGAAAAGCAACAGTATCTTGCAATTTTTAGATATCAAAAGCTTAATCACGAGTTTGAACGTCTTGTCGCGAAGCTTGAAGAGCTAGAAATTCCTTTTGTAATTTTGAAGGGAAAATCTATTGCCAAGTATTATCCTAAAGCGTGGCTGAGGACAAGCTGTGATATTGATGTATTGGTAAAAGAAAGCGAAGTTGAAAAAATAGCCGACACCCTGTGCAAAGTATTTGGTTATGTAAGAGGGGTGAGAGGGGCACACGATATTTCATTGCGCTCCCACGAGGGCAATCATATAGAACTTCATTACGACCTTGTTGAAAACGGAAGAGCAAAAAACAGTAAAGCCGTTCTTGATAAGGCGTGGGATAATTTAATAAATGTTAGCGGGAAATATCATTACGAGCTTTGCGATGAGATGCTCTATTTTTACCATATTGCACATATGGCAAAGCATATAGAGAACGGTGGCTGCGGTATACGACCGTTTATAGATTTGTGGTTGCTTGATAATGCAGTCGAGCATGATCCGGAAAAACGAGACTTGCTTTTGCTTGAAGGAGGTCTTTTGGATTTTGCAAATATTGCAAGAGACCTCTCGGAAGCATGGCTTGAAGGACGCGAATATACCGAAGAGGCAAAATTGCTGGAAGAATATATACTTTATTCGGGAGTATACGGCAGCACAGAAAACCGAGTGGCTTCTCTGCAAAGCAAAAAAGGCAGTAAGGCAAAATATATTTTTTCACGCATCTTTTTACCATATGAATTATTAAGTCAGCAGTACCCCGTGCTGCAAAAGCATCCAATTCTTACACCCATATGCCATATGAGGCGCTGGGGCAGACTTTTTAAAAAAGGTCTTAGCAGACCTATTCGGGAATTGAAAACCGCAAGCACTGTTTCGAAAGAGGATTCAGAGCGCGTAGGAGAATTTCTTAAAAAAATAGGTCTCTAAAGCGTTGAAAAATTACTATGCACGCGAAATTTTCAAGTTCCGCCCACCAACGCTGAGGTCGCACGTGCTGGTCTTGCCGTCGCGGCAGCAGAGATGAAATATCAGGAGCTCCTTGATTGGATTTTGGAAAACGAGGTTTAATACGTAGATGTCACACAGTAAATTTAATAAAAGAGGAAACTCGTTATATATACAGAAATTTAATCCGGAAACAAAAAAGTATATAAATACCTGTGCGATTTGCGGTTGTCAAGGTTATAATCCTTCCATTGATTGTGATGGCTTTGCGGATAATCTGATTCGGCAAGTGATGCGCAATCAATTGAAAAAGACGCTTTCTGTGCTCCCATTAGATGATTATGGCAGATGTGAGAATTGCGCAAAACGAATGAACGCACAATAATTATGCATCGTCCACGGCATGGGAGTGTGTTATATAAAGGACAACACATTTACGTACAAATTGAATATTTTTTCGGACAAAACTGTTGTCCCTATCTAAACTTACTCGTGGAGTGTGTTCAAATAGGGACAACCGTATTATTCAATTATACATTTTGTCATTTAAGCCGCCTTTTGCGTCGTCATTTGCACCGCATTCAGCATATTCTCAATAAATACCCCATACCACTCGGTAGGGTATTTTCTAAGGTCGGAACTACCGTTGTAAAATGCCCCGAATGTTAGTTTATAACTAAATAATTTAAAGCACCATTAGACGAAATTTTTCTAATGGTGCTTCTTTACAACAGCTACGCCGCCGTAGGCTGCACTTGACTCTGCGCTGATAAAATAATTCTTGACCCATCCATTTTACAAATCCTCTTTAAAAAATGCATTTGTATATGCATAATTTCCTTTAAAATCTTTGATAGTAATTCTAAAATAACGATAGTCAAAGTCCAGAGCGAAAGTTGCATCTTTCAGTGCCTCGCCACTTTTAGAATGAATGTATTTTGTTTTTCTGCCATCTGTCATCAAGCTGATCGAAGATACGTCAGAGCATTGTATGAACAGTGTGTTATTCTCGATATAAACGTCACTGAAGGTAGGACCGGTAGAAGCATAAAAGTCGCCCTTAAAAAGAGCCTGCATTATGGAATGGTGATTCAGTTCATTAGCCATTATCATAACGAAACCGCCGAATGAATCATCGTTTTCGGGATTGTTATGATTGTCGTCTGCCGCTACCGCAAAAATTTTTCTTCCGCTTCTGAGAATATCGTCATATACGTGGGGAGCCAAGGACTGAAATCCTAATCTTTCGCTACCGTAATTGAATATTTCGATGGCGTGCATTCCCTCGTACTTTATATATTGCTCGTAGCTCTCAAGCGACCAGGCGGGGTGGTTATAGGTTATAAAGAACCCTTTTTTGCGTGCCGTGCCTATCATTGTGTTTATGCATTCAGGCGTGTAATCTCTTTCAAACGGACTCGTTTCTCTGTCAAACTTGACGGATTTCCTGTGATTTTTTGCATTTCCGATGTATGCGTATTTTTCGTTCCAGCAGGGCTGAGTCGTACCTCCTATAAAGCACATATGACACTTTTTTTCGTTTGCTTTACCGGGGTATCTGTTACTTTCGTTAAACTGTGCTTCAAAGCCGGGCAGAGCAAGGAACTCTTCATCGTCAAGCTCGCTATGTTCAATCAACAGATCGTGATCGGTATACGCTACCACGGAATAACCGTTAGATTTGTATAAATCCTTGACTTGCTTAGGAGTAAGCATACCGTCGCTGATATTTGTATGTGCGTGAAGATTTGCTTTGTATACGTTCGTTCCGTGTGGTAATAAATATTTTTTCATGATAGCCTCTTCCATTTGTGCTAATTATAGTAAAGAAAGAATTGACTCATACTTGTAGGACAACCACTCGTATGCCTCGGCAGAGAAGTGACGGTTTGCGTTGCCGTCGCGAACGACTCCCTCATCTATCCATGCGAGGTGTGCGGGATTTTGGAATGAGATGCCACAGTTATGATAGTTATCAAAGCAGGGGATCGACCACTTGCAACAGATTTTCTTCATTGCCTCGACATAGTCGATATCTGACAGACCAATTTTATTTTTGGAAAGGTAGCGGTTGTAATTTGTCATAAACAGTATACGCGCTTTGGGGTATTTTTGAGAAATACCGGCAATGAGAACGTTAAGCGCACCGCAGAAGGTTTCCGTTGATACAGAATCGCTCTCTCCGAGAGGTATGTCAAGACGTCTGTCATTAGCACCGCCAAGGACTACGACGTAATCGGTCTCATCAACCATATCTGCATAGCTTACGCACATAGGAGCAAACGGTCGTTCCTCAATGTGTTGCATAGCGACGGTACAGCCGTTTTGACCGTAATTGTAAAGTGTCATCTCATTTCGTCGTGCCATCATTTCGAGCCAAGTGTTTCCATTACAATCTTTATTGCCGCGAAAGAGTGAATCACCGAGTGCGACTATGGTTTTACCGTGAAGTCTGTTGTTTATTGTCATTGTTTTTTCCTCAAACATTTTAAATTAATTGTATTTTTATATGCCGATATTACACGTTCTTTAAAGCACCGCGCAGCCTCATAAGTGTCAATCTGTTTCTTACCATTGGTGAATAATCTAACAGCTTTTTTGATACAGCGTCGTCAAGACCTATATCCGACAGTCGCGATTTTACTCCGAATTTTAAATATACGTTTCTTAAAAGCTCAATTTCGGGGAGCTTTTTTATTTCTTCGCAGATCTCTTTCCAATGGGATTTGAGTATTACCGAGGTAACGTCTGTTGCGGCATCGTGTTCGTTCTCTTTTGAAATTTCCTCTGCAGCAGTCTCTCCAAATACATCAACCATTGTTTGTCTATTGAATTCCGTGTAATCAAGGAAAGAAATTTCGGATGCCTTTGCAAGTCTTTTGTATTCTTCTGTTGCCAAAAGCGTTCCCACGCCCACCTTTTCGCCGTGGAGTGCATCGGATGTGATTTCAAGACCCTTCGGAGCCATTTCTATAAGATGCGATATGTGATGCTCCGCACCCGAGGCGGGACGGGAGTTCCCCATCATTTGCATAGCGATTCCCGAAAGAAGCAACCCGTACATAAGCTTTTCGTATGCCTGCGGCTCTTCTTCTATAATGCCGTCAACCGATTCCAATACTGACTTGGTTGCTTCCAATGTGATTCGAGCGATTTTCTCACAATGAAATTCATTTGTAAGTACATTAGCAATTTTCCAATCGGTGAGAGCGATATATTTTCCTATCATATCGCCAAAGCCGGAACGTGTCAATCTGATTGGAGCATTCATAAAAACGTCAGTGTCGGCAATCACGATTTTGGGCGCAACGGCGGTCAGCGTTTTTTTGCACCCGTTCCATGTCATCGCCGCAACCGAAGAACAAAAGCCGTCTACACTTGCTGCTGTCGGACACGAAATTAATTTAGCTTTTTTTGTATAAGCGCAATATCGCGTTATGTCGTGTATCGTTCCGGAACCAATGGCTATGAGTACCTCGGTGCACGACGGCAATTTTTCCATCAAAAGAGCGACACCGTGCTCGTTTGCGTGAAGCTCGGTCGGATCAAGAATGATATCCAGATCAACGCTTGGATGTCTGTCTGCGGTAGCCGCGTATGTGTTTTCATCGTATACTGCAACGGTGTAGCCATGTATTCCGTGTTTTGTCAAATAATAGGAAAGTTCTTTTAGGCAACCGCTTTCTATAATTGCAAACTCGGTTTCCATTCGGTGCTCCTTGCCGCATTGACACATTCCGTTATATTGTAGACTGTCGATGATCATTTGCACTCTCCTTGTCCGTAATACGCGTTAGCTCCGTGTTTTCTGAAATAATGCCTGTATGCCAATTCTTGTTGGAAGTTCACTTCATTATTCAGAGCCAGCGTGTGCCAAGCCATCATAGCGACCTCCTCCAAAACGATTGCGTGCTTTACCGCATCGTAAGCGTCCTTTCCCCAAGTGAAAGGTCCGTGCGAATTGACGATAACTCCGGGGACGGCAATAGGGTCCAATGCCTTAAATCTATCAACGATTACGTTTCCTGTTTCCTTTTCGTAATTGCCCGAAATTTCCTCGGTAGTCATTTTTCTTGTGCAGGGAATATCACCGTAAAAGGTATCGGCGTGCGTCGTTCCAAGCATCGGTATGCCGAGCCCCGCCTGTGCAAAAACGGTTGCCCATCTTGAATGAGTGTGAACAACTCCCGAAACGTTACCAAAGTTCTTGTAAATTTCAATATGAGTCGCAAGGTCGCTTGACGGTCTGTACTTTCCCTCCACGACCTTTCCGTCGAGGTCAACGACCACCATATCCTCCGCCGTCATTTCTGCATAATTGACTCCCGACGGCTTTATTACTACGTGCCCGCGTTCTCGGTCTATTTCCGATGCGTTACCCCACGTTAAAACGACAAGGTGGCTCTCCTTTAGCAAAAGATTTGCTCGCCAAACCCTTTCTTTAAGCTCTTCTAACATATTATCACCCTTATTGACAAATTTAATTTTAGTTATTATAATTATAATGTACCGCTCATATATGAGCAATGCTTGGCGGAATATTTGGAAAATGAGCAAAAATGATTGCACAAATAAGCAAAGAAGGGAAAGCGAATGAACTTAACGGAAAGACAGAAGGAAATTTTAAAGCTAATAGAGGAAAACACGTATATATCGGTAAACGAGCTTGCCGAAAGTATATTCATATCTCCGTCGAGCGTCCGCCGCGACCTTGAGTATTTGCAAAACGTTGGGCTTGTGAGGCGTTCGCACGGCGGCGCGGCTCTTCCGCAAATAAACGGCAAGGTTGCAGGCTTCTACCAAAGAAAAACAAAAAACGTAAAGGAAAAGCGGCTCATAGCACAAAAGGCGGCGGCTCTGCTTCAGGATGGGCAAAGCATTTTGCTTGACAGTTCCTCAAGTGCAGGATTTCTTTTGCCCCACATCGCCCGTCTTGAGTCTGCAACCGTCTTCACCTCAAATCTTGAAACGGCGTTAAACGCCCTAAAGCTTGGAATACGCACCTCGTGCATCGGCGGGTTTGGCATCGGCGGCTCGGTGTCCCTCGGCGGCAGCCAAGCCTACAACGCCCTTCTCGGCATAAATGCGGACGTCCTCTTCTTTTCTTCTCAATCCTTGAGCGAGTGCGGAATGATTTCCGACTCTACAGAAGATGAGAACTTCGTCCGTCAAATAATGCTAAAGCACGCCAAAACCACCGTATTTCTGTGCGACAGTGAAAAGTTCGACACCGAATCGCTCTTCACTCTCGCCTCTCTCGACGACGTCGATTTTGCCGTCTTTGACAAGCCATATCCAAGCTTAAAAACCAAGGCGACGGTGCTCTAAAAACAAAAATCAATTATAAAAGCCGAGAGAAATAAACCCTCGGCTTTTATAATTTTTCACCTGTCCTCGTTGTGCTCCTCCCGATGCGAATACATTTAAGAAAAGGCGGCGAATTTTCGACCTTTCGTCTTAAATTACAAGCTCTCTTCACGCCGCCTTAGGCACACCCGTGCCTTGCGCCGCATTTAACATATTTTCAATAAAAATTCCATACCCCTCGGTCTGATTTGATACTAATACATGAGTTACCGCACCGACAAGCTTGCCGTCTTGGATAATCGACGAGCCGCTCAGTAGTGTGGTCAAGAGAGGACAACAAAATTTAATAGAAAAATTATGAAATTCTCGATTTTAGGTTGACAATATCCTAAAATTTGTATATACTGTTATTGAAATCTTAAAAGGAGGTATCTGTTATGAATTTGAATACTAAACAAATTGTTTCAATTTCCGAGGCAAATCAGAATTTTTCCCGTGTGGCGAGAATGACCGACAAGCACGGCGAGCTTTATATTTTTAAGAACAATAAACCAAAATATAAATTGGTGGATATTGAGCACGATACCACTATCGAAATGACTGATGACGAGAAGATAGACTTTGTAGCGGCACGTATCTTGAAGCTTTACCGTGCTGCGTTTGAGGAGCTCGCAAAATGATTAAATTTAGTCAAGAAAAAGTATTATTGCTTCATAAACTCATTACGGAGGAAACTGGCGGCGATCCGAATGTACGCGATATTGCTCTTCTCAACAGTGCTCTCGAATCGGCGTTTGCTACCTTTGACGGAAAAGAATTATACCCAACAAAACAAGAAAAGGGCGCACGTCTTGGCTTTGCGCTGATCTCCAATCACGCCTTTGTGGACGGAAACAAAAGAATCGGTATGTACGTTCTTTTGACCTTTCTTGAAACCAACGGCATCAAGCTCCGCCCCACGAACGCAGAGGTTGCCCGTGTTGGCCTTGCTGTTGCGGCGGGAGAGATGAAATATCAGGAGCTGCTTGATTGGATTTTGGAGAATGAACAGTAATCGTAAAGCAAAGTATAATAGGAAAGGATTAATATGGCTTTTGCTAAAACAAAAATATATAGTCCTTATTGCATTTACTTTGTGCGCAATATTTTTAAGTTCCTGCGGTTTGACAGAAATGTCAGACAAGAACGATATACGTGAAACGATGAATGCAGTAGAAACGACGATCAACTCAAGGGATAGCGAAGCATTTAATGCTATTTTTTCGCCCTCTGTTGCTAAAAATGTTTCTGATTCGGATATTGGTTTTTGATCTTTTTTCACAAGGTATTACGTATCAAAACACCGATAGCGAAAACTATCCCGCAACATACGAGTCAGTAGAAGAAGATGACTATGTAAAAAATCTAGAATGGCATAAAGAGATTATAGATACTGCGACAAAAAAAGAATATATAATGATAATTAACATTTGCGTGGAAAATTGGAACGACGAGTCTGCTATCGGCATGAAATATGTTATTTTTTACAGCATTGAGCAAGAAGATTCTTCATTGGATTGGCTACACTCGGTTGATGAAGAGATTCATTTTGAAGGGATATACATTTACGGTGAGTAAATAGGATATATTATTCAACAGATGATAAAATACTATAAGCGGCATCATCCAAGGAATACCAGTGTGATATAATAGGGACAACACATTTTTAATGAAAAATGAATAGAAATTGGACAAAAGACTGTTGTCCCTATCTAAACTTACTCGTGGAGTGTGTTCAAATAGGGACAACTTTTTTATTCAATTTTGCATTTTGTCATTTAAGCCGCCTTTTGCGTCGGCATTTGCGCCGCATTGAACATATTTTCAATAAAAATTCCATACGGCTCGGTTGGATTTGCTACTAATACATGAGTTAC
>JAZSJG010000078.1:0-9936 GCA_045534215.1 Eubacteriales bacterium
TCGTATCAAGGAAACGTGCTAAAGCTAACTCCAAGACAGTAAATGCAGACGAGGAATATAACAGCGATTGCAACTGGAAGGTTTGACACGGATAGGTACTAACCAGACGTACGCAAAAGTATCGGAGCAGTGTCTCTGCATAGTCGAAACCTTTCTGTCAAAAGAATAATGCATAATAAAAAGCGGGACAGATATTGAAAACCGATATCTATCTCGCTTTTTGTATTATAATAAAAGGAAAGAAAGCTTTAGCATTAAAAAAGTTTAAGCTTCGGGGGGCGGAGCGCTTGCAGGTTGAACGTAAACCATAATGTGTTTTACGTCAAGAAATTCCTTTTCAATAGCGTCGTGGACACAAAGTGCTATGGCGTGGCTTTCAAAAAGGGATATCAAGGGATTCGCACCAACCGTGATTTCAACGTATATCTTATTCCCGAAAACTCTGGTTTTTATAGCATCCGCGCTGATAACTCCATCCTGCCTTTTAGCACATTCAAGCATTTTCTCTTCCATTTCCTCGGGACAGGAATGGTCAACCATTTTTTTGATTGAATCCATAAAAATCCCGTATGCCGCTTTAAGAATGAAAAGGGAGACGATAATGCTTGCAACAACGTCCAAAATCGGCATTCCCGCTCTTGCTCCGATAATACTTGCAAGAACGCAGAAAGATGAGAAAACGTCCGAGAGATTATCCCACGCTATGCCCGAAAGAGCACTAGACCCAATCATTTTGGAATAGTGTTTTGTAAACAGAAACATAAGAAGCTTTAACGCAATGGAAAAGAGCGCGACAGCGAGAGCAAAGCCACCCGGAACGGCTATTCCCTCGGCATTATCCGAGGTAAACGCTTCTATTGAATCATGACAGATAAAAAGCGCTGTAACAACAAGAATTATAGCCAAAAGAATAGTTGCTACGCACTCAAATCTCTCATGCCCATACGGATGCTTTTTATCCGATTTCTTGAATGAGAGCTTAACTCCTATAATGACGATAACGCTGCTTGCAACGTCCGAAATGGAATTTACGGCATCCGCTATCAAAGCGCCCGAATGAGAAATGAGCCCCGCGAGCATTTTGAACACCGAAAGAAGCGCGTTGCAGATAATATTAATAAATGAAACCTTGACCGCCGTCTTTTCATATGACGAGTCGGTATAACGTATGTTCTTTTTCATAGTATAGTTATTCCCACATTTACATAACAATAAACTAAAAAATAAGCGGTTTGTTGCTATAATAAAAACACCCAAGGAACAAACAAACTGTCCCGTGGGTGTTTTTTCCACTGTTACGTAAGTAACCCGGCACAAAGCTAAAGCTTACGGCCTGCTCAGTATAGTTGTAATATAATCTATGAAAATCATAGACTAAATGTTAAAGTCATTATAAAAATCGCTTAATTGCCTCAAGCGTTTCGTCGCTTATAACGTGCTCAATCTTGCATGCGTCCTTTGTTGCGACCTGCTCGTCAACTCCGATTTTAACAAGAAATGCAGAGAGAACCTTATGCCTTTCATATATTTTTTCTGCGACTGATACGCCCTTTTCCGTAAGGGATATATACCCGTTGTCTGCAATGGAAATATATCCACCGCTTTTAAGAAGATTTACGGCACGGCTGACACTTGGCTTAGAAAATCCCATATATTCAACCACGTCTATTGAACGGACAGCACCGTTTTTTTGAATCAGAACGTATATTGATTCAAGATACATCTCGCCTGATTCTTGCAGTGTCATATTGCGCACCCCCTCTTCGAAAATTAAAACCTACTAATATATAGTATAGCATTATTGTAGCACAAAATAATATTAAAATCAATAGCAAAACATATAAAAAAGAAAAACGGTAGTGCAAAATGCACAACAAGTTAGCTTTTGCTAACCGGATTTGTGCGGAAAAGTAACCAAATTTGCTAAAATACCCCTCATTTTTAGTTAAAAATATTGACATAAGCGTGGAAATCTGTTAATATAATTTATGTAAGTTAGCCGAAGCTAACTTTGAAAGACACAGCCGCTGAACGCACGCTGCCCGCCTTTTCGCAGGGGGATATCGAGCTTGCGTTTTTATTAAGTGCAGAAAAGAGAAAAGAGGTCTTTATGAAAACGCTTAAACAAATAAAAGTCGGAAAAAGTGCAAGGGTTGTAAAGCTTCACGGAGAGGGAGCATTAAGGCGTCGCATAATGGACATGGGTATAACGCGCGGCGTTGAGGTCTACGTACGCAGGGCAGCACCGCTTGGCGACCCTATAGAAGTTACGGTCAGAGGTTACGAGCTTTCCTTGCGGCTTGAGGATGCCGACATGATAGAGGTAGAATAATTCTTTTTGACCAAAGCTTTACCGAAATAAACCGGATTGAATGAGATTATTATAAGAAAGGCAAACATTGTGGCAATAAAAATAGCTCTTGCGGGTAACCCGAACTGTGGAAAAACAACACTGTTTAATCACCTTACGGGTTCTAATCAATTTGTCGGAAACTGGCCGGGAGTAACGGTGGAGAAGAAGGAGGGGGCGCTCAAGCATCGCTCTGATGCGGTTGTGGTAGACCTGCCGGGTATTTATTCTCTTTCACCTTATACTCTTGAAGAGGTTGTTGCAAGAAATTATCTTGTAAATGACAGACCCGACGTAATCCTTAATATAGTAGACGGAACGAACCTTGAACGCAATCTCTATCTTACGACGCAGCTCTCGGAGCTTGGAATACCGGTCGTTGTGGCAATCAATATGATGGACGTTGTAAAAAAGAGCGGCGATAAAATAGATGCTGAGGGACTCTCCCGCGCTATTGAATGTCCTGTAATAGAGGTCTCAGCTCTTAAGGGCGAGGGTGTTGTCGAGGCGGCAGACTGTGCTGTTGAAACAGCTAAGACGGGAAAGAAATTACCGCGTCATGTTTTTTCTGGAATTGTGGAGCACGCCCTTGCGCATATAGAAGAGGCGGCAGTACATGATTTGCCTAAAGAAAGACAGAGATGGTATTCGATTAAAATTTTTGAGCGCGACTCAGAGGTTCTTAAGCAGCTTGAGCTCCCTAGCTCGATAATCGAGCACATAGAGGAGGATATAACCGCTGTTGAAAAAGAGCTTGACGACGATGCGGAAAGCATCATAACAAATGAAAGATATGTCTATGTAACAAACTTCCTAAAGGGAGTTTTGAAGAGGAAAAAACGCAGCAAAAGAAGTGTGTCAGACAGAATAGACTCACTTGTCACTAATAAGTGGGCAGCACTTCCCATTTTTGCGTTAATTATGTTTCTTGTGTATTTTATTTCCGTTACTACCGTTGGAACGTGGGTGACGGATTTCATGAACGACGGATTGTTTGGAGAAGGATTTTATTTTTTTGGGATAAAAAGTATGTTTGTTCCGGGCGTTCCCGTACTTATAGCAGCAGCGCTTCAGTCTATTGGCTGTGCCGAGTGGCTCGAGTCGCTTATTGTTGACGGAATTGTCGGAGGAGTCGGCGCGGTTCTCGGATTCGTTCCTCAGATGCTCGTTTTGTTTACCTTTTTATCAATTCTCGAAGCTTGCGGATATATGGCAAGAGTAGCTTTCGTTATGGATAAAATTTTCAGGAAGATAGGACTTTCGGGTAAATCATTCATTCCAATGCTCATAGGCACGGGATGCAGTGTTCCCGGCATCATGGCATCAAGAACTATAGAAAATGAGCGCGACAGACGAATGACTGTAATCACAACGTCCTTTATACCTTGCGGTGCAAAGCTGCCCGTGATTGCTCTTATAGCAGGTGCGGTGTTTAATGATGCGTGGTGGGTTGCTCCAAGTGCATATTTTGTCGGAATTGCCGCTGTTGTTATTTCGGGACTGTTGCTTAAGAAGACGAAAATGTTTTCAGGCGAGGTCGCTCCCTTCGTTATGGAGCTGCCCCCGTATCATATGCCAACAGCTTCAAACGTTTTGCGCAGCACCTGGGAGCGCGGCTGGTCATTTATTAAGAAGGCAGGAACTATTATTCTTCTTTCCTCTGTGGTTATATGGCTTGGCTCTTCTGTCGGCTTTGTCGGCGGCAAATTCGCTTATTCCTCAGAAATGGCGATTGAGAATAGCTTGCTTGGATACATAGGCATAGCTTTTTCTTGGATTTTTAGACCGCTCGGCTTTGGAAATATAAAAGCAACGGTAGCAACCTTTATGGGACTTCTTGCAAAGGAAGAAATAGTTGCCGTATTCGGAGTGCTCGATTTTGGCGGACTTGGCAAGCTCGCTTCCTACTCATTCCTTACATTTAATCTGCTTTGCGCACCTTGCTTTGCCGCTGTCGGAGCAATAAAGCAGGAAATGGGAAGCGCGAAGTGGACATGGTTTGCCGTAGGTTATCAGACGGTGTTTGCATACATAGTTTCATTCGTTATGTATCAAATAGGAAGCTTGTTTGACAAAAGCTTTCACACATATGAAATATTTACCTCGCTTATTGCTCTGGCACTTGTCGGAGTGCTTGTATATTTGATGACAAGACCTCAAATATGCGGGGGCGTGTTAAATAAAAAGGAGGAATAACCCTTGCTTCATATAAAAGGCATCATAGGTACGGCAAGTGTGCTTTTGATTTTATCAGTAGTAATAGGTTTTGTCATATACACTATGATTAAAAACAAAAAAGAGGGAAAAACTTCTTGCGGCTGCGGCTGCTCGTCCTGCGCTATGAAGGACACCTGTCATGGCGAAAAACAAAAAAAGACAAGCGAAAAGGAATAAAAGTCCTTGGCTTTGCAAAGGTAGTGCTCGCTAAAACAAGCGAGCATATAAAAGCTACAGCTTTACTTTCGCTTCAGCAAAACTTAAAATACAGAAATGAGAGAGCATTTCGGCTTATATAACCGATTTGTTCTCTCTTTCTCTTTGTTCTGTACCTATTATCTCTCATTTGTAAAAAAATCTTGACAAATCTATGAGCTGCAAGGTATACTTAAATTAGAGAGGAAAATTCTGCAAATCCATTGGTATATCTTGGAAAACGCGGAATTTGCCGAATGTTCTCGAAAAGAAAAAAGGAGGGCGGTTTATAGGGAAAATAAAGAGGGAAAAAGCGAGTTTGCAAGAAGGGAGTAAGCAAAAATCACTTATGGGAAAAACCACCCCATAAGCTCGCATAGCACACTCCGGATGCTTCATGAAAGGAGCAAAAATGAAAAGAGAAACAAAAGAAAAAGCTTTCAGAAGTAAACCGTTATGTAAAACGATTTCATTTATCCTAAGTATCTTGATTGTATTCTTTGCAATTCCCGAGGTTATCTTCGCGGAAATCTCAGACGGAATTGAAGAAAGAGAAAATGAAGAGCAGACAACCACGCAAACTGAACAAAGTATATACGAGTATACGGGAGCAATATACGAGGTGCAAGAGCTCAGAGAGGAATATGCAAAGCACTTTCATCTTGAAGACGGTAGATATATAGCCGCTCAGTATTCATATCCTGTCCACTATCTTGATTCGGACGGAAAGTATCAGGATATAGACAACTCTTTCTCAGAAACCGGCGGAATATATGCAACTCCGAATGCACGTATCAAATTTACAAAAAAGACAGGCGGAAACGGTAATATATTTACCCTTTCCGAAAACAATACCAAGCTTTCCCTTAACCTTGTCGGAGCGACAAAGGGAATCATAGGCAAAGCTTACAACAACGCCGAAGAACAGGGGCAAACAGAGCTTCAGAAGAAGATATCTCTTGAAAAAATGTCCTCGCGCATAGTTTACGAGGATATACTTGACGGCGTAGATTTAGAATACATAGCAGAATCCCTTAACGTAAAAGAAAATATTATAGTTAAGCAGAGAAAAGCTGAGTATACTTACTCCTTTGAATTAAAGCTTAATGGGCTTACCGCTGAGCTTTCTGATAACGGAGAAATAATAATAAGAGAAGATGAGAGCGGAGAAATAAAGTATCTTTTACCCGCTCCAATAGTGTACGACAGTGCGTTAGAATATGCACCGACCGACAAGGCGCACTATATTCTCACTTCCCAAGGCAACGGAAAATATGATTTGTCTATTGCAGTAGACGCGGAATGGATGAACCGAGAAGAAAGAGTGTTCCCTGTTACCGTAGACCCCACGATAGAGGCGAGTTCAACTGCTGTAATTGACACCAGCATCGGACCATCAACAACAGCATCATCAGCGATAAGCTCAACCACTCTTGTGGTATCCTCTTCCGAAATAGCTTATTGGAAAACAACAGTATTACCTGATATACCGGATGATGCATATATATCGAGTGCAACTATAACCGCAAGAACTTTGATGGGGCGTTCTTCCTATATTGGCGCATTTGAGGTTACAAGTGACTGGAATTCCAGCCATTCTTATGCGGCATACACCGCATCTTCACCTGCGGGCGCTCTTTCATCAACAGCGGCAGATTATAACTATACAAACCAACTGAATACCAACTACACATGGGATATAACTCCTATTGTAAAAAAGTGGTATAGTGGAAATAACTACGGTGTGGCATTTAAGGCGTTGACCTCGCCCTCACTAAAAGTTACTCTTCATTCCAACGATTATTCCACTCCATCATATAGACCCGCACTGACGGTTACATATAGGGACATGAAGGGCATGGAGGATTATTGGGCGTTTTCTTCCCAGAGCGCAGGAGCTGCGGGAAGTGCAAGCATAAATACGGCAACAGGACAAATAACTCTTGCCGTACCTACGCTCTCAACGACGGATAATCTTATGCCGTATACTGTAACAGCTGTGTACAACTCGGCGCTTGCAAATCTTTATTATACAAATTCTAATTCCGAAACAGCATATTCTACAAGCTTTATGCCTTACGGCTTCAAGCTGAATATAACCGAAACGGTAATCAAAAAGAGTTATACGGACCATTCGGGCACTTTGCACACTTACTACGTCTACTTAGATGCAGACGGAACCGAACATGGCTTTTCGCCCTCGGCTTCAAATAGCAATATATACGTAGACGAAGACGGTCTGCAAAAAACGCTCAAGGTGGAAAGTGACGGCAGCATAAGTATAACGGATGATACGAAAATTGTAAAAAACTTTGCCCAAATGTCTTCAAATCCAAGCGCTGCCGTAATTGGCTCATGGTATTTGAAAAAAATAACAGACAGAGTCGGCAATATTCTCTCCTTTACATTTGATTCATCCTTAAGGCCTACAAAGATTTCATTAACACCTGTTTCAAGAACTTCGGTGGAATTGCTCGAGCTGTATTACTATTCAACAGGAAAGCTGCAGCTCGTATACAATCCTACGAGCAAGGAAGCTGTAGTTTTCAGATATTCGGACACTTACTCCGGAAGCATTTCATCTGCAGCAACCAAGTATTTAAGACAAATTGACTACGTTCACGGAAACAGCAGTCTTACCGTGTCGAATTTGCAGAGCTTCGCAAATTCTTCTCAAAATACAACTAATATAACTGTCAGAAGGAGCGCAAGCTACACTTATAATGCGGATGGATATATAACCTCGCTTAAAGACGTAAAGGCAAATCAGCGGATAGAATACGTTTATTCCTCAAATAAGGTGAGTGAGGTAAAAGAGTATGCCGCGACCTCAACTCTCGGACAGAGAATATCCTTTATGTACGGAACGGGATATACCGAAATTAAGAGTACCGGAAACGATGAGACACTCGGCACGTCCGACGATATTATAACAAGACATACATTTGACTCTGACGGAAGATGCGTTAGCGCATATTCTCAATACTCGAGTACCGGTGAAATTATAGGAGCGACAACCGGCAAATATGAGGAACAGGAAAATATAAGGAACAACCTTAAAGAGCAGACCGTTTTTGGAGCTGCCGGAACAAATTACCTGTTGAACGGAGATTTTGAGAAAGGGTCACTCTCGAACTGGACAAAAACAGGGAATGTATCGGAAATCAAAAACGTAGTTTCAACCGATGCCGGCGCATACTGTGTAAAATTTGCACCCGCTAAATCATCGACGGCGTCCATTACACAGTACGTGACTCTTGACCCCGGTACTTATACTCTCTCAATGCAGTATTATAATCAGGTGGTATCCTCAGGAGTCACAGGAAAGGTTGAAATAACCTCGACAAACGGCACAAGCTTTACTCACAGCAAGGATGTTTCGCTTAATGCAACCACAAACGACGCAAGATATTCGGTGTTTTCGACTACGTTTACCATTACTGGAACGAGCAATCTTAGTGTGAAAATAAGCTTTACATCGGATACAACCGTAACGTCTGCACCGTTAATAACGTTAAATACGGTAATGCTTGAAAAGGGCGCAGGAGCATCTCCGTTTAGCTACGTGTCATACGGTAATTTCGAAGCAAGCAGCAAAAATTCTTCGGGTACTGCAACACCACTTTCGAATTATTGGACAACCTCGGATTCAAGCACGCTTAGCACGCAGTACGTAAACAGTGCCTTCGGTTATGCCGCAAAGGTTAACGGAGCTATAGGCACACAAAAATACGTAAAGCAACGTATATATGAAATAGACGCTGACCTTCTGGATAAATATAATAGTAGCGAATTTGTAAGCAACGCACAATACGACTATACAGTTTCCGGCTTTGCCTTAGCGGAAAATGCAAATCTTTCAACACAGGCAAATTTCAGAATAAGAGTTGATGTAAGCTATTATCAGGGTGCCGGCACAGCGGATGCTGTAATATCACATTACTTTGATTTTATACCGGAAGTAAAGGGCTGGCAGTTTACGGGTGGCTCTTTCAGTACAGCGTATTTGAAGCCGAGCTCAGATACAAAGGATTACTCCTGTGTAAGAGCAATAGACTTGTATTGCGAGTATTCCGGACAGCCCTACGGATATGCTCTCTTTGATAACGTTTCGGTAACTAATTCTACAGACACGAATATAGAAAGATATTATTACTACGAAAACGGACTTCTCTCAAGAGTAGAAAATATGTTCTATATAGAGTGCTACGAGTACGACTCGAGTAGAAACATAAAGAGAGTGGCTAATAACAGAGGAGAGTTAACCGATTATTATTATACATCGGTTGGCATTGTGGATTATACCGTAGATTATGACTTTACGTATTCGGCAAGTACAAATTATCCGTATACGGCGTCTAATCCCGATGCAGTTATAATAAAAACACCTAAAACCAAGACCGACTATACGTATAACATATACGGACTGTGCATAGATGTTAAAGAATTTGAAGTAAACGCAAATCTGACACAAAAAAGCGGTACTAAAGCTCTTCATCACTTTTATGAATATGAAGTAGGAATCGGCTCAAAAATATTCGGATATCTCAAGCGCGAGATTGATGAATCCGGAACAGAGATATGCTACTATTATGATTCCTTAGACGGCAAGCTGCTTGCTACTATAAACAAAACGGACGGAACAGGAACTGCTTATAGCTACGACGAATTTGACCGTCTAATCGGAGTAAAGCCGGCAGAGTATATTTCGGACAGCAGCTATACCGCTGTGAATGATTCCGCAAGTGTTTCATATACATATAATTCAAGCGGCTATTTAAGCACAATAACTACATCAAGTGTAACGTATACCTTTACATATGATGCGTTTGGAAATAAAAGCTCTGTTACGGCAGGAAGCAATACTCTTGAAAGCTATACTTACGGAGAAAACAACGGCAAGCTTCTTGGTATTACTTACGGCAACGGAGATTCCGTAAGCTACGTATATAACGAGTATGAGCTTCTTAAGGAAGTATGGCATAACGATAACGGAGTTAACACCAAGGCGTATGAGTACGAATACACTCGCGACGGACAGGTGTATAAGTATATAGATTACGAGAGCGGAAGAACTACCGAATACGTATACGATACGAACGGTAGAATGATTGGCTTCAACGAGTACGAAAACGGTGAGCCATATCATAACTTCTCACACGAAGCAAGCTATG
>JAZSJG010000074.1:0-15423 GCA_045534215.1 Eubacteriales bacterium
TGATATGCACCCCAAAAGTTAGACACTTTTGGAGGTGCATATTTTTATGGGAAAAACAGGAAGAAAGAATCGAATTTATTTGCCAGAATTTAAAATTGGTGTTATAATGGATATGCGAGAACACCGATTCGGATATTGCGAAACAGTTAGAAAGTATAACTTAGGCTCTGTTAGATCAGGTGCAGCCATCGCTATGTTACAAAGGTGGGAACGCATATATTTGGAAGAAGGAGCTGAAGGTCTTATGAAAGAACGTAGAGGCAAATCTTGCGGAAGCAAAAAAGGTCGCCCGCCAAAGCTCGATAAAAAAACAGAAGAAGATCTTATTGCCGAAAACCAAAGGCTTAGGATGGAGAACGCGTACTTAAAAAAACTAAGTGCCTTAGTTCTTGCGGAAGAGCAACGGAACGGCAAAAAGCGTTCGTAATTGCTGAACTAAGGCAAGAGTATCCGCTCAAAGATTTGTTAGAGCTTTCCGGGATAGCGAGAAGTACGTTCTATTACTATCTGAAGCAGAAGGATAAAGACAAATACGAAACCGAAAAACAAGATATATTAGAGATCTACAATGCCAATAAAGGAAGATATGGTTACAGAAGAATTTGTACTGTTTTGAAAGCAAAAGGTTACGAAATTAACCACAAAACAGTACTAAAACTGATGAAATCTCTAAATTTGCGTGGTAAACAAAGCAAAAATGGCAAATACCATTCCTACAAAGGTGAAGTTGGCAAGGTAGCGGATAATCTTCTACATAGGGATTTTTATGCAGATAAGCCGTTTAAAAAACTAACTACCGATGTTACGGAGTTTAAGATCGGTGACGCAAAAGTGTATCTTTCTCCGGTGCTTGATATGTTCAACCGTGAAATTATATCTTACTCTATTTCAACAAGTCCTAACTTGCAGCAGATTAGAGATATGCTGAATGGGTTATTTGAAAAGCTTCCTGTCGATGCACGACCTCTCTTCCATTCTGATCAAGGTTGGCAGTACCAACACGCCGAATACCAAAGGCTTCTTGCCGAACACAACATTACGCAAAGTATGTCTCGCAAAGGAAACTGCATGGACAACGGCATAATGGAAAACTTCTTTGGTAGGTTGAAAGTTGAAATGTATTACGGCGAAAAATTTGAATCCCCTCGGGGATTCATTGAAAAGTTGGAAGAATACATACATTACTACAACAACGAAAGAATTTCTCTAAAACTAAAAGGAATGAGCCCAGTGCAATACCGAGCTCATTCGCAAACAACTTAATATTTAATTTTTGTCTAAACTTTTGGGTTCACTTCATTCATTGCTCTCTTTTTTTAGAAGAAAAGAGGTCGCTGAAAATCAGCGACCTCTTCTTTATTTATTGATTATCTGTTTTGTTATTAGAGCTTTCGATATCATCCTGTTTTTCCGTGTCATCGGTTTCAGGATTATAGGACATATCGTTTTCTTTAGGAGATTCAAAAATGTTTTTAAAGAAATCATCACTTGAAAACGAACCGATTTCTGCTTGTTCTCTTCTCAAGCGTTCTAGACGTTCTGCCTCGAGTTTTCTTGCTTCTTCTTCAGCTTTGGCATTGTTTTCGTGAGCGGTTTTGTTTTCTTCATCGCTCTTTTTCTTCTTTTCATCGGCGATGTTTTCAATTTCTTCTATTGTTGGATTTTCCATTTGCATTGCTGCAATAAACTGCTCTTCGTCCATTGATTCATTTTTGAGTAAGAATTCGGCAATAAAGTGAAGCTTATCTACATTATCAGTAAGATGCTTTTTACAAGTTTCGTATGCAGAGTAAATGATTGCTCTGATTTCCTCGTCAATTTCGGCGGCAGTTTTTTCTGAGTAATTTTTGCCGGACGAAAAATCACGACCGAGGAATACCTCATCTGAAGAATGTTCAGAGCCATAAAGAACAGTTCCGAGCTTCGACATGCCGTATCTCATAACCATATTTCTTGCGATTGAAGTAGCTTGCTGAATATCGTTGGATGCACCTGTTGAAATATCGTCAAGGATAATTTCTTCGGCTACTCTACCGCCAAGAGAAAGAACAATTCGGTCAATCATCTCATTACGCGAGATGGTCATTTTATCTTCGGTAGGAACACTTAAAGTGACACCGCCTGCAGAACCTGCAGGAATGATTGTTATATGCTTAATTGGGTCTGTGTGCTTACAGAAATAAGAAGCTACAGCGTGGCCGGCTTCGTGGTATGCACAAAGCTTGTTGTCCTTCTCTCTTCTCATATTGCTCTTTTTCTGCGGTCCGAGAAGAAGTTTCATATAGGACTCTTCAATATCTTCCATGCCTATTAGTGCTTTGTTCTTTTTAGCGGCACGCAAAGCTGCTTCGTTCATAAGGTTGGCAAGCTCTGCACCGGTGAATCCAATAGTTGTTTGAGCAATTTTACGTAAATTAACAGTTTCTTCAAGTGGCTTGTTTCGGCAGTGAACCTTTAATATTGCTTCTCTGCCGTTCATATCCGGATAATTAACCGTAACTCTTCTGTCAAATCTTCCCGGACGTAAAAGTGCGGGGTCGAGGATATCAGGGCGGTTTGTTGCTGCCATTATGATTACACCCGAATTAGTGCCAAACCCATCCATTTCCACGAGCAGCTGCTTAAGTGTTTGTTCTCTTTCGTCATGACCGCCGCCAAGACCTGCACCTCTGTGACGTCCCACTGCATCGATTTCGTCTATAAATATGATGCTTGCAGGAGTTCTTCTTGCATTTTCAAACAAATCTCTGACTCTTGAAGCGCCAACACCTACGTACATTTCAACGAAATCCGAGCCGGAAATAGAGAAGAAAGGAACACCTGCTTCTCCTGCAACTGCTTTAGCAAGTAAGGTTTTGCCGGTTCCGGGAGGGCCTACAAGAAGCACACCTCTCGGAATTCTTGCACCAAGCTTTATAAATTTATCCGGGGCTTTTAGGAATTCAACTATTTCTTGCAGCTCTGCTTTTTCTTCGTCTGCGCCTGCGACATCAGCGAACTTGACAGCATCCTTATCGTTTGTGGCAAGTTTAGCTTTTGATTTTGCGAAGGAATTGATTTTTCCGCCGCCACCCGGTGCTTGACGCATTATGAAAAACCAAAGACCGCCAAGCAACAAGAAAAGAATTATATAAGGCAAATATACCTGATACCAAGGTGTTTCGGGAATTTCAAGATAATCATATTCCACTAAATTGCTTTTGCCGGAGTCTATCTTCTCCTTTGCTATTTCATTCAACTGCGAGAGCTGGAAGGTGTAGCTTAAACCGTATTTATAAGTGGTATAAATATACTTTCCCTTATCATCTTGTACGTATATTGGCTGTCCATTTGAATCAAACATCGGATTTTTGTCGCTGTCAAGCTTAGGAGTCAGCGCTGTGATTGTTAAATTCAAATTACCGTCAACTTCATATTTGACAACTAAATCATCTTCAAATAGCTTTAAAACGTCACTGTATGTTGTTACGTCTTTATCATCCTTTAACTTTGCACTAAGAAAGGAGACACCGGAAATAACAAGGACGATTATCAATATAAGAAGAATAATACTCTTAAAATTTGCCTTCATTGAAATAAATGCCTTTCTTTTGCTATACCGAATACATTTGTCGGAATAACCGTTATGTTAATTACTCTGTTTGCAGATAGATTACACTATCTTACATATTGTTACGCACTAGTATATATGCGAACAAAAAATTATTATCTTTATGATTTACTGTTATAGGGTCGCGTACTCTGAATCGCGGAACCCAAAGTATTCCTTTTTCATCACAAAAAACCGGAATAGATTGGCGCTCTTTTGCAGAAATATTTTTGTCGTTAAAAAGCTTTTTAAGCTTACGTGTCATATTGCCAAAGACATATGAATCGCCTGAGATTTTCTGTCGTATAAATAAATCTCCTACAATTATATCAAAAGGTATTTTCTGTTGTATTGCAATTTTGTAAACATTCAGAAAAGAATTTTGAATCGGAGAGCGGGAGATATATACAGAATACTCCAAATCAGGAAATTCATTAAGTCCGTCTTTGAGATAATATTTGAAAAAAGCTTTCTTTTCTTGAGCTGTATCTGTAAAGTAAGAATATTCTCCATCATCAACAAAGGAGATTCCTAAAGGAATATCATATGAAAAACGGCCTTTTTTCAAAAGATTGCAAATTTTTGACAGATGAGTGTATTCAATGGGAGCATTTGCGATAAATTTGCACATTTTGATAAGAACCCTTTTCAGTATAGACGAATGAAGGGTGCGTAACAACTCGGTTTTCACCTTGCCGTTATCAGAATGTTTATACAAAAAGTCCTCAGCAATGTATTCAAGATAATTATTATCCTCTGTTGCAATTTCTGAAAGACGAGTTATTGCTTCCTCCGGTTTTGTTGAAATTTTTGAAAGCTTAGGTAAAATTTCGTGTCTGATATAATTTCTTGTGTATTCCGATGAAAGATTGGTGCTGTCGGTAACAAAAGGAATTTGAGCTTCGTTAAGTGCCTTTAATATATCATCCTTTGAGGAATATATGAGAGGTCTTATGATGTTTTCCCTTACAACCGGAATTCCGCCGATACCCTTTGTTCCTGAACCTCTGAGCATATTATAGAGAACTGTTTCAAGATTATCAGTAGAATTATGTGCAACTGCAATGAGAGAAAAAGAATTTCTGCTTTGAATTATATCATTGAAAAATGTATATCTAATATTTCTTGCGGTTTCTTCAAGTCCTTTTTTCAGTCGTTTTGCTTCACTCGGGATATCGAATTTAGAAGAGGTGAACTCGATATTTTCTGCTTCACAAAGTTGGCGTGAAAATTCTTCGTCGTGGTCTGCTTCTTTGCCACGAATCATGTGATTAACATGTACAGCTAAAATTTCCCCGCCCGGATTTTCCTTATAATATTTTTTCATACAGGCGAGAAGCATAACAGAATCAGGACCGCCTGAAAATCCGATTAAAACTCCCTTTTGAAGATTCTTTTTAAGGTTATATTTAGATATTACCCGAATGAAAGAATTGTATATTTTGATACCGATATCATTTTGAAAAATGCGGCATAAATCAAGGTTTTTCACGCCCTGTCATCCTCGAGTGTTCTGAATTTTGTAAACTGACTTATCCAGCCCATTTTTACATTGCCGACTGAGCCGTGACGGTTCTTAGCAATTATTACTTCTGCAGTGTTTGCCGTATCTGATGCCGAATCTTCTTGACCTGTACCTTTGATATCTTTATAATACTCATCTCTGTATAAGAAAAGTACAATATCCGCATCCTGTTCGATAGAACCTGAATCACGCAAATCGGCAAGTGTTGGCTTTTTTCCGCCTTCACCCGACCTTGTCTCTGTGCCACGGTTAAGCTGTGCACAGCAAACAAACGGAACAGCAAAATCCTTTGCCATAATTTTAAGGTTTCTTGATATTTCACCAACCTGTTGAGCTCTGTTATCAGTATTCGAAGTGCTTTGCATAAGACCGATATAGTCAATAACAACAAGGCCAAGATTTGGAATTCTGCGAAGCTTTGATTTCATATCCGACGTAGTGATAGCAGAGGTGTCGTCGATGTAGATATCACAGCCGGAAAGTGAGGAAACAACACTTGCTATATTATCCCAATCCTCAGTTTTCAATTGACCTGTTCTTATTCTGTTAGAATCTACGAGAGCTTCACTTGAAAGAATACGTGTTACAAGCTGTTCACCGGACATTTCAAGTGAAAAAATAGCAACAGACTTTTTAGTTGACTTGGCTACATTTGTGGCTATGTTAAGAGCAAATGACGTTTTTCCCATACCGGGTCTTGCACCAACGATAACAAGGTCGCCCTTACCCATTTCAACGAGCATGCGGTCGAGCGCTGAAAAGCCAGTCTTTGCACCCGTAATTGCGCCTCCGTTTTCTGAAAGAAGCTCTATATCTTGATAGACATTTTGAAGAATATCTCTTATATGTCTAAAATCCTTACTTTCGTTATTATGTGTAATATCGAAGATTTTTTGCTCTGCTCCATCAACGATTTTTTTAACAGGTGCGCCCTCTTCATATGCATCGTTGCTTATATCCTCGCAAATGGAAATCAGACGGCGAAGAGTTGATTTTTCTTTAACTATTCTCGCATAGTCCTTTGCGTTAGCAACTGATGGAACGGAATTTGCAAGTAACGAAATATACTGTATTCCGCCGGCTTCATCTCTATCTCCCTGCTCTACTAAAGCATTTACCAGAGTTACTGTATCTATAACTTTACTTTGCATATACATCTTAATCAGTGCCGAGTATATATGCTTATGCTCGTCAAGATAAAAATCATCAGCAGTAATAATGCCTCCGACACGGTCAAATGCCTCAGGATTTATTATTATAGAACCAAGCAGGGCTTGCTCAGCTTCGATGCTAACAGGCAACTGTCTAACAATGTTTGAATCCATTTTTATCTCCTGTTACGTTATTAGCCGTAAACTTTTACAACAAATTTTGCGGATATATCGGCAAGCAGCTTAAGCTCCACCGAATAGCTTCCGTAAGCTTTAATGGGCTCTTTAATATTGATTTTGCGTTTATCCACGTCTTGTCCTATTATTTTTTTGAGCTGTTCTGCAATATCCTTTGCAGTAACAGAGCCGTAAAGGCGACCGTCGTGACCGTGACCCATCTCGATTTCGACTGTTACGTCTTTTATCTTGTCGGCAAGCGCTTGTGCTGCCTTTCTGTCCTCGGATATCTTATACTGCCTTGCTTCTTCCTTACTCTTGAGTTCCCCTGTGGAT
Organism: Eubacteriales bacterium; assembly: GCA_045534215.1. Taxonomy (GTDB): domain Bacteria; phylum Bacillota; class Clostridia; order Oscillospirales; family CAG-272; genus UBA1740. Next base: position 6,779 of record JAZSJG010000074.1, read on the forward strand.
TTTGCATCTGCAATTATCGCTTTCTTTTGAGGAATAAGAAAGTTTCTTGCGTATCCGTCGGATACATTTATTATTTGATCCTTTTTACCTTGACCTTTAACGTCACATAATAAAATAACCTTCATTTTATCTCTCCTTACTGTTCTAAATAGTCATCAATACTCGACTTTAAAGATTCAAGAACAGACGTCATTGAATCAGAGTTTACTTGTGCACCGGCAACATCAAAGTGCCCTCCGCCGTGTAAACGTTCGAGAATGAGCTGTACGTTGATTTTTCCATTCGAGCGTCCGGAAATATGGACTTGGTTATCTATTCTTACAAGCGTGAATGCTGCTTCAACATCACGAAGTGTAAGCATCTTATCGGCTGCCTTCGAAGCGATAACTCGGTATGATTCATCGGTTTCTCCATCACATGCAGAAATGGCGATATTATCTCTGTACATAACAATAGACGTATGGAAGCGCGCTTCCTTTGAAAGATCGGCAGTTGTTGTTTTAAACAGGTTATAAACATCGGTGGGATTAGCACCTGCGCCGCGTAGATATTGAGCTGCGCCAAAGGTTCTTGTGCCTGTGTTTCTTGTAAACTGTTTGGTATCAAGGAGAATACCTGCAAGAAGCATATCTGCTACCTCTTTGCCGAGGTTTTGAGATGTTAATGCGTTTTCAAGCATTTCCGTTACCAACTCACATGCGCTCGAAGCAGATGGCTCGATATACGTGAGCTTGATGGTATCTGAAATTTTATCGATTTTTCTATGGTGGTCAATTACAGCAATATTGCGAACCTTCTTTGCGATATCCGAAAACTCTGCTCTTTCAAGATTATTGTGGTCGACAAGAACAATGAGAGTGTCCGGTCCAACCAAGTCTAGCCCCTCTGCATTATCTACGAACAGCTGTTCGTACATATCGTTTTCACGCATCATATCAATGCAGGGTGTGAGGTTTTTATTTCGCATATCTACTGCGATATTTACCTTTACACCGCAGAGCATGCACATTCTTGCGATACCAACAGAGGCACCGAATGAATCAAAATCGCCAAAGCGATGTCCCATAACAAGAACGTTATCTGCGCGTGCCATTAAAACGCTTAATTGATTGGTAAATGTACGCGAACGGACGTTAGAGCGTTTATAAACAGCTTTTGTTCTACCGCCGTAATATTCAATTCCGTCCTCTGTTTTATAAACCGCTTGGTCGCCTCCGCGCTGTAAAGCCATATCAATTGCTTCTCTTGCTGCCACCTCTCTATCAAAGAGAGTGCCTTTAATTTTTGACACACCTATGGAAACTGTTAGCGAAACGCTGTCACCAACTCTGGTATCTCTGATTGAATCCAATATATCAAAACGGTCGTTGATGCACTTATCTAGATAAACAGAATCAAAGAACATTATATATTTGTCGTTGTCGTATGACTTGATAATGCCGTTAATCGAATTTGCCCACTCCTTAAGCTTTGAATCTACGGTTGCTACCGCGTCGCGCGATTGCTCATGGACGTATTGAAGTATATCTTCAACATTGTCGATGGCGATATATGCAACGGCCACTCGCTCATCGTTATATTTTTTTTCAATTTCGCTTACAACAGTTATATCGGACAAAACCGCAATGTAAAGTCCGCTTCCCTCCTCGGATATAACAAAGCTCTCAATTTTATATGCTCGGTCGTTGATGGTAACGGTAGGATTTTCGAAATTACCGTTATCAAAGCCGGATTGGAAAAGCTGGTCGATATTTTTCCCTACCATCGTCTCCCTTGAAGTTAAGAGGTTGCTCATGGCATCGTTATACCAAAGTATTGTGCCATATATATCTATTGAAACGACTGGGTTATATGAATTTTTAAGAACAATGCTTGAATCTTCTGCTAAAATTTTATGGATATTACGTCTTGGCAATACATCAATATTCGATTTATGCTTAATACTGATAACCGCAATTTCAGCCAGAAAAAGAAGAACAACTATTAATGCGGAAAATACAGGCAGAATTTTAAGAAATGTACACATAAGCGCAAGAATTGCGATGTTAAGACACGCAAGAGAAACGCAAAGAGCTATTTCAAATCTTGATGCATATGGAACTTTATTATTGTTGTTTTTTGCACTCATTGCCAAAGACCTTTCTTAAAGTGAGATTATTTGGCGGTATTGTCCGTTTCGTTTATATATGAAGCGGATTGGAAAACGTAAAAAACGCCAAAATATGATAAAAGCTGAAAAGCGAACGAAGAAAAAAGAATAATTCCGATGAGTAAAACCATGGTTGTAAATAATTTGCGCTGACGAGAAAAAATCTGATAGAAGAAACGTACTCCGATGTAAGCGAAAACCGCTAGAAGTATCATATAAACGGAAGAAATCAAAAAGTCGAGTGTTGTTTGTCCTTGAGAAGCGAAAAAGTTGAGTATTGAGAGAATAAGATAAAATCCGGCAAGAAACTTTGAAGTTCCAAATTGCCAGGTATCAATTCCGCTTTCTACACCCGAATACCTCAAAACTTTCGAAGAAAAAATCTTCAAAGTGACACCGGAAAGCAAAAATGAAGTAATAATAATTCCTGGAATTAAAATATATAGGAGTTCATTGAACATAAGAGCTGCATCGGTAGGATTAATTACAAAGAAGAGGTCTCCGTTCTTATCGACTGTTGTATATGAGGTGAAAAATCTTACAAAGTTTGATTTTTGTTCGATAAAAAGTGCACGATAGTATTGAGGTATTATTTCAAAAGAAACAATGCCTGTTTTATTTATGGGAAAAATTATAATGGAAATAAGGAAAAGAAGAAGAGTTACAAGTGAGAGCCAAAAAGCACATTCGGATTTGGATTTGCCGCTTTTATAAAACTTTGCAACAATAAGAGAAATTAAAACATATCCAATTCCTTCAAGCGAGAAAAGACCGTTTAAAACGATATTGATAATAAAGACCGCGATTGGTATAGAAAGCGAAAAGAATCTCTTTCTTGGGTTTTCATATATAAGAAGTGTTGAGTAAAATGCAGCTGCCAACGGCATAAACAAGTACCCGAGCAAAACACAACCAAGTGCACAAACAAAGGAGAAAATTGACAGAAAGGATATTGTATTTTTATACGTAGAATTTCTGATTACTGAGTCCATTATATCTCCAAAATAAATAAAAAAATATATTTTACATTTTATTATAACACATGCGTTTAATTTTGTAAAGAAATTTTATCAATAAACTTTTAATTTAGTGTAAACAAATAATATTCTTAAAAACACAATTGACATATTGAAAAAAATGTTTTTTTGTAGTAAAATAAAGATAATATTATACAGCGGAAGGAGTGCCGACATGAATAGATATACACTTGATACCTCGGTTGAGGTTGTTCCCGGTGTTGGCGCGACTAGAAAAAAGCAACTCTCAAAGCTTGGTATTGAAACACTCCGCGATTTAATTTATACCTTCCCCCGTGCTTACGAAAAACGAGGAGACGTCATACTTCTTTCGGAAGCGACGACACTAAAAAAAGAAGCATTTTTATTGACGGTTGCTTCATCAGTAAAGACTGCAACAATCAGACGAGGGCTTACTATTTCTAAGTTTTTTGCATTTGATGATAGCGGAAAATGTGAAATTCTATTCTTTAATTCACCGTATGTCAAAGATATTTTTCACATAGGTACAACCTTCAGATTTTTTGCAAAAGCGACCAAAAATCGTTATACCATTCAATTTACAAATCCAAAATTTGAGCCCTACATTCCCGAAACTCCTTTGCCTGAATTTGTACCCCTTTATCAGTTAACCGAGGGAATTTCGTCTAAGTTTATAGACAAGGCGACAGAATGGGCGTTAAATGAAGTTGTTTATGAAATAAAAGACCCGTTACCCGACCGCATTAGAATTTCCAATTCCCTCCCGGTTCTTTCCTATGCATTAAAAAATATTCATTTACCTGAAACACAAGAAGCTCTTTTTAACTCGATGCGAAGATTGGCGTTTGATGAAATGTTTCTTTTTGCTTTGGGAATTTCAATGACGGCAAGGCGTAACAGGGATGCAGACGGAGTCTCTTTTTCTCCTTGTGATCTTACAAAGCTTCTTCAAAAATTACCTTTTGAGTTAACAAAATCACAAAAGAACGCAGTAAACGACATTTATTCTGATATTGTAAAAAGAAAAGGCGAAAGCAAAAAAACTCCAATGAGTAGAATAATTGTCGGTGATGTTGGATCGGGCAAAACTATTTGTGCCATAATTGCAATGTTCATTGCAGCAAAATCCAACTTTCAATCAGCGCTAATGGTGCCGACGGAAATACTCGCAAAACAACATTATGCTGATATTACATCCCTGCTCTCTTCCTTTGATATCAAATGCGAACTCTTGATTGGTTCAACAACGCCAAAAGAAAAAAGAAGAATATGCGAAGAACTTGAAAATGGAAATATTGATATACTCGTCGGGACACATTCTCTGATTTCTGACGGAGTGAATTTCAACAATCTGGGACTTATAATTACGGATGAGCAGCATAGGTTCGGAATTGGTCAAAGAGCTGTTTTGAAGAACAAGACAAGCGCGGCACATTTGCTTGTTATGAGTGCAACACCTATTCCTAGAACTCTTGCTTTGACCTTGTACGGAGACCTTGATATTTCACGTATTACAGAATTGCCAAAAGGCAGACAAAGAGTAGACACTTTTGTTATTGATGACTCTTACAGAGAGCGTCTTAACGGTTTTATATCCAAACAAATAGAAAACGGCGGTCAATGTTATATTGTTTGTCCTGCGATAGAAAAAAACGCATCTGAAGGCGATGATGACCTCTTCTTTACTCCCTCATCATTAACAGAACTTTTAGTGCGAAAAAACAGCAGCAGAAATATTAAAAATGTCGAAGAATATGCCAATAATTTAAGGCAGAAATTACCTAGCTTAAGAATAGAAGTCCTGCACGGCAAGATGAAAGCAAAAGAAAAAGATGCCATTATGCAACGCTTTTCTTCGGGAGAATGTGATGTTTTAGTTTCAACAACGGTAATTGAAGTTGGTATTAACGTACCTAATGCATCTCTTATGGTCATAGAGGATGCCGACCGCTTTGGTCTTGCACAATTACATCAATTACGCGGTCGTGTTGGACGAGGAAAAAGGAAATCTTATTGCGTTCTTGTTTCTAATCTCGATAGCGAAAAGGCGAAGCAAAGAATGGAGATAATGAAGACAACGTATGATGGGTATCAGATAGCGGAAAAGGATTTATTTATGAGAGGTCCCGGTGATTTCTTTGCCTCTATCTCTTCAGGAAATCTTCGTCAAAGCGGCGGGTTTGAATTCAAGCTTGCAAATCTTTGCGATGACAAAGAGCTTCTGCAAAGGGCTTTTTCTGAAGCTAAAGCTCTTGCGGATAAAGATCCCTTTTTAGTATTACCTGAAAATCATCTTCTTCTAAAAGAATTTAATACGAAGTTTTCGATTTCGGAATCAACAATTTCTTAAAACTTAATTTGGAGTTAATTATGATAAATACACCCTTGGCTGACAGAATGCGTCCTAAAAGCTTTGATGAAATTGCAGGACAAGGACACCTTGTCGGAAAGAATGGAATACTTAGGAAGCTTGTTGAAAACAAGAGAATTCCAAATATGATATTTTTCGGTCCTCCCGGCACGGGCAAGACTACCGTTGCCAATATCATTGCTTCACTTTCCGGAATGCAGTTATTTAAGCTTAATGCTACAACAGCATCAATATCGGACATTAAAGAGGTAATTTCCTCCTCTGATAACATTTTTTCTTCTAATGGCACTCTTCTCTACCTTGATGAGATTCAGTATTTCAACAAAAAGCAACAGCAGAGCTTGCTTGAATTTATAGAAAACGGAAAGATAACACTTATTGCTTCCACAACTGAAAATCCATATTACTACGTCTATAATGCAATACTGTCACGCTCATCTGTTTTTGAATTCAAAAACGTAAAAAGCGAAGAAACGATACCAACGCTTGAACGAGCTCTCAAAATCCTTAATACCGAATTTTCTGTTGAAAAGACGGCAAGCAAAGACGTATTGTTTGATATTGCATCAAGCTCTGGGGGAGATGTCAGAATGTCTATAAGCTTGCTTGAGAATGCGTTTTACATTTCTGATTCAGAAATAACTGTTGAAAATCTTAAGCAGCTTGTCCCAACGCTTGTCGGACATTATGACAAAGATGGCGATATGCACTATAATTTACTCTCCTGTTTACAAAAATCCATACGCGGCTCTGATCCGGATGCGGCAATCTTTTATCTTGCAAAGATTTTAGCTTCGGGAGATTTCATTACAGCTGCACGTCGGTTATTGGTAATTGCCAATGAGGACATTGGTCTTGCGTATCCTTTGGCTGCTGTTGTCACACATTCCTGTGTTGAAACAGCAAAGGCGGTTGGAATGCCGGAGGCGGTAATTCCGCTTTCAAATGCAACGCTCCTTCTTGCTACAGCTCCAAAATCCAACAGTGCTTATATGGCATATCACAAAGCAAAAGAAGATTTAGATAAAGGATTTGGTACTCAGATACCGAAGCATTTGCAAAGCCCAAATTTTGAGGGGTATCTATATCCGCACGATTACAAAAACAATTATGTGGAGCAAACATATTTACCAAGCGATTTGATAGGCAAACGGTATTATGAATTTGGAACAAACAAGACTGAGCAAGCAGCAAAAGCGTATTATGAAATGATTAGAAAAAGTTTTGCCCAAAAGGACTAATCAATATGGCTATTTTTAGCAAAAGACCGTTATTTACTTTACTGTTTACATTCGTTTCGTTCTTTTTCTTTTACTCTGTTATAGACGGACGTATACTTAAGAATATATTGTTAATAGGAGCGATAAGTTCGCTCCTATTAAATGTTTTATATGAGATATTTTTTAAGAAAAGGATTTCCTTTCTGACATTATTATTCTCTGTTGTATTTATGTCTGTTTTATTCTCACACTTATACTTTGATTTATATTTTGATGCAGCTAAACGATTTGAAGACGAAGACGTTTCGGTGATAGGAAGAATAACCGACATTCAAAGAACTGAGTACAACAAGATTTTGTATATAAAGACAGATAACATTAACGATGAACCTTTTTCTTCGTATAATATTGCACTGAAGCTGCGCCCCTCGGAATTTGGTGATTATTCTATTGGCGCTACCGTTAAAGTTTCAGGAAAGTTATTTTCCTCGGTAGATTACAATGATAAAACTACCTATTCTTACGGTGTTTCGGCAGAAATGTATAATGTTTATGATTTTTCGGTTCATGCAGTAAATGATTTTACTCTTAGATATAAGATAGATTCATTTAGAGAAACGCTTGCAAGAAAAACAGTATATCATACCGACCAAAAGGTAGGAGGATTGCTTGCAGCCATAATTCTTGGCGAAAGAAGCTATTTACATCCGCAAATTTATCTGGACTTCACAAGATTGGGTATAACTCACATACTTGCGCTTAGCGGTCTTCACTTAACACTTCTCTCATTTGCAATATCCTCTTTGTTATTTCTTTTAGGACTTAATAAGAAATATGTATTGAGTGTAAATATAATATTTACATTCCTTTACATGATGCTTGTCGGATTTCCGCTTTCTGTTATGCGTGCGGGATTTATGCTGATAATTAATTCGTTTTTATTCTTGCTTTCATCCGGCAGGGATTCTCTAACAAGTCTTGCAATTTCTGTTGTCTTGATTATTATTTTTGAACCATATGCAATATTTGATATTTCTTTATGGCTCTCGGCTTTTGCAACACTGGGAATAGTCGTTATGGGAGAGATTTCTGCCGAAAATTATCACAAGCCAACCTTTTTAAACAATCTATTCATAGGAATAGTATCTTCACTTTTTGCAATTAGTGCAACAGTAATTTTTAATGCGATTTTGTTTGATGGAATATCGGTTGCTTCACTGATTTCGACACTGGTATATTCTTTTCTTATTCAGATTTTTATATATCTTGGTATTGGCGTCCTAATTTTTGGTAGCTTTATTTCTATAGGAAATATTGCATTCATTTTCGGAAAGTTCATATTGGATTCGGTCGCATTTCTTTCTGATATTGACTGGATATATGCTTCCATTGAATTTTCGAGTGTTAAAATACTGTTGATTTTAGTTAGTGTTTCATTTTATCTTTTTCTAATACTTAATGTTAAACATAAAAAGACATATCTTGGAGCAACTTTTTCTCTTTTGATATTCTCTGTCATTCTCTCTGTAGGACTGACAAGTTACAACATAAATTCAACATCTGCTACGTATATTAACGACAAAAACGAGCAAATACTTCTTACAGATGACGGTGAAGTATTGGTTCTAGACTTCGGATTGGTAAACAATTATGCCGCTATCGATTCTACAGAAGAGCTTTCAAATAACAGAATTAAGAAAATAGACAAATATGTTTTGCCGACATACACTGCTTGTTTACCGGATGAAATAACGCGAGTTATCGGATATACGAAAGTTTACAATATATATCTCCCCTTTCCAAAGAACGAAAGCGAGGATGAACTACTCGGTCAAATAGTTGAATCAATTGATGGATTCAGAGTAAATATTGTTTTATATGAATTTATTGCATTTTTACTTGTTTTT